>JAABTM010000477.1 GCA_011389855.1 Desulfobacteraceae bacterium
CAGGGCGATGTTGAAGGTGCAGGGATTCAGGCGACGCAGCGGCAGATGGAACGTGCTGATGTCGAGGGTGCCGCCCATGTCGATCCGGCACGGGGCCGAGGCCCTCACTACGCCCTCCGGGGCGGACCGGAGGCGTTCCCTGAATCGAGATCGCCTGTCGTCAGTTGTCATCTTCCGTTCCTTCATCTTCGATCAGCACATTGCCTTCTCCGGGGTAAACGGCGCGATCCGAAACGGACGTCGGCTGTGAAACCGCCGGCCATCGGCCGGGTTGCGGATCCGCCCCTTCCAGGGCCGCCGCCACCGGGGCCGCATCCTTCATTTTCGGACGGCGTCGGACATCCACCCCCGGGACCGGCGCGGAGAACTCGATGGGAATGTTGTTGGGGTCGAAGGCGTAAATCGAGTGAATGAAACCGTGGTCGATCACCTCGGAGACCCAGATCTCCGCCGCCGCCAGCCGGTCTTTGACCTCCCAGAGATCGTCCTCGGTCGCCACCTCGATGGCCACATGGTCGAAGCCGACGGGACCCTTCACCGGCGTACCGTGGTCTTTTTCGGGCAACGGCTCCGCGTCGGGCCATTCGAAAAAGGCGATCATGTCGTGGCCGGTGATCTCGAAAAAATAGTGCCGATAGCCGGGCCGGCCCAGGCCCGCCACCAGCCGCATGCCCAGCAGATCCCGCCAGAACCGGATGGTGGCGTTCATGTCGCCGGTAACCATCGCCAGATGATTGATGCCGCTGTACTGAACCATGTGGTGCGCCGTAACCCTCTCGAAAATTGCCGGACCGGACGCCGCCTGCATCGTCGCCAGGCCCTTTAAAAAGGTGCAGTTTATGACGCTATGGAAGATATTTCAAGAGTTTTGATGAGATCGGACGAAATCGGGAGGGCGCCCCGTCAGGGGAAAATCTTGCCGGGATTTAAAATATTGTTGGGGTCGAACATCCGCTTCACCCGCCGCATCATCCCCAGGGTGGCGGCGTCGAGGTTCCACCCGATGTAATCCCGCTTGGCCAGTCCGATGCCGTGCTCGCCGGAAATGCGGCCGCCCAGGCCGATAGCGGCCTCGAAGACATCCTTGACGGCCCCGCGGACCCTTTCGTCATCGCCGGGCTTGTCCCCGAAAAGCAGGTTGACATGGATATTGCCGTCGCCCGCATGGCCGAAATTGACGATGAGCACGCCGTGTTTTTCGGAGATGATCTCGGTTTGCGCGATCATCTCGGGAATCCGGGACCGGGGCACCGAGATGTCCTCGTTGATCCGCCGGGGCTTGAGCCGCACCATGGAGGCCGAAACCGAGCGTCGGGCCTTCCAAAGCTCGTCCTGGGCGGCTTTCTCCCGGGCGATCCGGGCGTCCATCACATTGTTTTCCTCGCATACGGCCCGAACGCGCTCGATCTGGCGATCCAGTTGATCTTTTTCGCCGTCCACCTCGATGAGCAAAAGCGCCCCGGCCTGGGTGGGCAGGCCCATTTTCAGGTACGCCTCCACGGCGCCGATGGCGTGGCGATCCAGGAATTCCATGGTCGCCGGGATGATGCGGTTCCGGATGACCGCCGACACGGTCCGGGCCGCGTCGCCCATGGTGGGAAACGTCGCCATGAGGGTCATCTTGGCCTCGGGAAGGGGCAGCAGCTTCAGGATGGCCCGGGTGACGATGCCGAGGGTTCCTTCCGAGCCGATGAAAAGCGGGGTTAAATTGTAGCCGACAACATCTTTGACGCATTTTGAGCCGGCATGGACGATGTCGCCGTTGGGCAGCGCCACTTCAAGGCCCATGACATATTCTTTGGTGACGCCGTATTTCACCGCCCTCATGCCGCCGGCGTTTTCCGCGATGTTGCCGCCGATGGTGGCGTGGCCCATGGAGGCCGGGTCAGGGGGATAGAACAGGCCGAGCCGCTCCACGGCTTTATGAAGCTCGGCCGTCACCACGCAGGGCTCCACCACCGCCACCAGATTGTCGGCGTCGATTTCAAGGATTTGGTCGAAGCGGTTCATCCCCATGACCAGCCCGCCCGACTGGGGCACGGAGCCGCCCGACAAGCCGGAACCGGCTCCGCGCGGGACGACGGGGATGCGGTGGCCGTCGGCGATGCGCATGATTTCGGAGACCGCTTCTGTATTGCGTGGGAAGACCACGGCGTCGGGGACCCGGTTTCGGCCCGTGGCGTCGAAGGCGTAGCAGGCACGGTCTTCGGGGGCGAGCAGGATGTCTTCGGGGGCGAGCAGGGTTTTGAGGCGGTTGAGGGCGGCGGCGTTGATCATGTATTTCTCCGTGTCTCCACGCGCCTTCGGTACATGCGTTCGGTGAAACCGCCTTCGTTTTCGAAGGCCCGCGCCTGGGCCGCGAGCTGGCGGTCGAGCAGGCCGCAGGCGACGGCGATTAGAACCAAAGCGGCGTTGGCGGCGATTTCAGGAAAGGTGGACGGAGTGGACTGGGTGGACTGGGTGGACTGAGTGGACACACCGACGCTTTCAATGTTTTCATTTTGCAAGCCTTTTGCATGGGCATCCCGCGCCCATGCAGCGACTTCTTCGACATTGGTGCAGCGCCGATCAATCAGCTCTGCCCGCCTGGGGTCGGTCCTTTCCCAAAGCGCAAGTCCTCTTTGACGGAGAAAATCTTCGTAATCGAGACGCAATTCCTCGAGGCTTGCCCGGGCGACGTTGGTCAGTTTCAATTCCGATTTCTTCGAAGTGCCCGAAGCTTTGCTGCCTTCGGCGATGTTTTGAACACCCGAGCGGGCCGCCTGCACCATCTGATCGTGGGTTCGGCTTCGTTTGTCGATGTAGCGGTCGCAGAAGCGGACGGTCACGTCATACACCAGTTGGGCGAGTTGAAAACTTTTTAGGCTGCGATAGCCGCCATGGCGCTGAAGCAACTGATCCCGGCGGCCCACCCTGCGTTTTCCGTCCACTTTGTCCACACCGTCCACTCAGTCCACCTCGTCCACCCATTTTTGGCCCTCGGTAAGAATTCGGTTCAACAGTACCGAGATAGGTCATAAACTGAATAAGCGTCAAGAAAAAACCGAAACCCGCGCCCCGCCCTACTTGAAATCCAAAGCCACGGCCCCGTCCCAGTTCGCCGGCGGGTCCTCCATGAACCGCCGGCAGCGTTCGGCGTACATGGCGGCGACGGGAT
>JAABTM010000183.1 GCA_011389855.1 Desulfobacteraceae bacterium
CGACCTGGGCCCGGAAGGCGGCGACGACGGCGGCTGGATCGTGGGGGAGGGGACCCCGGAGGCGCTGACGGCGGTTCCGGAATCCTATACCGGGCGGTTTTTGGCGGAGGTGCTTGGCCGAGGCGCTCAAAATCATGGCATTTTACCGCTAAATTTGGTATATCTCAATAGAATCGAGATGGGGCCGGCGGGTCCGCCGGTGTGAATTGAAAACCATAACAAGGAGGGTTCGATATGAAAAAAGGCATAGGAGGCATGTTCGCTTCGACAAAGGAATTCCTGGAGACCGGAATGGACAAGGTGTCGAAATTTTTCATCACCGACGATGTGGCCAAGGCATCCATGGTGCTGGCCGCCTGGATTACCGCGGCCGATGGCAATGTCGACGACAGGGAGGTCGAGGAAACCGAGAAGTTCATCCATGAGGCGGAGTATCTCAAGGATCTGGACAAGGAGAAACTGACCAAGGAATACCGGAAATGGACCAAGCAGTTCGTCAAAGAGCCGGATGACGCCCTGGTCTATGCGTTGACGGAGATCACCCCGCTCATCCATAAACCCGAAGCGGTGAATGCGGTTCAGCTCGCATTTCGCATCGCCAAGGCGGACAACGACGCGTCGGAAAAGGAGATGAAAGTGGTCAACAAGGCTTGCCATTTCCTCGGTGTGACGTGTTCGGGCGAAGCGGAGTGCGTACTGACCGACTAGGAAAGTGATCGCAACGGCGCAATGCGCCGGGGATCGGCCTCATAGTAAAAGCCGTTGGCCGCTTGCGGTTAACGGCTTTTCTGTTATGGGATCCCGGGCGCCGTCGCCGGGGCCACGGGGTTCAGGAATTGATGGAGTTCAGTGGCAAGGAGGCCCCATGCCCCACCTGATGGGTGATTTTAAGATCAGCGACCGGCTGATGCGGTACAGCGATTTCATTCCGCGGTTTTACAATCTGTGCCGGTCCTACGGGTTCGAGGCGGGGAAGATCATGCCGTCCCGGGCTTTTTGTTCGGACGAAAGTCAGGGGTTCCCGATCATCCTGATCACCAAACACTTTGGCACGTTTCCGTTCAATCACGGGCGAGTGGGCGGCATCGTGGCCACGGGCCGGCATGGCCCCCACGCCCACCACGGCCAGGATCTGGCCATCATCCAGGCCAGTCACGTCGGGTATGATTCTGAAAAGGACCGGTTCGGCATTTACCGCCGTCTTCAGACCGAAGATCGCATCCAGGGTCCGGCCTGCGGCAAGATCCAGGGGGTCTTGAGCTGGTATCGGAAGGAGTACGCCTTTGCCCGGGAGAACATCGCTTTTTCTCATCTGAACGGCAACGACGTGGTCGTCATCGACAACCAGCTCCTGGACCCCAACCGCGATGCGGGGTTGTTCCCCCACATCGAGGCGCTCATCGACATGGAACCGGGCGCCCGGCCCGAGCCGCTGACCATCTTTAGCACCTCCAAGGCGTTTCCGGTCAACCGGGCGTTCAAATCCCGGCTGCCTGCCGAAGCCTGGAAGGGCGGCATCCGGGAGCCCATCGGCGATGCGCTGACAGCCGACCTGTTCCATTTCAAGCGCCCCATATCCAATGCCCCGGAGGGACGGGATCAACTGGAACTGAATCTCAGCTACACCATGCCCCAGATCGTGACGGCTCAACATCCCGAACTGACGGCGGCCCAGACCAATACCCAGATCGAGTTCGATCGCACTTACCGATCCATAATCAAGGAGCGCGAATACGGGGGCAAAAATCTGGCGTTCATCTCGGGCATCAATATCGACGTCTCGCCCCGGGAGGGGCAGGCGTTTCCCCTGACCAAATTCGTGCCGTGGGCCGCCTACATCCAGACCCGCAATGGATGGTCCGCCATCCTCGAGCAGAAAAAGCTCTTCATCGATCTCAGCGCCCAGTCCCTGGAGAACGAAAACCAGATCGACCTGGAGGACGCCATCCGCCGGATGAAGGAGCGCCCCGCATTGAAAATCGCGCCATAACCGCCAACCATGCGGCCGTCCGCGCTTATCCCAAATCCTTGTAGTTGGCTTTACAAGAGAAGGTCGATCCATCAAAACAATTCGATCTCCGTCGCAACCGCGATCCCCCCTTCCTCGCAACACTTCATGGCGTCATCCTTAAACCCGCCCACGGAAAAAAAGGCCGGTAAAACAACGTTGTCCGGACGCAGATCGGCAAGAATACGGGCTTTTTCCAAAAAATCCTCAACCGCCGGCAATCCCACCAGCGCTTGTGTTTTCTTCACCTCCACGGCCAAAAGGCGCCCGCAGGCCGAGGCGGCCAGCACGTCGATTTCCATGGCCTTGCCGTCGGGACGCTGGAATTTCACCCGCATGGTCGCGTCCGTGATGTTCAACTCCGCGTCGTCCTTTACATTTTCAAAATACCGGGAAAGGCGAAACCGCTTCTTGCTTCTGAACTCGTTGCATAAGAGATATTCGGCCATCATGCCGCTTAAATGGTTGATCAGGCCTTGCAAAGATCGCTTTTCTTTTTTCAGGCGCTGGATTTCTTCGTAGAAATTCTGTTTCAAATCAGTTATTTCAACATTGGGATCAAAGGTCGCGATCTCCTCCTCGAAGCGTTGCCGCAAAATCAGGCAAAGCGTTCCATCGGTCAATCCCTGGTATCGGATGTCCGTGCTTCCCCGCTGAATCAAATCCGCCTTGACCATGTTTTGCAACAGCTTTTTGATTTCGTTTTCGTCGATCTCAAGCCTCAGCTCTTGCTTCAATTCCTTTGGGGTCCACTCCCGGTCGGAATGCTTGCTCAAGTGCAGCATAATGCGTTTGGAGTTGACGGTGTTGATCCGCTTTAAAGACAGTTCAATGTATTCCCCCCAGGTCATGGACATCTCGGAAAGCCGATCCGTGATTTCGTGATGGACCGCGTTGACCACGCCTTCCTCCGTGGTCAGGTCCTTGGCCTCGAATTCGCTCTGGATCACGCAGGAGATGAAAAACGGGTCGGACATGCAAAGATGGTTAATCAGAACCGCCGTTTCGTTGGAAATCGGCTGATCGCAATGTTCCGAATATTTAAAAACCGCCTGAAGTCCAAATTCCGGCTGAAGATAGGGATTGATGAATTGGCGCTTCAGCCGACCGGCTTCCAGATAGGTGTCGATGATGTTGATGAGCCAGCCCACGTAAGATCCCGTGACCAGCATGGGGGCGTATTTGGATTCGGACAAGTCGTGCCACGTGCCGGGGATGCTTTCGTCCCGGATTCGATGTTCCGGATCCATGTAAATGTATTCCCCGGTGTTCTGGAACTCGTCGATGATGACCAGCACGCGCCGGTCAAAGGCCGACGCCAGCCGGTGCGGGCACGAAGAAGCGAGATTCCACAAAAGGTCCAGGCTTTTGTTCTCCCTGTGTTCAAAGATGGCGTCCACGTCCGTTTCCAGAAGCGAAAAGCTGTTTGAAATGGCCCATTCTTTTATCTGTTTGAGGCCAAGCGGGGCTCTCACGGGGCGTGGGTCTCTTGTCTCGAAAGAAATGTATTGCGAGGCGAACCGGCAAAAAAACTCGACGGCGAAATCCGCAAGCCATGTTTTTTTTTCGGAAATCTGCATGTAAAAAGGAATCACCGGCCCGTTGTCGCTCCACAGCCGATTGAAGATGCGCTGAACAATGGCGGTTTTCCCGCTTTTGCGCCGGCCCAATAGCGCCCTGGATTTGGAAACGCGCCTGGGGATGCGGCCGATCCATGGGTCGAGCAGGTTAAATTCTTTTTCCCGACCCACGAGAAGGTCCGGATCGCCGATGGATTCGGGGAGGGGGTGTTGCAGGGGCATGGTTGTTTTTCCTTTCAATTTTGAGGTTCCGTGGCTATAATCCTTGCTTATCCCAAATCCTTGTAGTTGGCTTTACAAGAGAAGGTGATCCATCAAAACAATTCGATCTCCGTCGCAACCGCGATCCCCCCTTCCTCGCAACACTTCATGGCGTCATCCTTAAACCCGCCCACGGAAAAAAAGGCCGGTAAAACAACGTTGTCCGGACGCAGATCGGCAAGAATACGGGCTTTTTCCAAAAAATCCTCAACCGCCGGCAATCCCACCAGCGCTTGTGTTTTCTTCACCTCCACGGCCAAAAGGCGCCCGCAGGCCGAGGCGGCCAGCACGTCGATTTCCATGGCCTTGCCGTCGGGACGCTGGAATTTCACCCGCATGGTCGCGTCCGTGATGTTCAACTCCGCGTCGTCCTTTACATTTTCAAAATACCGGGAAAGGCGAAACCGCTTCTTGCTTCTGAACTCGTTGCATAAGAGATATTCGGCCATCATGCCGCTTAAATGGTTGATCAGGCCTTGCAAAGATCGCTTTTCTTTTTTCAGGCGCTGGATTTCTTCGTAGAAATTCTGTTTCAAATCAGTTATTTCAACATTGGGATCAAAGGTCGCGATCTCCTCCTCGAAGCGTTGCCGCAAAATCAGGCAAAGCGTTCCATCGGTCAATCCCTGGTATCGGATGTCCGTGCTTCCCCGCTGAATCAAATCCGCCTTGACCATGTTTTGCAACAGCTTTTTGATTTCGTTTTCGTCGATCTCAAGCCTCAGCTCTTGCTTCAATTCCTTTGGGGTCCACTCCCGGTCGGAATGCTTGCTCAAGTGCAGCATAATGCGTTTGGAGTTGACGGTGTTGATCCGCTTTAAAGACAGTTCAATGTATTCCCCCCAGGTCATGGACATCTCGGAAAGCCGATCCGTGATTTCGTGATGGACCGCGTTGACCACGCCTTCCTCCGTGGTCAGGTCCTTGGCCTCGAATTCGCTCTGGATCACGCAGGAGATGAAAAACGGGTCGGACATGCAAAGATGGTTAATCAGAACCGCCGTTTCGTTGGAAATCGGCTGATCGCAATGTTCCGAATATTTAAAAACCGCCTGAAGTCCAAATTCCGGCTGAAGATAGGGATTGATGAATTGGCGCTTCAGCCGACCGGCTTCCAGATAGGTGTCGATGATGTTGATGAGCCAGCCCACGTAAGATCCCGTGACCAGCATGGGGGCGTATTTGGATTCGGACAAGTCGTGCCACGTGCCGGGGATGCTTTCGTCCCGGATTCGATGTTCCGGATCCATGTAAATGTATTCCCCGGTGTTCTGGAACTCGTCGATGATGACCAGCACGCGCCGGTCAAAGGCCGACGCCAGCCGGTGCGGGCACGAAGAAGCGAGATTCCACAAAAGGTCCAGGCTTTTGTTCTCCCTGTGTTCAAAGATGGCGTCCACGTCCGTTTCCAGAAGCGAAAAGCTGTTTGAAATGGCCCATTCTTTTATCTGTTTGAGGCCAAGCGGGGCTCTCACGGGGCGTGGGTCTCTTGTCTCGAAAGAAATGTATTGCGAGGCGAACCGGCAAAAAAACTCGACGGCGAAATCCGCAAGCCATGTTTTTTTTTCGGAAATCTGCATGTAAAAAGGAATCACCGGCCCGTTGTCGCTCCACAGCCGATTGAAGATGCGCTGAACAATGGCGGTTTTCCCGCTTTTGCGCCGGCCCAATAGCGCCCTGGATTTGGAAACGCGCCTGGGGATGCGGCCGATCCATGGATCGAGCAGGTTAAATTCTTTTTCCCGACCCACGAGAAGGTCCGGATCGCCGATGGATTCGGGGAGGGGGTGTTGCAGGGGCATGGTTGTTTTTCCTTTCAAGTTTGGGGTTCCGTCTTGGGGCGTTCCGCCGGCGGGGAGACGGGTTCGGACGACAGAGGAAGTAACACCCGGAAAACGCTGCCCCGTCCCGGGGAGCTGTCCACCGTGATGCAGCCGCCATGGGCCTTGACGATGCCCAGGACGACGGGCAGGCCGAGCCCCCGGCCGGTGAACTTGTCGGTGAAAAAGGGATCGAAGACGGCGTCGATGGTCTCCGCATCCATGCCCTTGCCGGTGTCGGCGACGGCGATGCAGGCATAGGCGGGGGCCTCCGCCTTCCAGTCCACGGGCAGTCGGCTCGCCCCCTGGATTTTCGAGGCCGCCGCTGTTTCGACGGAAACCGTCACCCGGCCCGGAGGGGCCGCCTCCACGGCCTCCCATGCGTTGGTCGCCAGCGCTTTAATGACCTGTTCCAGCTGGGTCGGGTCGGCCGAGACCACCGGTCCCGCGGCGGGGAGGCGTCTTTCCAGGGATATTCCGGCCGGGATGTCTTTTTGGATGTCGTCAAGCGCGTTTTTGACGGTTTCCGAGAGATCGACCGGTTTGGCCGCGACCCGGTCATGGCCCAGATAGGTCAGCATAAGCCGGCTCATGTCGGCGGCCCGGCGGGTCGCTGTTTCCGCTTCCACGACCTTTTTAAGCACCGCCGATGTCGGCGGGAGATCCTCCCGAACCATTTCCAGGTTTCCGATGGCCGCGTAGAGCATGTTGTTGAAGTGGTGGGCGATGCCGGCGACCATACGGCCGATGGCTTCCATCTTCCGGGCCTGGGCCAGCCGGGCTTCCATTTCCCGGCGTTCCTTTTCGACCCCGGCTTTGTAGAGGGTCATTTCGAGCATGGCGTACAGTTCCCGCTCCTCGAAGGGCTTCACGAGATAGCCGAAGGAGCCGGTCCGTTTGGCCCGCCCGAGCAGTTCGCGGTCGCTGTAGGCCGACAGAAACAGGACGGGGATGCCGAATTGGTTGTGAATCCGGTCCGCCGCCTCTATGCCGTCCATGTCGCCGCGCAGCTTGATGTCCATGAGGACGGCGTCGGGCCGGTCCTTGCCGGCGCTTTCGATGGCGTCCTCGCCCGCGGCCACGATGGAGGTGACGCCGTAGCCGAGGCTCTCCAGACACTCCCGGGCGTCTTCCGCCACGGTGGTGTTGTCTTCGACGATCATGATCTTCGCGG
The DNA here is from genome assembly GCA_011389855.1 of Desulfobacteraceae bacterium. Taxonomy (GTDB): domain Bacteria; phylum Desulfobacterota; class Desulfobacteria; order Desulfobacterales; family JAABSP01; genus JAABTD01. The sequence goes on from JAABTM010000183.1 coordinate 6,844, forward strand.
CGTCCATGAGTTTTCCTTTCTCTATTGTTTGAACCGGATGATGAACCGGGCGCCGTTGCTGGTTTCCACGTCGATGGTCCCCCCCAATTCACGGGTGACGGCGCCCGCCACCAGTCTCATGCCGAGGGACGACGGGTTTTGGATGTCGAAATCGTCCGGCAGACCTTTTCCCGTATCCGAAACGACGAGCCGGACGGTTTCCCCTCCGGGACGGTCCAGATGGACGGACACGGTCCCGCCCTCGTTATGTGGAAAGGCGTGCTTGAAGGCGTTGGAGGTCAATTCGGCGATGATCATGCCCACGGCGATTCCCTGGTCCATGTTCAGCGAGACGTTGGCGGCGTTTGCCGTCAGCGTGATTCCTTTTCTTCCGGCGTCATGGGCCTGTCCGAGGTTCCGGCAGAGTTTCTTTAGATAGGATTCGAAGTCGATTTTGGCCAGGTCGTCGGACTGGTAAAGGGCTTCGTGGATCAGGGACATGGCCCCGATGCGGTTCTGGCAGTCGTTGAAGATCTCCGTCAGTTGGGCGTTATCGATTCTTCGGGCGTGCATCCGCAGCAGGCCGACGATGGTCTGCATGTTGTTCTTGACGCGATGGTGGATCTCGCGAAGCAGGACTTCTTTTTCGGCCAAAGCGTTCCGAAGGGCTTCTTCCGCCCGCTTTCGCTCTGTGATATCCGCCATGAAACACAGGATCGCCGGCCTGTTTTCCCACGAAAACAGCGCCACCTTCAGATTCACCCATCGGATGCCTCCGGATTTGCTGATGATCCTTAAGATGTACACATCGGGAATGGACGTATCTCCGGCGAGTCTTCTATCGTGCCGCTCCTCCACCATTTTCCGGTCCGCCTCATGGATAAACTCGGCGAGGGGTCGGGAACCGAGTTCCCTCTTTGAATAGCCGAAAAACGCTTCGCTCTTTGGATTGGAAAACACAAACACGCCGTCCTGGGCCACCAGTATGGCTTCATTGGCTTTTTCCACCATGAGCCGGTATTGATCCGCGCTTTCACTGGTCGGGTTCTCGTCCCGGCTTTTTACCGTGGGCCGATCCAGGACCGCCTCCTGTTCGGCGAGCGCCCGTTCCAGCTCCCGAACCCGGTTTTCCAGTTCTTCATAGGTGGGTTTCGCGAACATTTTGATTTCCTAAAAAAAGCGCCCCGTTTCCGGGGCGCGGTTTAAAAGAGGAAGGGGCGGCTCGACTCAGTTCAGCGTCACATCCAGGTTCAGCTCATCGCCGATCCGGTCCAGCCCTTTTTCAAGGGTCTTGAGTTCGACCGCTTCGGGGATGGCGACTTCGATTTCCACCGTGTAAAGGGCCGCCCCGCTTTCCGGGGAAAAGGATTTTCTGGAATTGAGGTATTCGATGTTGACGCCGTTGTCGGACAGGTACCGGCTGATCTTGTAGATGATCCCGGCTTGGTCGAGCCCCTGGACGTGGATTTTTCCCCGGCGTCCCGCCACTGGGGCCGGCGGTTCGCCGCTGATGGGGCGAATAAAGGCCGACAGCTTCTTTTCGATGTCCAGCCGCCGGCATTCCTTGCTGAGCCGGTCTTCCAGATCGTCGCCCTGACCGGTCAACAACAGAATGAGCGTGAATTCGTCGGCCAGTCGGGTCATGGTCGAATCTTCCACCTTGCACTCGTTTTCGAAGATGACTTCAGTGACGTCGGCGACGATGCCGGGCCGGTCCTTGCCGAATGCGGTCATGATGAATTGTTTTTCCATTGGTTTTTCCTCGCTGGTGACGGTTTTAAAAATATGAGCGTTTGCCTCCGGACCGATCCATTCCATGATACAGAACCCGGAGAGGATTTCAAGGGCCGTCCAGCGCTTTCCGGACCACCGAGGCCATTTCGCCCTTGATCATCGGCTTCATAATAAACCCCTGGATGCCGAACGCCGTTGCTTTTTTGTCGTCCATGAGATTGCTGAACCCGGTGCAGATGACGATCCTGACATCGGGGCGGATCTCTCTGAGCCGGCCTGCGAGCTGGACGCCGGTCATTCCCGGCATGGTCATATCGGTGACGACGAGATCGAAGCGGTCCGGATGCGCTCTGAAGGTTTCCAGGGCCGACTCGCTGTCCGTCTCGGGCGTGACCCGGTATCCCAGTCGCTCCAGCATGGTCTTCCCCACGTCCACCACGAGGGGTTCGTCGTCCACCATCAGGAGATGTTCGGTTCCGCCGGGGACGTCCGCAGGCGCCGGCGCGGGCCGGGCGTCCGCCATCGTCTCCTTCACAGGGAGAAAGACCCTGAAAACGGCGCCGGCGCCCGGTCGGTTTTCGACCTGGACGGCGCCGCCGCGGTTTTTCACGATGCCGTGGACCACGGACAGCCCGAGCCCGGTGCCTTGGTCCTTGGGTTTGGTGGTGTAGTAGGGGTCGAAGATCCGGTCCAGGATGGCGGGCGGAATTCCGGCGCCGGTGTCGGCCACCGTGAGGCGGGCGTAAAGGCCGGGGGGCAGGGAAGCGGTTTCCGGGAGCGCTGGTCCCGCCTCGATGGTTTCCAGTTGGATGTCGAGTTCCCCGCCCGTTTCCTGCATGGCGTGGTAGGCGTTGGTGATCAGGTTCATGATCACCTGATGGATCTGGGTCGGGTCGGCCATCACCGGTTTGCAGCCCTCGTCGATGCGATGCCGGATGGCGATGGTGGACGGCAGGGTGGATCGCACCAGCTTCAGGACTTCCTTCAAAATGAGCTGCACCCGGACCGGCTGGATCTCCTCGCCGGTCTGGCGGCTGAAGGTCAGGATCTGCCTGACCAGCTCCCGGGCCCGGATCGCGCCCTCCAGGACTTTTTCCAGATTGCGCCGTAGCCGGCCGCCTTCCGGCGCATCTTGGATAAGCATCTCCACATAGCCCATAATGGGAAACAGGATGTTGTTGAAATCGTGGGCGATGCCGCCGGCCAGGGCGCCGATGCTCTCCATCCTCTGAACCTGGTGGAGATGCTCCGCGGCCTGGTCCCGTTCATTGATGAACCGGGCCTGCTGAAGGTTCTGGAGCCCCAGCAGCGCCAGTTGCCGGGCCAGCGTGTCCAGGAAAGCGAGGGTTTTGTCGAACCGGTCCGGGTCGAAGGGAATCAGGGATTCCGCCGCGGCTGCGAGATCCTCCGGCGGAATCCCGATTTCCCCGGCGAATCGCCGGATCTCTTCGGTGTCCGGATCTCCCTCGGTCATATGCCCCATGCCGATGTTGGCGACGTGGAGATCGCCGATAATGATCGGCGCCGTGCCGGTGATGATGTGTTGGACCACGCACCCTTTTCGGATCACCGGGCGGGGGTTTTTGCTCAAATCCCGGATGAGCCGCGCGTCGAATTCTTCGCATCGCCGGTTGCCCCCGGGGGTGGACCGGACCAACCGACAGAAACCGGTGGGATTGCTCGGCCGGGTGATGAGCCGCCCCTTGTTGTCGTAGGTGATGGTGGGAACCCCGAATGCGTCTGAAAAGGCGTCCTGAAGTTTTTGAAGCATTTCCAGACCGAGGATGTCGGTGAGCTGAACGTCCCCCACCTGGATGTCCGGCTGGGTTAGGGCCAGGATGCGGCTTTTAATGGTCTCCTCGTCCCGCTTCCGGTCGGTGATGTCCCGGGTGATGGAGAGGATGACGTCTTCGCCGTTGATGGGCAGTATCCGGGCGGACATGAGGCCGTACCGGATCGTCCCGTCCCTGGCCCGGAACCGGGCTTCCAGGTTCTCGGCGTATCCTTTTTCACGGAGGGCCGCGACGAGCCGTTTCCGGTCTTCGGGGTCTTTCCAGATGTTCAGTTCCAGGGAGGTCTTTCCGATGGCATCCTGGCGGGTATAGCCAATGATCCGGGTGAACCCCTCGTTGATATCGAGATAACGCCCGTCGGACAGCCGGTTCAGGTTGATGGAATCCGGGCTGGTTTCGAAGGCCAGCCGGAATTTTTCTTCGCTCTCCCGCAGGGCCGCTTCCGTCTCCTTCCGCTGGGAGATGTCCTTCGCGAAGC
>JAABTM010000478.1 GCA_011389855.1 Desulfobacteraceae bacterium
TGACATCAACTTCGATCCGGCCGGCGTCCTGGACCTGGCCAACCCCCTCCAGGGCATGCTGGGATTCGACGGGTTCTACAATTCGAGCTGGGGCAACCCCCAGGCCTATCTTGCCAAAATCAACACCCCCGGCATTTATGACATCGGGCTGAGTTCCTATATGGGCGGCGACAACCTGACGCTGTCCTTCCCAGCGGAATATGTCTGCGGCAGCCTTATATACAGCGAGGACGCCGCCCAGTTCGGCACATATTACGCCCTGCCCACCCCCGGTCAATATATCCTCACGCCGGGCGGGGCATCCCTGAACACCGAGGGCGTGATCAGCATCATGGCGCTTTTGGGAACGGAAGTGGTTAATAACGCCTGTCCCGCGGCCTATTACGGGTTCGTTTCCGGCGCGGGGCCGACCCTGGCCCTGGATGCCGCCGCCCGGATCCCGGCCATTCCGCTGATGGTTTCGGAAGGCTATGCACTGGACGACCTGGGCTTTGACATCAACGGCGCGGCGTCCTCCTTCGGCTCATGGAGCCTCGATTATCTGCCCAAGGATCAGAGCGGCAACATTTTGATTCCCATTGTTCCCGGGGCCGATTACCGGCTGACGTTCAAGAAGGGCGGGGCCGATTACGAAATGAGCATGACTGCCGCCGATCTTTCCGGAAAAACCGCGATTCAGCCCGACATGGGCATCTTTGGAGAAACGGCCATCGCGCTCCGGAACGTCGAGGCCGGCAATCTGGCCATGCGCTTTTCCGGCGCCGGCGAAAGCGTCTCCTCCACGGCGAATCTGACCGGAGCCGAGACCAGCCTGCCGGCGGTCCCGAGCCTCACCGGTTACACCACCTTCGAGGTGACCTTCTGGAATTCGGCAAACATGCTGGTGGCTTATCAGAAAATGGCGGCCTCCGAATTTTCCGGAACCCTCGACCTTCAGGCGCTGGCGTCCGGCATTCCGGTGTCGAACCTGACGGTCGCCGCGGACACGACGGCCAAGACCCTCAATATCGCCTACACATCCGACGCGCCCATGTGCCTGGTCCATGTTTACGCGAGCTTTGCCGAGTACCGGAGCTGGGAGCGGTATTTCATCACGGATCCCGCGAAGACGGCGTTTTCGATCTCCTATCCGATTCCGGAGATACCGGACCCCTACTCGCCGGACCAGCCTTCTCCGGCCACCGACGCCATCCAGTCGGCCAATGTCACCGTCTCCTGCATGAATCCCATAGCGGGCTACGATGACACGCTGCGGAAGGTGTTTGAAACCCTGAACTACACCAACTGGTATCTGAACAACTTCATGGACAACGAAAAAATCGACGCGCTGCGAAGCGCCGAGGCGCAGTGGCGGTCCACGCCATAACCATCCCCACAACAACGCAATTGCCATGACATGAACAGGGGGCCTTCGGGCCTCCTGTTTTTTTAAAGGTCGTTATGAAGCTGCATAGCGCAGGAAAAATGCTTTGTCTGTTCCTGGCGGCCCTGGTTTTGGGCGTCCAGGCGGAGGCTGCTTTGGCCGCCCGCAGCGCCACCAGCCTGAGAAGTCAAAAGCCCGGGCGATTCGCCCCCATCCCGCCGACGCCCCGGCAGGACTCGTCCGGCCGCTCTCCCCGGCGGATTATCGCCCCTTTTCCCACTGAAAACGCCCAGGTTTTCACCACCGGCCATTTTCGGGTTTTATGGGGAAGCGATTACAATCCGGATGATCCGGACTGGTCCGACGCCGACGGAAATGGTCTTCCCGCCTGGGTGGAAATCCTGGCCGAGAGCCTGGAAACGGCCCATGGGATTCAATCCGGCCTGGGATTTGGGGTTCCCTACGGCATGGATGTCTATTATATGGATGTGTATGTGGCCAATACCGGCATCCGAATTTACAACCACGCCACCGGCGATTACGACATCACGGTGGAATTGCCGGTCGCCTATTACGCCTACGCTGAAATCGACCGGGATCATCAGAGAGCCTACCTGGTGTTCAATGACGATTTTTCCCGGCATACCGACCGGGAAACGGCGGTGTTGCGGGCGACCGCGGCCCATGAATTGTTCCATGCGGTCCAGGCCGTGGCGTATCCCTGGGACGACGAGATCCTTGTACCCGATGAGCGGTATGCGGAAGAACGATGGTGGTTCGAATCCACGGCCGCCTGGATGGAGGAACTCTGCTGGCCGGAGGTCAACGATTATGTGGCCTATGTCGGAGAAGTCCTGTCCAATCCCGGTTTGCCCCTGACCCATGGCGACGGGGTCCGGGACTACGGCATGGCCATACTGGCCGGTCATCTCTGGCGCCGATACGGAGGGGCGGACCTGTGGAACGCTGTATTCCGCAACGCCTTCGGGCTCGGCCTGGAGCCGGCCATCGAGGCGGCCCTTTCCGAAAGGGGCGCGCCCTCTTTTCCCGACATCCTGGCTGAATTCTGGTCCCTGGCCGCGCATCCCGAAGACGCCTGGCCCGACGGAGCGTTGTATCTCGCAGCGGCGTCGCCCGGGCGGTTTCAATCCGAAGCAGCGCCGCCCCTGATCGCGTCGGTCGCCCCGGTCGACGCGCCGGGTCGATACGGCGCCCATCTTTTCCGCTTTCCGGATATGGAGCGACCGATTCAGATGATTCTCCTGGAAACCGGGCCGGACGCCCGTTGGCGCTTCGGGTTTTCCACCGGCGGGGAGGAAACGGCCCGGGTGTACGCCCCGGCCGCCGGGTCTGCCGCGATCCGTTATGCAGGCGAAGGGACGGTTTATGGGGCCATGGTGAATGTTTCCGGTGTCGAGGGCCAACAGCCCTACCGGGCGGCCTTCGGGCATCCGGACGGGGATGTGAACGGCGACGGCCGGGTCGGTTTGGCGGATGCCATTCTCGTTTTGCAGGTGATGGCCGGCGTGCGGCTTGATCTGTTCTCTGCATCTGGTATAAGGATGGATGGCAGGGTCGGCGTCGCGGACGCCGTTCACGCGTTGCGGACGGCATCGGATGGCCTGTCCCGCTGACAGGATTGAAACCAGGAGGAACCCATGATCCCACCCGCCGCCCTCAACCGCCTCAAAACCCTTCTCGCCCCAGAAGACATCCTGCTGTCCCCCGAAGACCGGGCCTGCTACGCCTTCGACGCCACGGGCCGAAACCGGGTCCCCGACGCCGTG
>JAABTM010000184.1 GCA_011389855.1 Desulfobacteraceae bacterium
CAACGGCGCCCGGACGCTTTCCATCCCCGGCGTCGGCCCCGACGCCCTCGGGTTCGAATTCGGGAATGTCTCCGCCGATCCCGATCCCCTGGCCGACGGCGGGGTCCAGACCTTTCCCGTGCCGGCGATCACCATCGCGGCCCCGCCGGTTCCGGATGCCGTGACGGAGCGGCAGGTCGACAACCACATCCTCTACCGGTTCAGTCTCTCGGTGGAACGGGCCGAGGCGGTGCTGGAGGGGATGACCCTCCGGACGGGGGGAACCTACCTCCCCTCGGATCTGTCGGCCGGGTCGCCCTTCAAGCTCTGGTATTCCGACAATCCGGATTTCAATACCGGCGATACGGTGCTGGCGACCGTCGGATTCATCGATCCGGGGGGCGATCTCGTCTTCGACGACCTCTCCCGGATGATCGACAAGCGCCGGACCGGCCATTTCTTCATCACGGTCGATATCGGCGAGGCGGTGGGGCGGCACATCTTTATCGCGGAAACCCCCTTCGACCGCCTCGCCTTCATGTACAACGACAAATGCGAGCGGTTTGGAACCGATCCGGCGCCGGCCGGGGGCAAGCAACAGTTTCCGATTCCGGAGGTCGATATCGCCTCGGCGGGAGTTGCGCCGGCCACGGTCGAACCGCGCGCCACCGATCACCTTCTCTACCGGATGCGCCTTTCGGTGACCGAGGCCGACGCGATCCTGGACAGCCTCCGCCTGCCCATGGGCGGGTTCTACCGGGCATCGGAGATCCGGACCGACTGCGTCGAGATGGATCCTTGCACCCCCGAAGTGGAGCTGGCCCTGCCGGTCTTCAAGCTCTGGTATTCGGAAGACGATATCCTTGAATTCGAGGAAGATGGCCCGCCGATCAGCGACAGCCTGTTCGTCGCCTCCGGCGAAACGCTTCGGTTCGACAATCTCGATCGGACCATCCCGGAGAACGACGCCGGTCATCTCTTCGTGACCGCCAACATCGGACCGGCCGTCCCCGATCGGACCGTTTATGTAAAGGAGGTCCCCTTTTCAGGGGTGGTTCTAGGCTACCGGGAGAAAAGCGACGCCGATCCGGCGGTGGTAAAGAGGGGGACCGATCCCCTGGCGGCCGGCGGGGCCCAGACCATCGCCGACACCCCAGGCAGCCTGCTGGCCATGGACGGGGTCGAGGATTACCTCGATGTGCCCTATGCCCCCGATCTCAATCCGGACGCGTTCACCGTTTCGATCAAGGCCAGCGTCGCGGCCCAGCAGGATGTCGAGGGCAATGCCTTCCGAACCCGGCAGACGATCGTCTCCAGCATCGACGAGGCGGCCGTTTCGGGTTACGAATTTTTCGTGGACGAAGACAACAAGCTCAAGATGCGGATCGGGACCGATTCCGGATGGGTGGTGATCGAGGGGCCGGAGGTCATCGACAACCGCTTCTACGACATCACCGGCGCCTACGACGAGAACCGGGCGGTCTTTTACGTCGACGGCGAGTCCTTCGGCGCGAAGGAAACAGCCGGGTTCGTCCCCAACGCATCGGCGCCGCTTCAAATCGGGACCCAGCCCGACGGCGATTCCGACCTGAACGGACGGATTTCGGAAGTCCATGTCTGGAACATCGCCCGGACCCCCGAGGCGATCGCGGAGAGCATCGAGACGCCGCCCACCGACAACGAAGAGGGCATCGTGGCCCATTACCGGTTCACCCCCTGGGGCACCCTGGTGGATACCACGGGTCTTGCCCACGACGGAACCATCGAGGGCGATCCCATGTGGGTCTCGGCCCTTTCCGGTCTCTGGGTCGGACAGATCGAAATCGATCAGGTGAACGAAGGGGGATTCGGGGCCCAGGATACCGAGACCCCGTATGATGTATCCCATCCGTTCGACATGCGGATCCTGCTCCACGTCGATGCCAGGGACGCGATCTTGCTGTTGCGCCGCGTTACCCTGATGCAGAAACCCTACACCATCGAAACCGGCGACGGCGAGATCCGGGAGATGGCCCGGCGGATACTGGTCACCGACGACGACCAGCTCTACCGGTACCAGGGGGTGGTCCGAAGGGACGGCGAACTGACGGGCATCCGCCTCGGTTCCCTCTTTTTCGATTTCGACCCCGCCATGGACGAACTGCCGGTGGACGGCAAGATCCGGGCGGGCGGCGCCCTCTCCGGCGATCTCACCCTGTCGGCGGATCATCCCCGGAACCCCTTCCGTCACCGGTACCATCCGGATCACCGGTCCGGCCGGGATATCCACCGGAGTTTCACCCTGACCATCGATCCCGGCATCGACGTCCTTACGCCGACCGCCGGATCACTGGATTTGACAGGAACCTACGAGGAGATGATCGAGGGGCTTCACAAACTGCCTGTCCGGATGCGGGGAACCTTCAAGCTCGAGCGGGTTTCCATCATCCCCCTGTTGAACGACGGGGAATGATCATAATGGCAACGGCAAAATGGACGAGATTGAGTCCTGGAATCGATCAACCGAATCGATATTGGTGAAAAGGAGTTAAAAATATGAAACTCAGAGTTTTTATCTGTCTCTATTTGATGGTGAGCCTGGCGGCCGGCGGCGTCTGTTTCGCCGAGGAGTATTCATGCAGATTTTATGAACATTTCAATTATGAAAGAGGGTATTTCGATAAAGAAGGCGAAGCGAAAGATGGCCATCTGAGCGGCGGCTGGAATGATCAAATCGATTCCATCAGGGTGGCCCCTTGTTACAAAGTGACCCTTTTCGGCGCCTATGATTACAACAAAGACGAGGGATGGGATGTATTTTATGCCGGGAGTTATCCGAATTTGGACAATGTGGGAGATGAACTCGGAGATGATGTAAGCTCATACATCATCGAGCGGGTCTTCGACATGACCGAACTGGGCCAGACAGAGGGCAGCCCAGGCGATTGGTTCGTCATCCGCGGCAAAGGTTTCGCTTATCCAGGGGTCGACCGGGTCGAGATGGGGGATGAGGATCTCAATTGGCGGCCCGTAGAGCTATCGAATTGTGACTTGGTGATTGGCGGCTGCGACGGCCCCTTTGCCAACAGCGATGAAGAGATTGAAGTCCAGGTCGGAAACCAAAGCGGCAAGGTCACCGTCGTATCTACCAAAGGTTGCGAGGTGACCAGTACGGAGACATTTACGGTCTGTCCCAAAATCTCGTCTCTGGCCCTGCCGGTGGATATTCTACCCGGCGTTGATTTCACCGTCAACGGTTCCGGCTTCGTCGGCGTCAACAATGTCAAGATCGGAGACGAATCGGTCGGTTTTACCATAGAGTCCACAAACAAAATAACGGTGACCGCGGGCGAGAAAAGCGGCAAGGTCACGGTCATAACGGATCTGTGCGAGGTGGTCAGCGACGAGAGCCTGACCGTCCCCGAGGCCGGATACACCTATTACGATATCGGGGGGAACGTCATCGAAAGCTCCGATTTGAACCTGATCGAGAAGAACGCGGTGATGCGGGTCAATCAGCGCGATAACAACCGGATCGAGTACGCTCTCGAGATCGGGCATGATTTCACCGAATCGGAGCTTTCCGGCGGGTATTTCGAAAATTACGGCAATCCCTCGCCGACAGCCGGAAAACACTGGTACGAACAAGGGGCCAAGGTGACGACCCGGATCGACGGCCAGGTATACGAGGCGAGCCGCCGGACCCGCCATGTGGCGACCGGCTATACACTGTTCACGGGAAGCGGGGGCGCTTTTACGGATCAAACAGTGACGTTTCCGGGGGCAATCGCGGAAAATCATGCCTTCACGGTCGCGATGAACGGGCCGAAGAAAATCTATTTCCGCTGGAAGACCCAGCACCGGATCCAGGTGTCGGCCATTCCTGCGGAAATGGGGGACCTGCTCTGGCTCGACGGGCCCGAAGACCGGTCGGGGGCCGGGGCCTGGTGGTACGATGCGGGCGCGAGGCTCGTCTCCTCGGCCGGGGAGGGATGCCTGAAACGGGTGGGATACCGGGACAGCGTAAACAATCAGACCGATCCCGTTCCTGAATCCGAGGTGGAGATTGCCCTGGATCAACCCATCCAGATCATTTGGCAGTACGAGACCCACAACTACGATCTCACGGTCGCCGTCGGCGACCCGGTCGATCTTTCCGGCGTCGCCCCGGACGTGCTCGATCGGACCGACACCCAGAGCGAACCCCGGGTCACCGCCCTCTCGGACGATCCGGCGGGGGGCGGCGACGACGTGGCTGTCTGGAGTCCGGCCGACAAAAAACTCTATCCGCTGATCGGGGGCCGGACCTTCGAGGTGGAATGGGAGAACAAAAGCGACAGCGAGTGCCCGCAAAAGCTGGTCACCACCGTCTCCGCCGAGTGGCCCCGGTCCCCCCATTATGAACATGTGGCCGAGACCCCGCCCACGCCCCTCGACCCGAAGGGCGACGACAGATGGGCCTTCGTGGCCCTCAAGTATGCGGAAAAGGACGCGCAAGTCTCTCCGGAGCTGGCCTTCACCGCATCGAAGGCGGGAAAAAGCACCTTGCTCTTCACCCGGACGGGGCCCGGAACGGCGGCCGCGGGCGACCTCGAACAGGAAAGCGCCTATGTCCGGGTGGTGGAGACCCGGCCCTGGAACGTGAACAAGGGGACCGCCGATGTCCAGATCGGCGAGGAGATCACCAGCGGGCACCACGACGCCAGAACCCCCCATAACGGCTATGTCTTCTGGGAAAAAGCAAGATACAACGCGAACCTCTATGATCGCCAGACCCTCCAGGGGCCGATATTCCCGGTCAACCGGCAGTTTACCGCCTCCCCCTCCGACGACCTGCTGGTGATCTGGTACAAGGTCACGGACAACATCTCCTGGCCCTTCAAGCCGGTCGCCTACACCTGCGACTGGCCCGGGAATACCGGCCGCATCGTCGTCGCCAGCCGGGAAGGCGGCGAGTGCCGGAACGCCGACGGCGCCGATCCGACCTGGCCGGACGCCAACGGCGATGGACAAAACTACCTCGATCCGGCCCGGTACAAAGAGGTGACGATCTATCAGCAGCCCGATCCCCAACTGCCGGGCTACAACCCCAACGAAGAACACGCGGTGACCGCCGACTCCTTTCGCCACGGCGACATGGCGGCGCCGCCCACCGCCGCCTTCGCCCTCAGAAACGACCTGAACATCACCACGCAAGACGAGACGTACACCTCCGATCCCTACGTGCTGATCCAGTATTACGACCTGGTCGAATCCAGACACGCCATGGCCGTTTTCAGCATCGATCTCGAAGATCCGGACAACGGCTACGTCTTCGAATATCCGATGAAGGCCGGGGACCCGCTCGTGGCGCCGTATCCCTTGAACCAGGTGATCGGCGCCGCGCCGCCGTCTGAAATCAGCGGCCGGAACGGCCAACCGGGGCGGAACTGTTATTGGGAGGATCACAAGGGCCAGTCCTGGGCCGTCTCAGGGGACGCCCATCTCTTCGCCTATTTCTGGTATCCCCTCGACCCGACCTTCTGGTACGAAAAGGACCACAACGGAAACGACGCGGCCGAAGCCCCGGGAGACCCGGTCCCCTGGCTGCCGACCGGGGTGGTGACCGAAGCCGACGTCTATCCGATGAACGATCATTTTCCGGCGGAGATGGAAGGCCGGCCCAAGGCCGTCGAGGTCCGCTACGACACGATCTGGCCCGAAGAAACGCCGGTGCTGAAAGCCGGCGAAACGCTCACCTTCGCCGGCGGCGAATACCGGGCCGATCATCCCCAGACCCCGGAGGGCCTGCCCATGGTCCTGGGATGGGCCGCGGGCCAGGTGATTTTCGACGAACTGAATCCCAACATGGACGAGGAAAAAATGTTCGACGGCAGCCTCGTCCGGCTGGTCCAGGCTCTGGAGGAGCGAACCGTCGATCTCCCGGTGGAAAAGATGCCCGAGGATCTGACGCCGGCGGCCGGAAAAGTGAAGGTGGAAGGCGGCCGGTGGTACTTCAAACAGCTTCACGCCGGCCTGAAGAGTCGGGTCTTTTACGATCCCCTCACCGGCCGGCTCGGCATCCGGGGGTTCGTCAACGGCAAGACCCTGGGAGACGACGATCTGACCGCTTCGCCTCCTTCGGTTTACGTGCTCCAGCCCAACATCCTGACCGAGGAGGAAAAGGATACGCTAAGAAGCCTGGAAGGGGCCGATGACCATTTCAAGGAAAAGGTGGAAGACCTCTATTCCCGGACCCGGAACCCCGGCGGGTTCGAGGGCCGGGATTACACCGTCGGCATCAGCGACGCCGTTTTGGAACTGGCGACATTAAAGGAGACGCTGTTCGAAGACCAGTACAACAGTCTCTGCGGCTCCCTGCACAGCCTGTGCCCCTCCCGCGGCTTTGATTACCTGTGCGGCCAAATCCCGGGCGGGAACGCCGATCCCCGGCCCTATCCCGCCATGGCCCTGGGGCCGGGTCTGGCCCTGATCCCCAGCGCCGCCCTGCTCGACCCGGGTTCGCCCATCGACAGCGGCTACGTGACCGTGGCCGAAAACAACCACCCCTCCCTGGGCGGCCTCCCGGTGGCCCTTCACATCATCAAGGTGGTCAAGGATAAATACCGGGGCGCGCTCCAGACCGTCTATTCGGATAATGTGTTCGACGAAAAGATCACCCTGCGCCACACCGCCGATTTCGGGGCCAACCCCGACAACATCGCGTTCGAATGGTATTACCGGGAAGAAGACGGCACGGAACAGCCGCCGCCGGACACGGCCCCGGCCGGGACCTGGCAGGTCTTCCCCGGCGACGGCCCGGAGGTGGCCATGACCGGCGCCGGCGCGGCCCTGCTCCGGGACAATCTGTTCTTCTGCCGGTACCGGTATTCGGATGAAAATACGGAACCGCCGACGATATCCGACTGGTCCGACTGGGCCGGGGCCGCCAATTCCCGGCCCCCCAAAGACGACGAGGACCCGGTCGAAACCTTCCAGCCCATGCTGGCCGAAGGCTGGGTCAAGCGGGTCATCAACGGGATCAACCCCTTCGAGGCCCGGATCCAGGATTTTTACAACATCGACAGCCCCGCCACCTATTCGAGCATGATCGAGCAGGCCGGCCCCCGGTTCGAGGGCGCGGTGGCTTTCAATCCGGACAAGGACGTGATCGAAAACATCGGGCTCATCGAACTCTACAATACCGTGCTCAACCGGGCCCGGGATCTGAGCATCGATCTGGAACAGCCCGAAGGCTCCTCGGGCGTCTACACGGCCTTGCTTCTGGCGGCCAGCCGGATCTCGGGATTTTACACCCTTTTGGGCAACGAAGCCTACACCGACGCCCTCGACCCCACCATCGGGTTCGGCGCGGAGAGCGTCGAATACGGCAGCCTGGCGCCGACCATCTTCACCTTCATGAACCAGGTCCCGACCCTCCTCGACGAGGAACTGGCCCTGTTGCGGGGCCGGTCCGAAGAGGGAGCCCGGCCGGTTTACAACCGGCTGCTGTGGAATTTCACCAAGGCCGAGGGGGAAGCGGCCTATGCGCTCTCCTACAATCTCCAGGACGTCAACAAGGACGGCTTCATCGACGAGGCCGACGGCCGGGCCCTCTATCCACAAGGCCACGGCGACGCCTGGGGTCATTACCTGACGGCGCTGAAAGGCTACTACGATCTGCTGGGCCACGATCAATTCAACTGGGAGGCCCGGTCGGAGATTTTCCAGATCGAGGGGGTGGTCCTGGACGTCGATTACCTGGACGAGCGGAAATTCGCCGAGACCGCGGCCGCCAAGGCCAAGACCGGCAAGGAGATCGTGAACCTCACCTACCGGTCCCGGTATGTGGAAGACCCCGAAGGTCAGTGGCAGGGATATCAGGACACGAACCGGGACCGGGCCTGGGGTCTGGAAGGATGGGGCCACCGGGCCGCGTCGGGAGCCCTGTTCGACTGGGCCGTGGCCAACATGATCATCCCCTCGTCGGTGAGCTTCAAGCTGACCCAGGCCGATATCGATCAGTTGAAAAGAGACGACGTTCCCCAGGGGATCATCGATGGGTTGTACGGCCTGATGGACCGGGGGTTCAGGACGGAAGCCGACTTTTCCGCCGCGATGCGCGATGTTCTCGGTGAAGAGCAGACCCTTGAATACGGCGATTCGATCCTGGAGCTGGCCGACAACGAGGGCTTGAAGCGCATCGACCGGACCACCGTTCCCGATCTGGAGGAGATCGCTTCCCAGGCACGCCAGGTCCAGCAGGAATACGACCACGCCAACGCCGGCCTGACCCCCCTGGGGCTGGCCACCGACGCGGTCCCCTTCGATATCGACCCATCGCGGATGATTCCGGGGGCCTACAACGCGGCCACCCATTTCGAGCAGGCCCACGAAAAGGCCATGAAGGCCATGGACAACGCCCGGGTCGTTTTCGACCATGCCAACGACCTGAAAAACCGGATCCGGCAGGTGGCCAACGACACCCAGAGCTTCACCGAGCAGGTCCGGGGCCAGGACCGGGATTACCGGAACCGGCTCATCGAGATTTTCGGCACGCCCTACGAGGGGACCATCGGCGCCGGCAAGGTCTATCCCGCGGGGTACAAGGGGCCCGATTACTTCCTCTACATGTATGTGGACGTAAACGAGGTGAGCGAGGAGACCGTGCCGCCGCCGAGCGACGCCATTACGGCCTATTTCGATCCCATGGACCGGACCTTTGTCGATAAATCCGGCGAAGCGATAGACGATACGGAGGATGTCGAGGGCATCTCTACCTTGTTTTCCCATTTCTTCGACACCGATCTTGAGGAGTCGGCCGTCACCGCCGGCGATTTCAGCGAAACACTCGAGATCGAATTTCCCATGAGCGCCGGCAAGTACAGCTTCCAGGCGCCGTCCGAATGGGGCCTGCGCCGGTCTCCCGGCGAGGTCCAGCAGGCCCTGATCGAGCTGGTCAAGGCCGAAGCCGATCTCCAACTGACCCTGGCCGATTACGCCGGGATATTGGCCGACATCCAGTTCGCCGCGGATCTGCTCGAGGCCCGGTCGGATCTCCATGCCGAGGAGCTGCGGATCGGTAAAGAAGCCCAGGCGACGACGCGGGGCTTCAATTATTCGATCCTCTACGCTAAGAAATTGGCGGCCGGCTATGAATTTATGAGCGGTCTAGTCGAAGATACCGCCGAGACCGTCATCAAAGGATTGCCCACCGTCGTCGGCACGTCGTCCGATCCGTCCTCCGTAGCCCGGATGACGACCACAGGAACAGCAAACACTGCAAGCTACGCCTTAAAATTTTCGGCATTCGCCGCCGAAACCGCCGCCGAAATCCTCGAATCTGAAAAAGAACTGGCCCAGATGGTGACGGCCTCCAACATCAACAAAGCCAATTACAAATACGAAGTCCAGCAGCAGCTAAAGGAGATCGAGACCCTCATGGGCAACGAGGCGCCCGGGCGTCTGGCGGTCTTCAAGGCCAAAGAGCACATGCGCCAGGTATCGGAAAAATACCGGGCCGTCCTGGCCAGGGGGCTGCGACTCATGGAGGAGCGGAAGGCCTTCAACGCCAAGGTCGCGGCCAAGACCCAGGGCAAGCGGTATATGGACATGGCCTTCCGGGTCAACCTCAACGACGCGCTGTCCAAATACCGGTCCATGTTCGACCTGGCGGCCCGATACGCCTACCTGGCCGCCAAGGCCTACGACTATGAAACGAACCTGAGCGGCGGCGACCCGGCCTCGGCCCGTCCCCTGCTCACCGAGATCGTGAAGAAGCGGACCCTGGGCCAGTACCAGGATGATCGGTACGTGGTGGGTCGGGGCGGCCTGGGGGACATCCTGGCCCGGCTGGACGCCAATTACGACGCCCTCAAGGGGCAGATGGGCTTCAACAACCCCCAGACCGAGACCGGCCGCTTCTCCCTCCGGTACGAAAAGTTCCGGGTAAAACAGGGCGCGGAATACGACGACGAATGGCGCCGCGTACTTCAGAGCCACCAGGTGGGGGACTTGTGGGGCATTCCCGAATTCCGCAAATACTGCCGGCCCTTTACCCAGGAGTCGGCCGGGTTCCAGCCGGGCATCGTGATCCCCTTCGAGACCAACGTGATCTTCGGCCGGAACTTCTTCGGCTGGCCTTTGGGGGGCGGCGATCACGCCTACGACCCCACGAATTTCGCCACCAAGGTGCGCTCGGTGGGAGTCTGGTTCGAAGGCTACGACAACAGCCGGCTGTCGGAAACCCCCCGGGCCTATCTCATACCCGCGGGCATGGACGTGATGCTGACGCCCGACAGCACCGAGCTGGACACCCGGGAGTGGACCGTGGTGGATCAGAAGCTGCCGGTTCCGCTGCCGGTGGGCGAGTCCGATCTGAACAATCCCGACTGGATCCCGTCCCTCGATTCCCTGAACGGCGCCATGGCCAAGATCCGGAAGTTCTCCAGCTTCCGGGCCTACCACGACGCCGGCTATTTCGACGCCTCCCAGATGAGCTACGACAGCCGCCTCGTGGGCCGTTCGGTCTGGAACTCCCGGTGGATGCTCATCATCCCGGGCGGCACCTTCAACTATGATTCGAAAGAGGGGCTGGAGACCTTCATCAATACGGTGACCGACATCAGGCTCTTTTTCGAGACCTATGCGATATCGGGGAATTAACAGAGAAAGGAACAAAACCATGACCGGACAAAATAAACGGCGACGATCCATTGTCCAAGCCTTGTTCACGCTTTGCATTCTGCATTTTACCTTTTGCATTGCCCACGCCGGCATCCCCGAACCCGAGACCCTGATTTTCGGCGATGTTTACAACACCGCCGGCGGAAAGCGGATTCCGGTGACCGCCGGAACC
>JAABTM010000185.1 GCA_011389855.1 Desulfobacteraceae bacterium
GACTGGCCCGCACGCCGGTTCCGCCCCTGGTGGGGTATTTTTTGCTGGGGATGCTGATCCGGCTGGCGGACGACCGGTTGGGCTTTTTCCACGCGGGCGCCGAGGAGGTTTTCGAATTTCTCGCCAAGGTGGGCGTCATCATGCTCCTGTTCCGGATCGGGCTGGAGAGCGACCTCAAAGGGCTCCTCTCCCAGTTGCGCCGGGCCAGCCTGATCTGGGTGGGGGACGTGGCCGTCAGCGGCGGCCTCGGGTTCTGCGCCGCCTTTTACCTTTTAGGACTCGCCCTGGTCCCCTCGCTGGTGGTGGCCGCAGCCATGACGGCCACCAGCGTCGGCATCTCGGTGGCGGTGTGGGAGCGGGAAGATGCGCTCCGGTCGGTAAACGGCGAGCTGCTCATCGACGTGGCCGAACTGGACGACATCTCGGCGGTGGTCCTTATGGCCCTGCTCTTCGCCCTGCTGCCCGAACTCCAGGACGGGGGGCTGTCCACGGGGATGCTGCCCCAGGTGGGCCGGATCGCGGGGATCTTCGTTTTGAAGTTGATCGCCTTCGGCGGCCTCTGTTTCCTGTTCTCCCGGTACCTGGAGCCGCGTCTCACCTGTACGTTTAAATCGATGACAAAGCGACCGGACATGATGCTGCTGGTGGTGTCCATCGGCCTGATGTTCGCGGCCATCGCCGGCCTTTTGGAATTTTCCCTGGCCATCGGGGCCTTTTTCGCGGGCCTGGTCTTCAGCCGGAACCCGGAAT
This sequence comes from Desulfobacteraceae bacterium, assembly GCA_011389855.1. Lineage (GTDB taxonomy): Bacteria > Desulfobacterota > Desulfobacteria > Desulfobacterales > JAABSP01 > JAABTD01. The sequence continues at coordinate 751 of JAABTM010000185.1, forward strand.
GCATAGAGCGGGAGGCGTCCATCGACCCCCTGTACGATCTGTTTACCCCGTTTTTTTTCATCGGCATCGGGCTCAACATCGACCCCGGCAGCATGCTGGAAGCCTTGCAAATGGGGGGAATCCTGATTGGCGTGGCGATTCTGGGCAAGCTCCTGGCCGACGGCCTGCCCGTCCTGGCCATGCGGGGAATCCAGGGGGCGGCCCTCATCGGCGTTTCCATGGTCCCCCGGGCGGAGATCTCCATGATCATCATGGGAAAAGGGCTGGCCATGGGGGGCGACGTGGTTCCGGCCCGGGTGTTCAGCGCCATGGTGATGGTCTCCGCCGTCACCTGCATCGGCGCGCCCCTGGTGGTCCGGTCCCTGCTGCGGCGGTGGCCCCAATCGGAGAAAGGAGAAGCGACGCAATGACGTTTCCAGTGGAATGGCAGTGGGGGATCGGTTCCCTGCTGGCCGGCATGGCCATCGGCCTGTTTTATTTCGGCGGCCTCTGGTGGACCGTCCGGCGACTGCCCCAGGTGCGGCGGCCGGCCCTGTGGACCCTGTCCAGCTATCTGGTTCGAATGACCGCCAGCGTGGGGGCGATTTACCTCGTCTCCGAAGGCCGGTGGGAACGCATCCTGATCCTCCTGGCCGGGTTTCTGGCGGCCCGGTTTTTGATGGTCCGCCGGCTGGGGGCGGTTCCGGCCGCGCCGTCAAAAGGAGCGGTTTCATGAACCTGAGCCTCATGGACATCAAAAACATCAGCCCGGACGAGGTGGTCTTCTGGTCCTGGCGGTTCGTCTCCATCAACGCCACCCTGGTTTTCACCTGGGGGGTCATGGCGCTGCTGGTGCTGATTTCGGTGCTTGTAACCCGTCGGCTCTCGTCGGACATCCACCTCTCCCGGTGGCAGAACCTGCTGGAGGTGATCGTCGGAGGGATGCGGGACCAGATCCGGGAGATCAGCGGCGGCCAGGACCCGTCCCGGTACCTGGCCTTCGTGGGGACGATCTTCCTGTTCCTGGCCCTGTCCAATTTCCTGGCCATCGTCCCCGGTTTCGAATCGCCGGCGGCGTCTCTTTCCACCACCGCCGGACTGGCCATCTGCGTCTTCGTGGCCGTGCCCGCCTACGGCATCAAGCAGAAAGGGGTGTTGGGCTACCTCAAACACTACATCGAGCCCACGATCTTCATGCTCCCCTTCAACATCATGGGGGAGCTGTCCCGAACCCTGGCCCTGGCGGTCCGGCTCTTCGGCAACGTCATGAGCGGGGGCAAGATCGTGGCCATCCTCCTGGCCCTGACGCCGCTTTTCTTCCCCATCGTCATGCAGGCCCTGGGACTTTTGACCGGCATGATCCAGGCCTACATCTTTCCGGTGCTGGCCATGGTCTACATCGCCTCGGCCACCCGGGCCCGGCGGGAGGAGGAGACGGAACAGCAGGAGATGGAAAAATCCCAAACCCACCCATCCCACCCGAAAGGAGAAAAAGCCAATGGATAGCAGCATCACCCTCATCGGCATGGCGTCCGTGATTTCCGCCGGACTGAGCATCGGCATCGGCGCCATCGGACCGGCCATCGGCGAAGGCCGCGCCGTGGCCTCGGCCCTGAGTTCCATGGCCCAGCAGCCCGACGAGACCAACACCATCACCCGGACCCTGTTCGTGGGACTGGCCATGATCGAATCGACGGCCATCTATTGTTTCGTGGTTTCCATGATTCTGATCTTCGCCAACCCGTTCTGGGACTACGTCATCGCCAACGCAGGAGGATAAGCCGTGCTCATCGACCCGTTCACCGTAGGGGCCCAGATCGTCAATTTCCTCATCTTGGTGGGGCTGCTCAAGTACTTTCTCTACGGCCCCATCGTCTCGGCCATGGACAAGCGGGAGGAGAAGATCCGGTCCCGGTTGAACGACGCCGAGCGGAAAAAGGAAGAAGCGGAATCGGAACGGTCCGGGTACGAAAGGAAACGGAAGGAGATGGAAGACCAGCGGGAAAAGCTGCTGGAAGAGGCCAAAGACGAGGCCGAACAGCGGCGAAAGAAGTTGATGGAGGAAGCCCGGGAAGCGGCGGAAGACCGCCGCCGTCAGTGGCAAGATGCCCTGGAGCGGGAAAAGGAGACCTTCATCCGTGAACTCCGCCGGATGGCCGGCGAAGAGGTCTTCCATATCTCCCGGCGGACGTTTGCACAGATCGCCGACGCCGATGTTCAGAAACAGGCGGTCTCGGTCTTCCTGGATCGGATGGACGGTCTCGACAAGGAAGAACGGGAACGGTTTCTGGCCGCCCTGGAAAAGGGCGAAAACCGGGCCCGGGTCAAGAGCGGGTTCGACATCGACCCCGACGAGCAGGAGCGGATCCAAAACCGCCTCAAGTCGGCCCTCAGGGAGGAAATGACGGTCTCCTTCGAGGTGGACGACATGCTCATCCTGGGGGTTCAGCTTTCCACCCGGGGGCACAAGATCTCCTGGAACATCGAAGATTATCTCTCCGACCTGGAGGAAAAAACCCGGGAGGCCCTGAACCGGGCACTGGAACATGCCGGCCAGGCGGTGGAAGAAGAAGAAGAAAGCGCCGAATCGGCGGCGGAATCCGAATCGGCGGGAGACGGCGACGGAAAGGCGGAATCGGATGCGCGGAAATGAATTGACCGCCGGCCTGGAGGACGCCTTCCGAACCCTCGAAAGCGTCGTGGACAAAACCGACCTGGCCCCGACGGTGCGGGAGGTCGGTGAAATTTCCGAGGCCGGGTACGGCACGGTGCGGGTCCGGGGGCTCTACGGGGTCCGGTCCCAGGAGCCGCTGCGCTTTCCCGGCGATCTCCTGGGGCTGGCCTTCAACGTGGACGAGCACGAGATCGGCGTCATCCTGCTGGGGTCCGGAGATCACCTGTCGGCCGGCTCGGAAGTCCGGCGGACGGGCGAGATCCTGTCGGTTCCGGTGGGGGATGCCCTGAAGGGGCGGATCATCGACGCGGCGGCCAATCCCCTGGACGGCGGCGGCCCGATCCGAACCGAAGAGACCCGGCCCGTGGAGCGGCCGGCCTGGCCCATCATGGACCGGGCCCCGGTGACGGTCCCGCTCCAGACCGGCCTCAAGGTGGTGGACGCCCTGATCCCCATCGGCCGGGGGCAGCGCGAGCTGATCCTGGGCGACCGACAGACCGGCAAGACCGCCATCGCACTGGACACGATTCTCAACCAGAAGGATACGGACGTCGTCTGCATCTACTGCGCCGTGGGCAAGCGGCTCTCGGCGGTGGCCAAGTTCATCGACGACCTGAAGACCTACGGGGCCATGGACTATACCACGGTAATCCTGGCCACCGAAGAGGACCCGCCGGGGCTCCAGTTCATCGCCCCCTACGCCGCCACTTCCATCGGCGAGTATTTCATGGAAATGGGGCGGGACGTTCTGGTGGTCTACGACGATTTGACCCGCCACGCCCGGGCCTACCGGGAACTCTCCCTGCTCCTGCGGCGGCCCCCGGGCCGGGAGGCCTACCCCGGCGACATTTTCTACATCCATTCCCGGCTCCTGGAGCGGTCCACTCATCTCCGGGAGGAGCACGGCGGCGGGTCCCTGACGGCCCTGCCCATCATCGAGACCGAGGCCCAGAACCTGTCGGCCTACATCCCCACCAACCTCATCTCCATCACCGACGGCCAGGTCTATCTCTCGCCGAATCTCTTCCAGCAGGGGAACATGCCGGCCGTCGATGTGGGCACGTCGGTCTCCCGGGTGGGGGGCAAGACCCAGCTCCCGGCCTACCGGCGGGTGGCCGGCGATCTCCGGCTCTCCTATTCCCAGTTCGAAGAGCTGGAATCCTTCGCCCGGTTCGGCGCCCGGCTGGACGAAGAGACCAGCAAGACCCTGGACCGGGGCCGCCGGGTGCGGGAGATCCTCAAACAGCCCCAGTACAGGCCCCTGACGGTCTGCGAACAGATCGCCGTGCTCCTGGCGGTCAACGAAGGGCTGCTGGACCGGGTGGCGCTGTCCGAGGTCATCCCCACCGCCGAGGCGATCCGCAAGGCCGTGGTCCGGGACTTGCCCGACCTGTGCGACCGGATCGCCGCCGGCGAACCCCTGGAAGACGACGACATCGACGCCCTTCTGGCGGCGGCCGAACAGCAGATGCCGAAGCCTGACGAACCAGCGCCCCAGCAGGCATCGGCGTCCACCGGGTCCACCCAGTCCACATCGTCCACCCCGTCCACCGAAACCGAGGCCCCCGATGGCGACCATTGAAGCCCTCAAACGGCGCATCGACTCCACCCGGGAACTCAAGTCGGTGGTGAGCACCATGAAGTCCCTGGCCGCGGTCAACATCCGCCAGTACGAAGGGGCCGCCGAATCGCTGGCGGCCTATGCCCGCACGGTGGAAATGGGGCTTCAGGCGGTCCTCATGAACCGTCCCGGCGCCCGGGTTCTGGTCCGCAAGGCGCCGCTGGAACGGGTAGGCGCCGTGGTTTTCGGCTCCGACCAAGGGATGTGCGGCCCCCTCAACGAAGGAATCGTCCGCCACGCCCGGGAGACCCTGTCGGCCCTGGACGTCCCGGCCGATGCGCGCCGGCTGCTGGTGGTGGGGGAGCGGGCCAACGGTCTCTTCGAGCCGGAGGAATACGGCGGCAAGGCATCGTTTTCGGTCCCCGGCTCCCTGTCCGGGGTCGGGCCCGCCGTCCACGACCTGCTCCTGCGGATCGAAGACTGGTCCGGGGACCGGCGCGGGCTTCATGTGTATCTTTTTTATAACCAGCAAAGCGGCGGGGCTTCCTACGAACCCCGGACGGTCCACCTGCTGCCGGTGGACGCCGACTGGCTGGAGCGGCTCCGGCAGCGGCCGTGGGATTCACGTTCCCTCCCAATGTACACCATGGACCCCGACGCCATCTTTTCGTCCCTGATCCGGGAATATTTTTTCGCCTCCCTGTTCCGGGCCATGGTCGATTCCCTGGCTGCGGAAAACGCCAGCCGGCTGGCGGCCATGCAGGGGGCCGAGCGGAACATTTCCGACCAGTTGGACGCCCTCCGGACCCAGTACCACCAGAAGCGGCAGATGACCATCACCGAAGAGCTGCTGGACATCGTCTCCGGCTTCGAGGCGCTTTCATCCGGCGGCGAGGCGTCCGAGACGGAAGCGAACATGGGTTAAGCCGCGCCTCTGCGGTTTTCGTCCGGAACCGATTTTCCCATTGACAAATTGGATAATTTGTCTTTACAACTTGACTCCGTTTCGCCCTGCTAACCACACTGAACAGGAAAAGGAGTCGAATGATGCGCAGGTTATCCGTTTTGCTGGCAATCGTGTTCGGATTGTGTCCCCTCGCGGCCGCGTACGAACTGCCCTCGGTCAATCTGGGGTTCACCAGTTTCATGGACGGCGGGCCGCCGTCGGGTCCGGGGTTTTATTTCACCCAGTACCTCCAGTACTGGACGGCCGACGAATTTACCGATGACGACGGCGACAGCGGCAATCTCTTTCCGGCCGATGATCCGGATCTGGAGGCCTGGATCAGCCTCTCCCAGTTTATTTACCAGTCCAACCAGCCGCTCCTCCTGGGCGGAAAATGGGGGATCGACGTAATCATCCCCGCCGTCAGCCTGGACCTGGAGTTCGACGGCATGGCCCCCATCAGCGACAACGGCTCGGGGATCGGCGACATCCTGGTGGGGCCCTTTCTCCAGTGGGACCCCGTCATGGGCCCCAACGGCCCCCGGTTCATGCACCGGGTGGAACTCCAGATGATCTTTCCCACCGGAAAATACGACGACGACAAGACCCTCAATCCGGGGTCCAATTTCTTCTCCTTCAACCCCTACTGGGCCGGCACCTTCTTCCTGACCCCTTCCTGGACGGCATCTACGCGGATTCACTATCTGTGGAACGATAAAAACGATGACCCGGGAAAAGAAACGCCCTTCTTCGGCGCCAACGACGTCCAGGCCGGCCAAGCCATCCATTTCAATGCCGCCACGGCCTACGAAATCATCCCAAAAACCCTCCGCATTGGGATCAACTCCTATTTCCTGCAACAGATCACGGATACCGAAGTGGACGGACGCGACGTCGACAATTCAAAGGAGATGGTCTTCGGCATCGGTCCCGGCGCGCTATGGCACATCTCTCCGGATTCCCATCTCTTTTTCAACGCCTATTTCGAGACGGCGGCGGAAAACCGGCCCCAAGGGGACCGTTTCCAGCTTCGGTGGGTCTATCATTTTTAAAATACAGGGCTTTTCTCGTTCTTGACGATTCCGGGCGCGGACGCCGCCGGCAAAAAAAACTTGAAAAAAATGGAGAATGACGGCAATATTAAATATTTGATGACTGCTTTTTAGAAGCAGTCCGAACCTTCTTCTTTGGCGAGACCCTTTGGCGAGACATTGATGGCGTCCCAAAAAGCAGCGGCGACGACAGACCCAGAACGACCCCCGGAACTGTCCGAAGGCGGCGGCGCGCCCCGGAGGACCGGGTTCTTTCTGACCGCCTGCCTGGCCTTTCTGCTCGTCATTTTCCCGGTGCGTCCGCACCACCCGCCCCCCTTTTCCGTCCATCGGTCCATTACCTTTCCCATGCCCCCGGTCCCCGGCCAACCCCCCGGCCCGACCATGGGGGCCCGGCGACTCCCGACCCATGCCGGCTTCTGGGAGGCGGAAGCCTTCCGGGAGCGGGACCGCCGGCGGGCTCGCCTCTTCCCTTTTCCGGACCGGCTCGAACCCCAGGTGACCTTCTGGAAGGAAATCTTCACCCGGTACACCACCCGCCAGGCGGTGCTCCACGACGACTGGCATCTGGATGTGATCTACGGCGTGGTGGACCTGGACCGGAGCGTGATCGACGGCAAGACCGGATGGAAAGCGGCAGCCGCCGCCGAGGCCCGGATCGAGACGCTTCTCGAGGGGATGGCCGAAAAATGGGAGACGCCGGAGAAAATGACGGCCGAGGAAAAGACGGTCTTCGCCCTTTTCAGGGGGCGGCCGGAATCGGCGCGGTTTCCCAGGCGCGAGGCCCACAAGCGGGTCCGCTCCCAGGTGGGGCAGGCGGATCGCGTTCGGCGGGGCATCGCCTACTCCGGCCGGTACATGGACCGCTTCCGCAAGATTTTCGCCGACAGGGGGCTTCCCGAAGAACTGGTCTGCCTCCCTCTCATCGAATCGGGCTTCAACCCCCGGGCCCGGTCCCATGCGGGCGCCGCCGGCATGTGGCAGTTCATGCCGGCCACGGGCAAGCAGTTCGGTCTGGCCGTGGGGGATCGGGTGGACGAACGGCTGGACCCCGTCCGGGCCGCCGAGGCCGCGGCCGGCCTCCTGGACCACAACCACCGGACCATCGGCTCCTGGCCTCTGGCCATCACCGCCTACAACCATGGACTCCGGGGGATGCAAAACGCGGTGAAGGCGGTGGGGTCCGACCGCATCGACCGGATCATCCAGGACTACGACGGCCCCCGGTTCAGATTTTCGTCCCGGAATTTCTATGTGGAATTCCTGGCCGCCGTGGACGTCTACACCCGGTACCAGCATTATTTCGGGGAGATCGACTGGCATCCGCCCCTGGAGACGGTGGCGGTGACCCTGGATCACTATGTATCGCCGCCGACCCTGGCGCGGTATTGCGGGCTCGACGCCGACGTCCTCCGGCAGCTCAATCCGGCCCTGAATCCGCTCATTTTTCAGCGCGCCGCGCCCATTCCCCGGACCTATCGCCTCAACATTTTCCCCAAAGACCGGGACCGGTTCCTGGCCGGTTACGCCGACATCCCGGATGAACGGAAACCGGCGCGGTTGCCGGAGCGGAAGGTCCACCGGGTCCGGAAAAACCAGACCCTCTCCCTTATCGCCCAGCGATACGGCACATCGGTCCGGGCCCTGATGCGGACCAACGGCATCCGGAACCCGAGCCGGATCATGGCCGGCCAGTTGCTGAAGATCCCCGAGGGATGATGTTCCGCCGAGACCGGAAGCATTCCGGGGCGGCGCAAGGCGCCCCTCCCTGATGGCGGCGCGGCGCCATCAGGCCGGAGGAGATGGCCGAATTTATCGGTGAAAAGATCAGGGTTTACAGGAACGGAACGGCGGATGCGGCATCAAACGGACAAGCGGGAACGGAAAGGGCGGCCATGATCGACGTCATTAAACGCTGGATGGGAAAGGTCCTGGGCAAAGGCGGGGCCGCGGCAGGGGATCGGATCTACGGCGCCACCCACGTGGGCCGGAAGCGAAAGGGGAACGAGGATTTTTTTCTCATCCAAATGGAAAAAAGCCTCTTCATCGCCGCCGACGGCATGGGCGGCCACAACGCCGGGGAGGTGGCCAGCCTCAATGCCACGAAGCATATCAACCAGTATTTCAGTTTAAAGGCGCTCTCCCAGATCACAGGGGACGGGGACGAGATCAAGCGGCGGATGGTGGAGAGCCTCCAGGGGGCCCACCGGAAGCTCCGGGAAATGTCCCGGGCCAACACGGGCTACCGGGGCATGGGATGCACCGTGGTGATGGCGCTCATCGAAGGAGACGACCTCCACCTCTGCCATGTGGGCGATTCCAGGGCCTATCTCTGCAACAAGTCCGGCATCCAACTTCTGACCACCGACCACAGCTATGTAATGGGGCTGGTGGCGTCGGGCAAGATGACGCCGGATGAGGCCCGCCATTCCAAAATGAAGAACGAACTGACCCAGGCCATCGGCGCCGTTCAGACCATCAAGCCGGATTACAACTGCTACTCCCTCCGGGGCGGGGACAAGCTGCTGCTCTGCTCCGACGGGCTCTGGGACATGCTGTCGGACGAGGAGATCTACGGGGTGGTCAAAAAACACCGCCCCGCCAACGTCATCTGCGACGAACTGATCGAAAAGGCCAACGAGGCCGGCGGAAAGGACAACATCACCGCCGTTCTGGTAATCCATCGGTCGAAGCGGCGGAACTAACCGCCCGCCAGCAACGGGATTTCTCCCCGGGCGACAGGTCGTCGAGATCCCGGCCTTGGTCCTCAACCGCCCGCTCCACGGCCTCGAACCGCGCCTGAAACCGCCGCAGGGCGTCCGACAGGGCGGTGTCCGGGTGGACCCCGGTCTCCCGGGCCGCATGGACCAGTTCCATGAGCATCTCTCCCATCGCCGTCGATATCCCCGCCTTTTCCCCCCTGGCGAGGGCCGTTTTCAGGGTGGTCCATCGCCGTTCCGCCGTTTCCAGCCGATCCGGCCCCTCGCTGCCGGGAAAACCGGCCCGGGCGACCCGGTCGGAGATCCGGTAGGCCCGCATCAGGGCCGGCAGCCCCGCCGGAACCGAGGCCAGCCGGGATCCGCCGGTCTCCGTCTTTTTCTCCTCCCCTTTGATCCGATGCCACTGGGCCTTGACGTCCTCGTCATCGTTCACATGGGCGTCCCCGAACACATGGGGGTGGCGCCGGGTCATCTTTTCCACGATGTCCGCCACCACGTCCGCCATATCGAATTGACCGGTCTCCCGGTAGAGGTTGGCGATGAAGAAAATGTGGAAGAGAACGTCGCCCAGTTCCTCCCGCACCGCCCGGGGCGATCCGGCGAAAATGGCTTCAACCAGTTCGTAGGTCTCTTCGGTCAGGTGGGGGGCCATGGTCCCGGCGGTCTGTTTCCGGTCCCAGGGGCAGCCGTTTTCCCCCCGGAGCCGCCGGACCAGGTCCATGAGATCTGAAAAGCGGGGTTTGGGTGAATCCATGCAGCAGTATCCTGTGGTCGATTCCGGAGAAGGGGGTTGACGACGCCCCATCTCGCCGTATATTTGTGGGTTCGGCCAAACGGCCGATCCGGCAAATCGTCAAAATGACGACGATAACAGCCCGACCCCGGAGGGTCAACCGGAATCGCCGTCCGCAAGACAATCCTTGCATTGGAGAGAGCTGATCGGATAGAGTAAATTCGATGCACGAACCCGGAGGGGCGGCCCGGCGGAAGCCGGCCCGATTTTTTATAACACAATGGAATTAAACATAAAACGATATGTCGGAACCCATTAAGGACCAGAACCTCACCGTGACGTTCCCGG
>JAABTM010000479.1 GCA_011389855.1 Desulfobacteraceae bacterium
TGGCTGACGACAAAACACCGCCCCGCCTTCAATCCGCCGCCGAAATGGGCCGGATCATGGCGGACTATTTCAAGGCGCTCGACGCGGCGTCCAAAAGCGGAAAAGAGAAGGTCGCCTGGTGTACCAGCGTGGGCCCGGCTGAACTCCTGCAAGCCCTCGGGTTTCGGGTCTATTACCCCGAAAACCACGGGGCCATGCTGGGCGCCAGCCGCATGGCCGCGGACATGATCCCGGCGGCCAACGCCATCGGCTATTCCCCCGACATCTGCTCCTATCTCACCGCCGACATCGGGTCCTACCTCAACAAGAAAACGCCCATGACCAAGGCCTTCGGCATGGACGGGCCGCCCAAACCCGACGTGCTGGTCTTCAACACCAACCAGTGCCGGGACGTCCAGGACTGGTTCGCCTGGTACGCCCGGGAGTTCGACGCGCCGCTTTTGGGCGTCTACACCCACCGGAATATCGGCGACATCGAACCCCACCAGGTGGGCGACATCGCGCGGCAGATCGAAAATCTGGTGGAGCCCCTGGAGGCGATCGCCGGCCGGAAGCTGGACATGGCCGAGCTGAAGCGCGCCGTGGGGCTTTCCCGCCAATGCTCGGACCTCTGGAAGGCCGTGCTGGAAACCGCGGCCCACAAACCGTCGCCCATCACCTTTTTCGATGGGACCATCCACATGGGTCCGGCGGTCTGCCTGCGGGGGACGGAAGCGGCGGTGGATTACTACCAGAAGGCGCTCCTGCCGGAGCTGGAAGAGCGGATGGCAAACGATGTCGCCGCCGTGCCCGGCGAACAGTTCCGGCTCTACTGGGACGGCATGCCCATCTGGGGCCGGCTGCGGGATCATTCCAAAATGTTCGCCGACCTCCGGACCAGCGTGCTGTCTTCCACCTACTGCAATTCCTGGATCTTTACGGCCCTGGACCCGGACGATCCCTTCGGCGGGATGGCCAAAGCCTATACCGAGCTGTTCATCGTCCGGTCCGACGCGGCCAAGGAGGCCTACATCCGGCGGATGCTCGATTTTTACGACGTGGACGGCGTCATCTACCACGACGCCAAGACGTGCCCCAACAATTCCAACTGCCGGTACGGCATGCCCCAGCGGCTGGAGACGGACACGGGCATTCCGAGCCTCATCATCAACGGCGATCTCAACGATCTGCGGCTGGTCTCCGACGAACAGACCAAAACCAACGTGGAAGCATTCGTGGAACAACTGGAAGAATCGCGATAGGAGGGCGTAAAAGATGGCGGACTGGTTGAATCTCGGGCAGGTGCTCAAGGTCAATGCCCGGAAATTTCCCAACAAGGCGGCGGTCAAGGATGCGAACCGGTCCTTCACCTACCCCGAACTGAACCGGCGGGTCAACCGGCTGGCCAACAGCCTGACCGGCATGGGGCTCGGCAAAGGCGACAAGCTGGCGGTGGTCATGGAAAACAGCATCGAGATGGTGGAGCTGTTTCTGGCCGCGGCCAAGACGGGGATCGCCATGGTCCCCATCAATTTCCGGCTGGTGGGATCGGAGATCGAATACATCGTCAACAACTCCGACGCAAAGCTGCTGGTGGTCCACGATCAGTTCATGAAAAACGTAGATCCCGTCAAAGCCAAGCTGACGAACATCGCCGGGGATCGGTTTTTCGGCGCGGGCGAACCGGCCGACGGCTACCGGCCCTACGAGGAGCTGATCGAGGGCGGCGACGACGCCGAACCCGTCTCGGACGTCTCGCCCAAAGACCCCTGGATACTGATTTACACCTCCGGCACCACGGGCAAGCCCAAGGGCGTGGTCCGGTCCCATGAATCCCACACGGCCTATTATCTCATCAACGCCATCGAGTTCGGGTTCAACGCCGGCGACACCTGCATGAACGTCATGCCGCTGTGCCACATCAACTCCATCTTTTTCACGTTTACCTTTACCTACCTGGGGGGAACGGCGTATATTCATCCGGCCCAGTCGTTCCGGGCCGAGGAGATCCTGGAGATCGTGGAGCGGGAAAAAATCACCTTCATCTCCCTGATCCCGACCCATTACAACCTGATCCTCAACGCGGCCGAGGAGGCGAAAGGGTTCGACCGGAGTTCCATCCGGAAGCTCCTCTGCTCGTCGGCCCCGGTCCGGAAGGACATGAAGCTGGCCATCATGGACTTTTTCCCGGGGGTCCAGCTCTACGAGGCCTACGGCTCCACCGAGGGCGGGATGGTCACGGTGCTCAAGCCCGAAGACCAGATGCGCAAACTCGGCTCCATCGGCTGCGAGGTGGTGGGCTCCGACTTCGTCAAGATCCTCGACCCCGAAGGCAAGCCGGTGGGGCCGGGGAAAGTGGGGGAGTTGTTCTCCCGGAGCCCCATGCTCTTCGACGAATACTACAAGATGCCGGAAAAGACCGAATCCGCCTTCCGGGACGGCTGGTTCAGCGCCGGCGACATGGCCCGGATGGACGAAGACGGCTATTTCGAGATCGTCGACCGGAAGGACAACATGATCATCACCGGCGGCGAGCACGTCTATCCCAGCGAGGTGGAAGCCGTGGTGGCCGCCCACCCCGACGTCTTCGACGCCGCCGTCATCGGCCTGCCCGATCCCAAATGGGGCGAAAAGGTGGCCGCCGTGATCATCCCCAAGGAATCGGCCCGTGGAAAGTTGACGGAAAAGGACATCGCCGACCTCTGCCGTGAAAAAATGGCCGGCTACAAACGCCCCAAGGAGATCATTTTCATCGACCGCGACGAGATGCCGCGGACGCCGACGGGGAAGATTTTGCATCGGATTTTGCGGGAGACGTACAAGTGATAGATGATAAAGTCGAAGAGGCGGATGAGTTTGAACGGGAAGCGGCGAAATTGAGCAAGAGCGAAAAGTTCATGGCGTTTCTTCGTGAAAGATCAGAGGAAAAAGGCGGCAGGTCCTTGGATGAAATTGCCCGAGAACTGGATGGAACCGCCTGAATATTTTACCTGTTAATACATCTGAAGGGAGACCTTACCACATGCTAAGCAAAGCCTACATTCCATTCCGCGGATACTATTCCACCCCTTTCGCCCGCTGGCAGGGGACCCTGGCCACCGAAAACGCCATCGTGCTGGGCGCCAGCACCGCCAAGCGCTGGCTGGCTGAA
>JAABTM010000186.1 GCA_011389855.1 Desulfobacteraceae bacterium
GGCCGACAGGCTGTCCACGGCCACCCTATCGGGGTTGAATTCCTCGATGACCCGCTTCATCATGATCAGCCGGTCCTCCATGCCCGAGACCTCGGGATACTCGCACACCAGCCGCAGGTTGCCCTCGTTCTCGATCCGTTCGAAATCGACGCCCCAGCCCCGAGCGTTTCGGAAGAGCTGTTCCCGGCTCTCCTCGAAGGCGAACAGGAGGCACCGCTCGCCGTTCCGGGCGCCGCCCTGGATGAACTCGGTGGTCATGAGGGTCTTTCCCGTGCCGGTGGCGCCGGAGACCAGGATGATGGAGTCCCGGAAGAATCCGCCGCCGCAGATCTTGTCCAGGGCCGCGCTGCCGGACCCGATGCGGATGTCGCCGGATTGCTGCTTCAGCTCCATGCCGGCCAGGGAGAGGACCACGATCCCCTCCTCGGGGACGATGGCGAAGGGGTATTCGCCGTGGAGGTGATCCGTGCCCCGGTACTTGAAGATCTCGACCGTGCGCCGCCGCTTTTCGTCCTCCAGAATGTTCCGTAGAACGATGACGGCGTCGGCCACGAAGGCCTCGGCGCCGAACCGGTCCACGGACGCCCCTTCGTCCTGCCGCTCCGACGTCACCAGGGCGGTGACGTTCATCTCTTTCAGGGACCGGAGAATCCGGAACAGTTCGCCCCGGATGGCGGACCGGTCGGAAAAGCGGTAAAAGAGCGACACCAGGGAATCCATGACCACGCGACTCGCCCCGATCTCTTTCACGGCGTGCTCCACCCGCACCAGCAGCGCCCCCAGGTCGAACGCGCCGACGGTCGCCCCATCGTCGTCGGCCTGGGAGGAGGCGTCCACAAAGGCCCATTTGTTCTCCGATTCCCATTCGGCGATATCCCACCCCAGGGACCCCATGTTCCTGCGGATGTCGTCCGGGGATTCTTCGAAGGTGACAAAAACGCCGCGTTCTCCGGATTCGGCGATCCCGCCGGCGAGAAACTGGATGGCGAACACTGTCTTGCCGGTGCCGGACGCCCCGGAGACAAGGGTCGGCCGCCCCTTGGGGAGGCCGCCCCTGGCGATCAGGTCGAACCCCGGAACATATGTGGCCAGTTTTTCCACGGTCGGACAATGGGCTTTCTTCATGCTTCCTCTCCTTCTATCGGTCCGGAGGGGTCTCCGGCGGGCGACATGTCCAAATGAAACAGCACTTTATCCGGGTCGGACAGATCGCCGATGATGCGACGGGCCGGCGGCGGATAGACGCGGATCAGGGTCGGCGTGGCCAGGATCTTCTTCTCCTCGGCGACAGCCGGTCGTTCCAGAACGTCTATGACGGCCATCCGGCAGGCGCCCGCCATCCGGGTATCGCAGAGTTTCCGCAGATTGGACACGGCGCGCCGGGACGCCGGGGTCCGTCCTGCGACATAGAGTTCGAGTTGATATCGATTCATGTTCCTGTTTCCTTTTCCGATTCAACACTGGAGTCGATAATAGGCCGCCAGATGCCCCATCAACTCCAGGGCCATCAACCGACCTTCGTCGGTGTAGGCGACGGCTTTTTTGTGCGAGACCCCCCGGCTCTTCTTCTCCAGGGACGCCATGTGGACCTCGATCACATCCCGGGGCCCGGCCCCCAAAAACCCGAACCGTTCCCCCAGATCCCGAAGCCGCGCTTTCTCCCGCCGGTCCACCCGGTAGGCGCGGGCCTCCAGTCGCCCTTCCAGAATTTTCCCGTGCTCCCCGATCAGTTCCTCGAACCGTTCCGGCATGGCCTCCCGCAGGGTTCCCTGGCCCAGGGCGGACCGGGAAACCGACACCGCCGGCCGGCAATAGAAGCTGTCCATGGCGGTTCGATCCGCCCGCATCCGCTCTTTTTCCTCGGTCTCCCGGCGGAACCGCTGGATGGCCAGGGCGTGAAGATCTGCCAGCCGCTCCACGAGATAGCGATCCCGGTCCCGGTAAGGTTCCGGCCGACCGCCGAGCACGATGCGGCCGGCCGGAACCCCGTCGATGACCGAATCGGCGGACAGCACCGCATCCGATGCCCGGTCCGCCGCCAACGATCCGTCGCCTTCGGGCGGGTCGCCGATGCGGGCGGCGACGACGTCCCGGCCGTTCTCGACATAAACGGCATAACCCCAGTCGCCGCCGGTGAGGCGCCGGCCGTGGCGCAGCACCCGGTCGGCCACATCCCCGATGGCGGTTTGAACGATGAGGGACCCGGCCAGTTCGGCCAGGGCCGCGTCCAGGGCCGCCTTCCACGCCAGTTCTTCCCGGCTTCGAGCGAGGTCATTATATAAAATGCGATGGGGCGTTTCAAACCCTGTTTCCACAAAGGCCTTGTAGATAAGATAGAAGGAAGCGACCTTGAAAAAATGGCCCAGAAGATTGAAGAACCCGTAGACGTTCACATAGGCGGTGAAGGAGAGTTCTCCAAGGATGGTCAACAGGATGGAGCCCGCCAGGAGCCGATAGACCTTCGGGTCGAACCGGTTTCGGTTGAGATGGAGGCGGACGACGGCCCCGGCGAGGATCAGGCAGATCAGGTATTCGCTGATCTTTTTGAAGGGAGTGAGGCCGGTTCCCGGGACAAAACAGTCCGGAAAAAGATCCCACGCGAAAATCGTCGCCGCCAGAACCGCCGTAATCAGGGCGTATATTCCGACAATGAGTTCGATCCGGACTTTTCGCCCCGGCAGAAACGGCGCCGCCAGGAGCGAGAGGCTTTCCAGGTAGCGGGCGGCGATCCAGAGCTGGGTGGGCAGGTTGGACCCGTATTCGGGCATCACCCCCATGCCCTCGTAGGAAAGCGTGTGGAGCATGTCCAGGCCGCCCACGAACAGATAGGCCGGGCCGAGGACCAGCAGGTAGTTGTTTTCCAGGTAGTCCCGGGAATGCCAGGCGATGATAAACATGCACGCCGCGATGACGATGGAAAACAGCTCGGCGAGGCTGTGGAACAGCAGAAAACTGTACAGGCTCGAAAGGTAGAGCCCGGCCAGCGCCCCCGCCCCGGCCAGCATCGCGAAAGCGGTGTGGGAGCGGATCATATCCCTGCCCTGCCCTGAATCTCGGCCCCTTGGATTGCGTTAAAGATCGTTCATCCCCTTTCCAGTCCTCCGTATCGGTCCGTATCTTTGACAGATCTATCCGGAAAAGTCAAAAGCTAAGCCGGAATCGAAATAGTCACCACCGTCCCGGCGTCCCTGTCGGTTTTCATGGAAATGGACCATCCCTGCGCCTCCGCCAGCAGTTTGGCGCTGTAGGTGCCCAGTCCGGTGCCTCTCTTTTTGCCATGGGTGACATATTTATCGAAAAACCGGTCGCGAATGGATTCGGGCACCGCGCCCATGTTATGGATCCCGACATGGATAGCCTCTGCGCGCTCGATTCGGATCGTCACCGGCGCCGCCCCCCCGGGGGATGCCTCCACCGCGTTGAGGAGCAGGTTGGAGAACACCGAATAGGACAGCAACACTTCGCCCCTGACGAAAATTTCGTCCGGGTCCGGCGACCCGAATCCCGCGGTCGCCAGGTGAATGCCGGTCATTTTCGAACGACCATGGGAACTGTTCTCTTTCATGCACGTTCTCAGAATATCCAACAAGTTGAACGCGTTATAGGCCGGTTCGTAAACGCCCCTTTCGATCTGGTACAGGGTTGACGACAGGTTGATCATCCCGAGCATTTTGTGTCCCGCATCCATGAGATGCTGAAGCAGGTTTTTCTGGTCTTCCGTGAGATTGTCGTCTTCCAGGATCATCCGGGGCACGCCGATGATGCCGTTTAAAGGTGATCGGAGGTCGTGTCGCATCATCCGATCGACATCCTCCTTTAGGCGGTTCGCTTCGATCCTTTCCGTCACGTCCCGAAAAAACCCCATGACGCACACCCGATTGTCGATGGTAACGGCGGCGGCGCTGACATCGCAGTACAAGACGCCGCCGTCTTTCCGCCTGCAAGGAATCTCCGGTGCAAAATCGATCTCCCCCCGGGCCTGCCGCTCGAACGCTTCCAGAACCATGGGCAGGTCATTCTCGGGATGAATGTCGAGGATGGATCGCGTCAAGAATTCAGAGGCGTCGTACCCCAGCATTTGACAAATGGCTTCGTTTGCGTGGATGAATTCCCTGGTGCTTCGGTCCGTGAGGAGGATGCCGTCCCGACTGGCTTTGAAGATGGCTTTGTAACGCGTCTCGGATTCCTGAAGCGCCCTTTCGGCCTCCTTTTTTTCCGTGATATCCTCTTTGACCCCTATAAAATGAGAGATGGCGCCGGATGCATCCAGAAGCGGGGAGATGGCGGCGCTCTCCCAGTAAAGCGCGCCATCCTTTTTCTTATTACAGATTTCGCCTCGCCATGTAAGCTTGGCTTTGAGAGTGCGCCACATCTCGGCATAGAAGGCATCGTCGTGCAGACCGGATTTGAGGATTCTCGGGTTTTGGCCCCTGGCCTCTTCAGCGACATAGCCCGTCATTCGGGTAAAAAACGGGTTGACATATTCAATGGCGCCTTCAGCGTCGGTGACGACAATCGACGCCGGAGAATGCTCCACGGCGTTTTGGAATTTCTTCAGCTCCGCGGTGCGTCGGGCCACGGTCGCTTCCAGTTCCCGGGCGTGGGCCCGCACTTGCTGGTGAAGCCGTGCGTTGGCGATGCCCGTGGAGATCATGGCGGCCATGGACTGCAAAAAGGACGCCCGAAGCGAAAAATCCCGCTCCTTTTTAGAGCCAAGTCCCAGGACGCCGATCACCTCCGTCCCGCTCAACAGCGGCAGGGAGGCGAAGGAACAGATGCCCGCCGCCTTGCACGCCCGGTGGGTGTAGCGGTCATCTTCGTGGATGTTGAGGGAAAACAGGGGCGTTCCGCCCCGGGCCGCCCGCCCGCACAGGCATTCGCCGACCCGGTGGCGGGTCGCTTCGTCTTTGTCGAAGTCCGGCATATCGGTGCGGATCGCATGGAGAACCATGTCGTCGCCCGCCGTAAGGAAAAGGACGGCCAGATCAGGCGACAGCGCTTCCATGATCCGGTCCATGGCCGCATCGGTCACGTCTTGAAGGGAGCGGTACATGGCCGCGGACCGGCTCACGTCGTTGAAAATCTCTAGTTCCCGGATATGGCGCTTGAGCTGCTCGGTCATCTGTTTGCGCTCGGCGTCTTCGGCGACCTTGAGGTCTGTTATGTCGCGATTGCTTCCGCGCCAGCCCGCGAATTCCCCTTCCCCGTCGAACACCGGCTGGCAGGCGTGAGCAATCCATCTCATATCGCCGGCGGCGGTGATGATCCGAAATTCCATGGGAGCGTGATCGGTTTCGGAGACGGCTCGTCCGATATGATGCGCTAGTTTGCCCTGATCGTCGGGATGGACGATGCGCGAAAAAAGATCCGGGTCTTCCATGAAGGCCCGGGGTGGATAGCCGGTCACTCGTTCACAGGACGGGGAGATGTACCGGAAAACCCCTTCGGGGTCGATCCAGGATTCCCAGTCGTGGGTGAAATCGGCCACGGTGCGGTAGAAGTCCGCCCTCTCTTTTTCCTGGGCCGCGGCGGCTTCCAGTGTACGCACCCGTTCCTGGAGATCCGCGTTCCGTTTTTTCAAACGGTCGATTTCAGCACAGGATGCGCCCGGGTTTTTTGTATTCCCCTTCGGCATTTCCCGGCCTGTTTCTTTATTCACCATAATCCATCTTTAGCATCAATATCCGTGAACGAATTCTACGGGTAAAAAAACCGACTGAATCTCATTCATTCACGGGTATTTTCTTTAGCATAGGTTTCGATCAGGTAATGAACATCCAGGATCAGCGCCACCCCGCCGTCGCCGAGGATGGTGGACCCGGAGAACATTTTCGCATCCCCGCAGGCTTTCCCCAGCGGTTTGATCACCGCCTGGTGGAACCCCACCACCTTGTCGACGCCCAGTCCGACAAAACCGTCGCTCCGCTTGATAACGATCACATATTCGTCCCCGGGGAGATCGCTCCTCGACGTCAGCCATCTGGACAGGCAGATGTACGGAATGAGCCGGCCCCGCAGGCCCATGGCGCCCCGGGACCGGGCGAGGCTCAGATCGGCGTCCCGGAGATCGACGCACTCCGAGGCCTCGGAAAGAGGGACCAGGTACCGGGCGTCGTCGAGCCGGACCAGGAGGCCGTCGATGATTGCCATGGACATTGGGATCTTCAACGAGATCGTCGTCCCCCGCCCCTTCCGGCTCTGGATGGAGACGCCGCCCTGGAGCGCCTCCACGCGCCGCTTGACCACGTCCATGCCCACGCCCCGGCCCGAGAGGTCGGTGACGGCGTCGACGGTGGAAAATCCCGGCGTGAAAACCAACTGGAGGAGCGCCGCGTCGTCGAGGTCCGCCAAGCGGGAGACGATCCCCTTGTCCACGGCCTTTTTCCGGATCTCCGCCGGGTCGATCCCGGCGCCGTCGTCGGCGATGTCGAGGATCATGTGGCCGCCCTCATGCCGGGCCGTCATGGTGATGGTCCCATGGGCGGGCTTGCCCCGGGCCGCCCGCGCGTCCGCCGGTTCCATGCCGTGGTCGATGCTGTTTCTCAGGATGTGGGTCAGGGGGTCGTAGAGCCCCTCGAGGACGGTCTTGTCCAGCTCCGCGCTCCCCCCCTCGGTGACCAGGACCATCTCCTTGCCGTGGTGGCGGGAAAGGTCCCGCACCAGCCGCCGGAACCGGCCGAAGGCCGTCCGGATAGGGAGCATCCGCACCGCCAGGGCCACGTCCCGGAGGTCGGTGGAAAGCCGCTCCACCCGCTCGGCGATGGACAGAAGACGGGGGGCTTTCAGGGATTTGGCCTCGACCATGAGGGCCGCCTGCACCGTCGCGAACTCCCCGGCCAGATTCACCAGGGCGTCAACCTTGTCTTCGGCGATGCGGATCCCCGCCGACACCTCCCGCCCGGACCTCTCCCGACGAGATTCGCTCCCAGAGGCCGGAGGGTCGCATTCGCCGGCGTCGGCCCCTACCGACGGCGCGTCTTTTCGATCATCGGTCCGGTCATCAGGCAGGTCATCAGGCAGGTCATCGGTCAGATCATCGGGCCGTTTCTCGGATCGGCCCTGGCGCCGGCCGTCGCCGCGGCCTTCGGCCCGGACCCGTTCCATGCGTCGCAATCCGCCCCCGATCTTTTCCCCCAGGCCCGCCGCCGGTTCCGGGGACGCATAGAGCACTTCGTAGATGAGCGGGATCTCCGCCAGATCCCCATGGAGGTCGTCCGCCGGGGCGTCGAGCCGGGCGTCCAGGATATCGCCCGAGGCCAGCAGCCGCTCGATGAGGACCATGGGGGTTTCCCGGAGCGTTGCCGCCATTTCGTTCAGATCGTAGGCCAGCGAGTAGAGGCAAACCCCTTCGTCGAGGCGGTTAAAGGTGAACAGGTCGATTGTGAACGGGATCCCGCAGCCCGCCTCGTCCACCAGGGAGACCGTCGCCGACAGATCCGCCTTCACGTCGGGATGGAGGTGCTCCGACTGGACGTCCTGGATGGCCGCCAGGGCGCCGGAGATGTCGAACGCGTCGCCGCGGTGGACGCCGTCCAGCATCTCGTTGAGGAGATCGACGCCGGCCAGCAGAGTGTCCACCACCGCCGCGTCCGGCCGGATCTCACGGGACCGGATCAGGGACATCAGGGATTCCATGGCGTGGCTCAGCTCGTTGAGCCGGTCCAGGCCGAGAAACGCGGCCCCGCCCTTGATGGAGTGGACGGCCCGGAAAGCCCGGTTCACCAGTTCCGGGTCCGGGGCGTCGGCGGTCCTTTCCAGGTCCATGAGAATGCCCTCGATGCCGTCGAGATTCTCCTTGGCCTCGGCCACGAACTCCCCTGTGAATTCACTCATGTCCATCATCGGTTTCGCCCATTTCATTTACCGCCGCGGCGCGCGGCCCCCTACATTAACATGTAGTGGCCGTCCAGTCGCGTCAGATTGAAGAGTTTTTGGATGTTTTCGCTGCTGTTGACGATCTCCAGCTCCGGCGCCATCTCCTTTTTCATGAGCATTTTCACCAAGACCACGAACAGGGTGAGGCTGACGGAATCGATCTCCTCCACCCGCCCGAAATCGAAGGTGTACCGGCCGACGCCCCTGTCGACGAGGTCCACCAGGCGGCTTTTGAGGGCATCCACCGTCGCGGCGGTGATGTTGCCCGAGGGCCGGATCATGGCGCGATCCCCTTCCAAAGCCACCTCGTATTGGGTTTCCCGGGATCGTCGGAGGAAAACCGAGGCTTCATTGCCCGCTTCGTTGAAATCGATCTGCTCGCAGACGGCCCGGATCAGCCCGAACCCCCGGGTCCCTTCCCACCGGGGCGCGGAGGACGCCAGAACTTCGGCGTTTCGGTGGTCGAACCCTTCCCCCTCGTCGGACACCGTGACCTTGAAAAGATCGTCCCGGACCCGGGCGATCTCGCAGGCGACGACCTTGTCCGGCCGGCGCCGGTTTCCGTGGACCACGGCGTTTTCCAGCAGCTCCCGCAGCACCTGCTGAAGATCCGGAAAAGGCGTTGGATCGAAGTCTTCCGCGAAGGTGCGGGCCGAGCGCAGGACCCGTTCCACCAGATCCATCTCCGAGGCGATGGTGATCCCGAGGGCGTCCTCCTCTTCGATGATCAGGAAGCGTTTCTTTGGAACGCTCTGGGAGATGGTCTCGTCCCTTTCCCTCTCGCCGCCCGGTTTTCCGGTCACAGCTTCGTCGATGGCCTCCCCCAGCTCCGAGGGTTCAAAGGGCTTGACCACGACCCCGGCGGCGCCGGCGGAGACGGCCCGGTCCACATCCCGCCGCACCCCCTGGGCGGTGGCCATGAGAAACGGAACCCCATCGAATCGCTTGTCGGTGCGGACCCATTCCAGCAATTCCATGCCGTTTCGGTTGGGCATGTTCCAGTCGGAGACGATCAGATCGAAGTCCGGCGCCGCATCGAGGATGCGGACGGCGTCGGCCCCGTCCACGGCTGCGGTCACATCGGTGTAGCCAAGTTCCCGGAGCATGGCCGTTTCCATGTTCCGGGCCGCGTTGGAATCGTCCACCAGCAGTATTTTCAAATGTCGGGGCCCGGTCATGTCGGTTTCCTCAAGGGCCGTCGTCTCCCAAGGCTCGTCCGCCGGACGCCGGGGGGGACACCGCAGTTGGACGACGACCCTGTTGCCCTTGTCGTTAAAGGTTACCTCCTCGGCGAACCCGTGGACCAGGGCCAGGCCCCGGCGCCGGTCCGACATGGGGTCCGGCGGCATTTGGAAGGTCATCCCCTCGCGGCGAAAGCCCTCTCCTTCGTCTGTCACCACCATCCGTATCCAGTCCGGTCCGGTCCGCTCGATGCGGCAGGAGACGACGGCGTCCGGTCCATCCGGGGCCGTGCGGCTCCCGTGCTCCACCGCATTGTTCAGCAATTCCCTCAGCACCAGGGATGCGTCGAAAAGCGTTTCGGCGCCGCCGGGGCTGAAATGATCCCGAAACGCCGCCGCGACCCGGTCCACGGCCGCCATGTCCGATGAAAAGGCCAATTCGATCCCGTCCGGACCGAGATCCGTTTTCCTGAACATCGCTTCCCCCCTTTATCATAGATTGGATGGTTTTTGCAGTCGCCGTTAAACTCTTTCTTGTTGTGGAATCCCGATTCCCACCAGGAGGATGTCGTCCTTCATGGCGTATCCGCCGTACCGGACCACCGACCTGCCGATGGCGTCAACCATCTCCCGGATGGAAAGGCGGCGATGGCGCGTGATAAACCGCCGCAGTCCCTCGGGGCCGAGCACGGTCTTGGCGCCGCCTGCCCGCGGGATGCGGCCGGCCCCGGCGACGCCGTCGGTAAAGAGGAAAAACCGGTCGCCGGCGTTGAACTTGAACCTCAGGGGGCGAAACACCACCGTATCGAAAACCCCCAGGATGTCGCCCCGAAGGTCGTCCGCCGACGCGGCCCATCCGGAGGGCGCCAGCCGGATAAAGGGCGGATGACCGGCGCAGACGGCCTCCCCTTCGCCGGCGGCCAGATCCAGCCGGAGAAAGAGCGCGGTGGCCATTCGCTCCCCCTCCGCGTTGTCCAGGAGCCGGGCGTTGAGGTTCCGGAAAAAGGCGGCGCCGTCATGGCCGGCGGTCGCGTTTTCGTGGAACAGCGTGTTGATGAGCACGGCGTGGAAGGCGGCCCCCATGTCGTGCCCCGAGACATCGGCCGCCAGCAGATCGCACCGGGACCCCGTGGAGCGGATGGAAAAGATGTCCCCCCCCAGCCCCGACAGGGGCCGGCTGAAGAACCCGATGCCCACGGGGTGGTCCTCCTCCCGGAAGCGGGTCAGGCTGCGGTAGGCGGTCACGGCGGCGTCGATCTCGGCCTGCATGGCGTCAGCGGCCCGGCCGCGGTCCCATTCATCGGACCGGTCGCTTCGATCCCGCCCTTCCGCTTCGGCGATCCGTTGGTCCGCCGACCGGAAAATGGCGCGGATGCGGGCGATCATCTCCTTGTAGTCCACCGGTTTTTCGATAAAATCGGCGCACCCTCTCCGGAGCAGCTCCACCACCACGTCCTTTTCCCCGAAGGCGGTGACGGCAAAGACCGGGCAGTCGAGCCCCAGCCGCTTCATCTCGTCGATGAGATCGAGGCCGGAGAGCTTCGGCATCATGATGTCCGTGAGCACCAGGTCGATGCGGTCGCCGCTTTCGATCAACCGGGAAAGG
>JAABTM010000480.1 GCA_011389855.1 Desulfobacteraceae bacterium
GAACTCGCTTCAATATCAAAACTGGACACCTATGGCCCGGCTGCGGATGAAACTGTATTCCCAAACATCGTTTCGTCCCGTTATTGGTCGTCCACTACCTACGCCAGTAACGAGGACTACGCATGGTACGTCGGTTTCAGCAACGGCTACGACGGCAACTACAGTAAGTCAAACGGCCGTTATGTGCGCGCCGTGCGCGGCGGACAGTGATTTGGTTATTGGGATATTTGGTTATTTTGCTTCGATTTTTGAATCAGGATATCCAGGATGTCAAAGGATGGTCAGGATGTCGGTCAACCATCCTGTCTATCCTTTCCAATCCTGTTCATCCTGATTCAAAATAAACGGTGGTGGAGTAGCGGTTGGCCCGATACGAACATTTGCCGTTATACAAAAAGGCGATGGAGCTGGCGGTGTATCTCCAGGATGTGGTCCGCCATTTCAGCCGGTACGACAAGTATTCCACCGGCGCGGATTTGCGGGAATTGTCCCGGGATATTATTCGGATGATCATCCGGGCCAATTCCATGACGGATAAAGCCGAGATGGTGGCTGAATTGGTGGTGGCCTGCGACATGCTCAAATCCACCATTGTTTTGGCCAAAGAAACAAAAGCGTTTCAGAATTTTGACCAGTTTCAGCGCGCCGCCGGTCTGGCGGACGCGCTGTGCAGACAGAGTCAGGGATGGCTTCAAAGCATCAAGAAAAACAGCCGGAGCCGCCAACCGTCCAAAAAGGCGGATCGGCGGGAGAGCTGACGAACCCTGTGCGCCTCCCCCGCCATCGACAGATGGCATTGCCGTTCACGGAATGGTCGCCGGAAAAGCCGGCGTCTGTTTCGGGTGGGCCCGTTGGGCCGTCAAGCGGGGAGGTCAGCGTTTCGTCCAATTATTGGTCGTCCACTACCAACGCCAATAACGAGGACAACGCATGGAACGTCAATTTCAACAACGGCAACGACAACAACAACAATAAGTCAAACAGCCGTTATGTGCGCGCCGTGCGCGGCGGAAAGGGTTTTGGGGAAGTGTTTGCCGCCGACTTCCGGGATCGGATCGTTCATCATCTCATCGTCCGGCGGCTGGAGCCGATATGGGAACCGTGCTTTATCCATGATTCCTACGCCTGCCGGGTTGAAAAAGGGACCCACGCCGCCGTCAACCGGCTGCGGAGTTTTATGGGAAAAGTCACCCGAAGCCAAAAGCGCCCGGCGTATTACATGCAGCTCGACATCCGCTCTTTTTTCATGAGCATCGACAAAGCGATTCTGTTTGCGCTGCTCAAACGGAAAATTACCGACCCCGATCTGCTCGACCTGACCGAAAAGGTGATCTTCCACGACCCGACCCAAGATTATGTTCTTAAAGGCGACCCGTCGCTCCTGGACAAAGTGCCGCCTCACAAAAGCCTTTTCCACGTCGGGCCGGACAAGGGGCTGCCCATCGGCAATCTCACATCCCAGTTCTTCGCCAACTTATATCTCAATGAACTGGATCAGTTCGTCAAACACGGCCTCCGATGCCGGTTCTACCTCCGCTATGTGGATGATTTCATCCTTCTCGATCCATCCCCGGACCGGCTCATGGCCTGGCGGGACCAAATCCGGGAATTTCTGGCCCAACGTCTGCGACTGGAACTCAAAAACGACGGCGTTCTCCGCCGCGTTTCCGACGGCGCGGATTTTCTGGGCTACATCGTCCGCCCCAACTACACCCTTGTCCGCCGCAGGGTGGTCCACAACCTCCGCCACCGGCTCGACCAATTCCGGGAACGCCTCATCCGTCCCATCCGGCTCCCCGGCCTCGACGCCCTGGAAATGGACATATCCCCTGAAGCCACAGCCCAGGTCCGACAGGTCCTGGCGTCGTACCTGGGCCACTTCAAACACGCCAATGCGTTCCATCTCATCCAGGCCATTTTCAAACGCCACGACTGGCTCAACCACCTGTTCGAGTTTCAAAACGGCCGCCTGACGGATCGCCTTCGACACAAAGGCGTCTTCCGATCCTTTCCCACCCAGGCCACATGGTATAAAAGCCGATTCCCGGAAGCCGTCCTGCTGTTTCAAGTGGGCCTTTACATCGAAGCCTACGAAGAAGACGCCATGTTCCTCCACCAGCAATTAAACCTCAAGCTCAAGCCCAACAGCCGCAAAATGCGCCACACAACCGGGTTCCCCCGCCGCCTGGAAAAACACTTTACCTCGGCCATTTTGAAAAAAACGGGCCGAAGCGTTGTTCACGTCAAGGAAACCGGGCCGGGGAAATATGTTAAGGAGCGGTGGCCGGAGAGGTTAATAGTCAGAACCGCTGATAATCATGATGATTATGATGCCGCAGATGTTTGGCGGTCATCATGGTCATCCGCAAACTGTCAGAACCGCAGATAATCTTGATGATTATGATGCCGTAGATGATGGTGGTCATCATGGTTCATCTGCGTTATCAGGGTAATCAGCGGTTCTGACAACAAAAAGGAGCGCCATGCAAGAAAAATACCCGCATTCGGAACTTACGGGCCGGATTATTGGCTGCGCCATGAAGGTCCACAACACGCTTGGAAATGGTTTTCAGGAGGTGATTTATCAGCGGGCCTTGGAGATTGAACTGACGGTGGGCGGCATTCCTTATGTTCGAGAGCTGGAAATGGATATTCACTACGAAGGAAAGAAAATCGGCGCGCGTCGGGTTGATTTTCTGGTGGCGGAAAAAGTGATGGTCGAATTGAAGGCCATAAGCCGTCTGGAAAAAATTCATTTGGCCCAAGGACTGAATTACCTGGAGGCATATCAACTTGATATTGGACTTTTGATTAATTTTGGCGCAAACCGCCTTGAGTTTAAGCGGTTAATCAATCAGCATAAACGCCAGAACCGCGGATAACCCTGATGACGCAACTGTCAGAACCGCTGATTACCTTGATGACGCAGATGACCATGATGGTCGCCAACCATCTGCGGCATCATAATCATCAGGGTAATCAGCGGTTCTGACAAAAAGACAAAAAAAGAAAGGATCCCCCAACATGCGACAAAAACCCACCCTCACACTAATCCTCACCCTGTCGGCCCTGATGTTTCTATCAGTGTCGGCCCACGCGGCCCG
>JAABTM010000016.1 GCA_011389855.1 Desulfobacteraceae bacterium
CATTTTTTATGGATGGATTCAAATGGGCGCGGCATCCGGTCACACAATCGATCTCAACGGCATCGTGGTCATCGTCGGCAACTACGGCAGCGGCAAGACCGAGGTGGCTATCAACCTCGCCATTTTTCAGAAAAAGGCGGGGATGGACGTCCGGGTGGGGGATCTGGATCTGGTCAACCCCTATTTCCGGACCCGGGAGGCCCGGCGGATCCTGGCGGACCGGGGGATCGGCCTGGTGCTGCCGCCCAAACAGTATCTCCACGCGGACCTGCCCATCCTGGCCCCGGAGATCGCCGGCATGATCCGTCAGCCCGGCGAACTGGCCATCCTGGACGCCGGCGGGGACGACGTGGGGGCCACGGTGCTGGCGGCCCTGGCCGACCATCTCAGGGGCCGGACGGTCCAGACCCTCCAGGTGGTCAACCCCTTCCGGCCCTTTACCGACGCCATCGACGGGTGCCTGAAGATCCGACGGGAGATCGAGGCAGCGTCGAAACTGACCGTCACCGGCCTGGTGGGCAACGCCAATCTCATCGACGACACGTCTCCCTCGGACATCGAAGAGGGGTACGCATTCGTGAAGG
This sequence comes from Desulfobacteraceae bacterium, assembly GCA_011389855.1. GTDB lineage: Bacteria > Desulfobacterota > Desulfobacteria > Desulfobacterales > JAABSP01 > JAABTD01. The sequence continues at coordinate 585 of JAABTM010000016.1, forward strand.
GGCTCTCCGGGAAAAGCGGCCTGCCGCTGGCCTTCATCACCGCCGCCGCGGACCTTCTCCCCCGACTCGACACGGATCGGTTCGCCTGCCCGGTGCTCCCCATCAACCGCCAGCTTGTGCCGCCGTGGCGACGGTCCGCATCCGATTTCTAAATTTAAGGAGCGAATAGACATGGCAACCTACCACTACACGATGGACGAGGACCGCTGCAAAGGCTGCGGCCTGTGCGTCACCGTGTGTCCCAAAAAAGTTCTGGAAATCTCCGGCAAGGTCAACGCCAAGGGGTATTTCCCCGCTTACCAGGCCCGGCCGGAGGATTGCGTTTACTGCACCACCTGCTGCATCATGTGTCCGGACGTGGCCATATCCATCACCGAAGAAGAGGAAGCGCCGGCCAGCTGACGCCATACGGAGGAAATCATGGGCAAAAAGGTTTTAATGAAGGGAAACGAGGCGATCGGCGAAGCCGCCATCCGGGCGGGGTGCCTCAATTATTTCGCCTACCCCATCACGCCCCAGTCCGAAGTGGCCGAATATCTGGCCAAGCGGATGCCCGAAGTGGGCGGCGTCTTCGTCCAGGGGGAAAGCGAAGTGGCGGTGGGCTACATGCTTTTCGGCGCATCGGCCGCCGGGGCCCGGGTCTTCACCACCTCGTCGAGTCCGGGCGTCAGCCTCATGAGCGAGGCCATCTCCTACATCGCCGGGGCCCAGTGCCCCTGCGTCTTTGTCAACATCATCCGGGGCGGTCCGGGGCTGGGGGGCATCCTCCCCTCGCAGGGGGACTATTTCCAGTCCGTCAAGGGCGGCGGCCACGGCGATTACCGGATGCTGGTCATGGCGCCCGCGTCGGTTCAGGAGGCCGTGGAGATGATGATGGTCGCCTTTCCCCTGGCGGAAAAGTACCGGGGCCCGATCATGATATTGGGTGACGGCCTCATCGGTCAGATGATGGAGCCGGTGGAATTCCCGGACGACCTGGCCACCGACCCCAGCGACAAGGACGACTGGGCCACCAACGGCATGGAGAACCGGAAGAGCGGCTCGCGGAATCTGGTCAAGTCCCTCTACCTCGATCCGGAGCAGCTCAACGACCACAACCTCCTTCTCAAATCCAAATACGATCAAATGAAAAAGGAGGAGATCCGCTACGAGGCCTATAACACCGACGGCGACTACGTCTCCCTCATCGTCTCCTACGGCACCATGAGCCGGGTCTGCAAGACCGCCATCGACAATCTCAAGGAAGAGGGCGTCGAAGTGGGCATGATCCGGCCCCAGACGCTTTTCCCCTTTCCGGACGCGGCCATCCGCGACGCGGCGGTCAAACCGGGCTGCAAAACGGTGGTGAGCATCGAAATGAGCATGGGCCAGATGGTCGAGGACGTGGAACGGTGCGTCCAGGGCCGGCGCCCGGTGGGATGGTACGGCAAGTGCGGCGGCGACGTGCCCACGCCCGAGGAAATCATGCAAGTCATCAAGGAGGGGATCTAATGGGAAAAGCCTTTACCAAACCCGAGGCCCTCGCCGACGCCCATACCCATTATTGTCCGGGATGCACCCACGGCGTGATCCACCGGCTGGTGGCCGAGGTGATCGACGAGCTGGGCATCCGCGGCCGGACCGTGGGCATCGCGCCGGTGGGGTGCGCCGTGCTCGCCTACAACTATTTTACCTTCGACTTCCAGGAAGCGGCCCACGGCCGGGCCCCGGCCATGGCCACGGGCATCAAGCGGGTGCGGCCCGACCTGATGGTCTTCACCTACCAGGGCGACGGCGACCTGGCCAGCATCGGCATGGGGGAGATCATCCACGCCGCCAACCGGGGCGAGAAGTTCACCACCATCTTCGTCAACAACGCCGTCTACGGCATGACCGGCGGCCAGATGGCCCCCACCACCATGCCGGGCCAGCGGACCACCACCTCCCCCGCCGGACGCAACGTGGAGGAGGCGGGCATGCCCATCCAGATGGCCGAACTGCTCGCCACCCTCCAGACCCCCGGCTATGTGACCCGCCAGACGGTCATCAAGCCCCGCTACATCACCCGGGCCAAGAAGGCCATCAAGAAAGCCTTTGAATACCAGGTGGCCGGCAAGTGCTTCAGCTTCGTGGAGGTGGTTTCCACCTGCCCCACCAACTGGGGCATGACCCCGCTGGAGGCGGTGAAATGGTCCGAAGAGACCCTGCTCGCCTACTACAAACTGGGCGAATACAAGACCCCGGAACAGGAGGCATAAATGCAACACGAAGTGATGTTCGCCGGGTTCGGCGGCCAGGGCATCCTGATGATCGGCAAGATCCTCGCCCACGCGGCCATGGAGGCGGGGCGGGAGGTGGCCTGGATTCCCTCCTACGGTCCGGAGATGCGGGGGGGCACCGCTTACTGCCAAGTGGTGGTGAGCGACCGGCCCATCGGTTCGCCCATCATTAAAAGCCCCCGCCATCTGGTGGCCATGAACCGCCCCTCCCTGGAGAAATTCGCAAACGCCGTCAAACCCGGCGGGGTGATCCTGATCAACAGCTCGCTCTGTCCTGATCGTTCAGGCAGAACCGACGTCGACGAACTGGCCGCCCCCGTGACCGATCTGGCCAAGGAACTGGGCAGCGTCCGGGCCGCCAACATCGTGGCCTTGGGCGCCTTCGTGGCCCGGAGCGGCATCGTCGATTTCGAACTGATCCGGGAAGCGGTCAAAGAGGAATTCGCCCAAAAAGCGAAGCTGATCCCCCTGGAAATGAAAGCCCTGGACGCCGGGCGTGCCGAGGCCGGGAAAAAGCAGCGCACATGACCGCCCTGCGTCTCAAGGCGCCGGAAGCCTTCGCCCGCATCCATCCCTACGTCCCCGGCAAGCCCCTGGAGGAGGTGGCCCGGGAATACGGCATTACGGACGCCGTCAAACTGGCCTCCAATGAAAACCCGCTGGGGCCCTCGCCCAGGGCGGCGGCGGCCATCCGGGACGGCTTGAACCGGCTCCACCGCTACCCCGAAGGCGAGGCGCCCCTGCTGACGGAAAAGCTGTCGGCCCATCTCGGGGTCCCGGCGGACCACCTCGTCCTGGGCAACGGTTCCGACGAGGTGATCTCCATGCTCACCCGGGTTTTTCTGGGACCCGGCGACGAAGCTATCCTGCCGGAACCGGCCTTTCTCATGTACGACATCATGGTCAACTGCGACGGGGCCCTGCCCGTCCCGGTTCCCCTTAAGGACTATACCATCGATCTGACGGCGATCCTGGACCGGATCACCCCCCGGACCCGGATGATCTTTCTCACCAGCCCCAACAATCCCACGGGGCTGGCCCTTTCGCGGGCGTCCTTCGAACCGTTTCTCGACGCGGTCCCCGAGGATGTTGTTGTCGTAGTAGACGAAGCCTACATCGAGTTCGCCCGGGACCTGTCCGCGGTCAACGGCCTCCATTACCTGGACCGGGGGAAAAACGTGGCCGTGCTGCGCACCTTTTCCAAGGCCTACGGGCTGGCCGGCCTCCGCATCGGGTACGGGGTCATGCCGGCGGACATGGCCGAACTCCTCAATCGGATCCGCCCCCCCTTCAACACCAGCATCCCGGCCCAGCTCGGCGCGGCGGCGGCTTTGGACGACGTTGACTTTCTTCAGAAGACCCTCCGGACGGTCCACGACGGACTCGATGAAATCGGCCAGTCCCTCGCCGGGATGGGCCTCGACTATCTCCACAGCCAGGCCAACTTCCTTTTTATAAAGGTTCCCATGGCCGCAGACGCCCTGTTCGAGGCCCTGCTCCGGGAGGGGGTCGTGGTCCGGTCCCTCACCTCCTACGGATACCCCGATCATATCCGCGTCACCGCCGGAACCCCGGCGGAAAACGCCAAATTCCTCGACGCTTTAAAAAAGGTACTTGGATGAGGGGACTGCTCATCACCATCGACGGACCTGCCGGGGCCGGCAAGACCACCGTGAGCCGACGGGTGGCGGAACAGCTCGGGTATCGGTACGTCGATACCGGCGCCCTCTACCGGACCGTGGCCCTGACCGCCCGGGCCGCCGGAATCGAACCCGATGACGACGCCGGGTTGGCCGGGGTCTGCGACGGCCTCGCCATCGAGGTGGTCCGAACCGCTGGCGGCACACGGTTTCTGGCCAACGGCGACGACGTCGCCGACCGGCTCCGGACCCCTGAGATCACCCGGATGGCCTCGGCCGTATCGGCCCGGCCCGCCGTCCGGCGGCATCTCCTGGCGGTCCAGCGGGAACTGGGCCGGGAGAAGAACGCCGTCTTCGAGGGGCGGGACATGGGAACCGTGGTCTTTCCCGAAGCGGACCGGAAGTTCTTCCTGGAAGCCGATCTCGACGCCCGGGCCCGCCGGCGCCACGCCGAACTCGCCGCTGATCCGAACGAGACCCTTGAAACGGTCCGGGAAGCCATCCGGCGGCGGGACGAAGACGACAGCACCCGGGCGCTGGCCCCGCTGAAGCCGGCCCCGGACGCCATCCGCATCGACACCACCGACCTGGACATCGACGGGGTCGTCTCGGCCATTCTCGCCCACTGCTAACCGGCCTTTTTCACGGGTCAAAGGGCTTTCGGAGCCGGCCGGTCCATTATCCTGAAAAAAAGGGGTTGATCTTTTTTCGGGGATTGGTATATTCACAGGGTTTATACATGCCTTACGGATGTAAGCGCATAAAAAAAAGGCTAAGGGGGATATATTTTTATTTATGGAAGACACCATCAAAACCGAAGAAACTGAAACCGAAGAAGACAAGGGAGCAACGGACGTCGCGGTGGCGGAAGCGGAAGAGACCGCTCCCGTGAACGAAACGGCTTCCGAGGACCCCTCGGACGAGGCGGACGAGACGCCGGAACCGACCGCCGCGGAGGCCATGGAAGCGGCCCTGGCGGACGACGAGCCGGAGGAAGACGAGCCGGCGCCCGGGGAGGAAAGCATGGAAGCTCTCATGGACATGTACGAGGAGAGCTTCAAGCGCTTTGCCGAAGGCGAGGTGACCATGGGGAAGATCATCTCCGTGGACAAGGACCACGTTCTGGTGGACATCGGCTACAAATCCGAAGGGCAGATCGACATCCACGAATTTCTGGATGAATCGGGCACGGCCCGGGCCGAGGTGGGCGACGCCGTCGAGGTCATGGTCGAGTTCTGGGACGACGAGGAGGAAGTCGTCATCCTGTCCAAGGAAAAAGCCGAAAAGATCAAGGTCTGGGACGCCATAAAGAATGCCTACGACGAAGACAGCACCGTCGAGGGCGTCATCATGAACCGGGTCAAGGGCGGATTTTCCGTGGACATCGGGGTTCAGGCGTTTCTGCCGGGCTCCCAGGCCGATCTGCGGCCCATCCGGAACCTCGACGACATGGTGGGCAAGAGCTTCGAGTTCAAGATTTTGAAGTTCAACCGGAAACGGTCCAACATCGTCCTGTCCCGCCGAGTCATCCTGGAAGCCGAGCGCGAGGCCATGCGGGCCGCGACCCTGGCCTCCATCGAAGAGGGCAAGGTGGTGGAAGGCATCGTCAAGAACATCACCGAATACGGCGTCTTCGTGGACCTGGGCGGCGTGGACGGCCTGCTCCACATCACCGACATCTCCTGGGGCCGGGTCAAGCACCCCTCCGAGCTGTTCGCCATCGGCGATAAAATCACCGTCAAAATCCTTAGCCTCGACATTGAAAAGGAACGCGTCTCCCTGGGCATGAAGCAGTTGACCGAGGATCCCTGGACCACGGCGGCGGAAAAATACCCCGTGGGCGCCCACATCCACGGCCGGGTGGTCAGCCTTACCGATTACGGCGCCTTCGTGGAGCTGGAAGAGGGAATCGAAGGCCTCATCCACGTCTCTGAAATGTCCTGGACCCGGAAGATCCGCCATCCCTCCAAGGTGGTCTCGGCCGGCGAAGACGTGGAAGCGGTGGTTCTGGACATCAAGCCGGATCAGCGGCGCATCTCACTGGGCATGAAGCAGGTGGTCCCCAACCCGTGGGACGTCATCAGCGAAAAATACCCGGTGGGCACCACCATCGAGGGGAAGATCAAGAACATCACCGATTTCGGTCTGTTCATCGGCATCGACGAGGGGATCGACGGGCTGGTTCACATCTCCGACATCTCCTGGACGAAGCGGATCAAGCACCCCTCGGAAATCTTTAAGAAGGGCGACGTGGTCCAGGCCATCGTCCTGGATATCGAAAAAGACAACGAGCGGTTCTCCCTGGGCATCAAGCAGCTCCAGTCCGATCCGTGGGAGACCGTCGAAGAGCGCTACGACGTGGGATCGGAGATCACCGGCACCGTGACCAACGTCACCGACTTCGGCGTCTTCGTAGAGCTGGAGGAGGGGATCGAAGGACTGGTTCACGTCTCCGAGATCAGCAAGGAAAAGATCAAGACCCCCATCGGCAAGTTCAACGTCGGGGATGTGCTCACCGCCAAGGTGATGAACATCAACAGCGACGAGCGGCGCATCGGTCTGTCCATCAAGCGGTTGGAAGACGACGACGACCAGGCCCTGCTCAGCGAATACGTGAACAAGATGGGGCCGGCCACTTCCACCTTCGGGGAGATTCTGAGGGAAAACCTTCAGGAGAAGCTCAGCGAAGAAGAGGAAAAGTAAGCCGAGCCTAAGAGTCAAAGGGCGGCCGAGCGGGCCGCCCTTTTTATTTATTCGAAGATGCCCACATCGCCGCGCCCTTCCCGGATAACCTCGGGGATGTCGCCGGTCAGGTCGATGACGCTGGAGGGATCGCCCGGCGCCGGGCCGCCGTCGATGACGATGTCGATGCGGTTGCCGAAATGGTCCTGGATGAAGGAGGGATCCCCGAAGACGGTCCCGTCAGGGGCCGTGGCGCTGGTGGAGAGGATGGGGTTGCCCAGGGTCTTGACCAGGGCCTGGCAGATGGCGTGATCCGGCACCCGGATGCCGGCGGTCTTCCGGTTGGTCAGCATCATCTTGGGCACCTGCTTGGAGCCGTCGAGGATGAAGGTGTAGGGCCCCGGCAGGAGCCGCTTCATGGTTTTGTAGGCGTAATTGGTGACCTTGGCGTAATCGCTGATGTTCTTCAGGTCCGAACAGATGAAGCTGAAGGGCTTTTTCTTGTCCCGGTTTTTGAGTTGATACACCCGCTGAATCGCCTTTTTATTCATGATGTCGCAGCCGATGCCGTAATAGGTGTCGGTGGGATAGGCGATAACGCCCCCGTCCCGGAGGACGTCCACCACCTGATTGACGAGGCGCTGCTGGGGATTTTCGGGATTGATGTGAATGAGCATATTTTCCGTCGCTTTCAGATAAACAGATGAGCGTAAGGTTCGGAGCTTGCCTACGCCTTGTATCGCCGAACCCTCGCCCCTGTCAAGTCGCGCCATCGCCCCTGTCCGGCCTAACACCGAACGAAACCCAACCCAATCCGATTCAACCAACCCTATTTAAAACGGAGGCACCCCAATGGACCATTCCATGATCGAAGAGGCGTATTCATTCGACGACGTTCTCCTGTTGCCCAATTATTCCGACGTCCTGCCCAAAGACGTGGCCACCGCCACCCGCCTGACCCGGAATCTGACCCTCAACATCCCCATCGTCAGCGCCGCCATGGATACCGTCACCGAAGCCCTGGCCGCCATCAGCATGGCCCGGGCCGGGGGCATCGGCTTTATCCACCGGAACCTGAGCATCGAGCGTCAGGCCATGGAGGTGGATCAGGTCAAGAAATCGGAAAGCGGCATGATCGTCGACCCGGTGACCATCCGGCCGGACCACACCATCGGCGAGGTCCAGAAGCTGATGGAAAAATACCGGATCTCCGGCCTCCCCGTGGTGGTGGAGGGCGGCCTGGTGGGGATCGTCACCAACCGGGATCTCCGGTTCGAGACCGATCTGGAGAAAAAGGTCTCCAATGTCATGACCCACGACCGGCTGGTCACCGTTCCCGAAGGGATCACCCTGGAGGAATCGAAAAAGAAGCTCCACGAACACCGCATCGAAAAACTCCTGGTGGTGGATGAAAACGGCCGACTGGCGGGGATGATCACCATCAAGGACATCGAAAAAATCAAGAAATACCCCAACGCCTGCAAGGACAGCCGGGGCCGCCTCCGGGTCGGGGCCGCCGTGGGCGTAGGGCCGGACATGATGGCCCGGGCCGGATCGCTCCTTAACGCCGGCGCCGACGTCCTTCTCATCGACACCTCCCACGGCCATTCCAAAAACGTCGTGGAGGCGGTCAAACAGCTCAAGGCCGAGTACAAAGACATCGAGCTGATCGCCGGCAACGTGGGCTCCGCCGAAGGGGCCCGGGATCTCATCGACGCCGGCGTCGACGGGGTGAAGATCGGCATAGGGCCCGGCTCCATCTGCACCACCCGGATCGTGGCCGGCATCGGGGTCCCCCAGGTCACCGCCATCATGAACTGCCGTAAGGTCTCCGAAGAAACCGGCGTGCCGCTCATCGCCGACGGCGGCATCAAGTTCTCCGGCGACATCACCAAGGCCATTGCCGCCGGCGCCCACACGGTGATGATCGGGGGGCTCTTCGCCGGCACCGAGGAAAGCCCGGGCGAGACCATCTTTTTCCAGGGCCGCTCCTACAAGGTCTACCGGGGCATGGGCTCCCTGGAAGCCATGAAGCAGGGCAGCAAGGACCGATACTACCAGGGGGACGAAAGCGAGTCCGAAGCCGACAAGCTGGTGCCCGAAGGCATCGTGGGACGGGTCCCCTACCGCGGCCCGCTCCTGGACAGCGTCCACCAGCTCCTGGGCGGCCTCAAATCGGGCATGGGCTACGTCGGCTGCCGCACCATCGACGAACTGCGGGAAAAAGCCCGGTTCACCAAAATCAGCGCCGCCGGCATGAGGGAAAGCCATGTGCATGACGTGATCATCACCAAGGAGGCGCCGAATTATCGGTTGGATTGATTCTCCGGCATTGACATGAATTCATCGATTGCCATAAACCACTTAAATTTTAATATTAAAATAATCGGGAGCCCCCATGTCCCAACCCCGTACCAATTTCGTCCATCTCCACGTCCACACGCAATACAGCCTCCTCGACGGCGCCATACGCATCGATCCGCTGATTCAGCGGGCCCGGGAGTTCGGCATGTCCGCCGTGTCCATGACCGACCACGGCACCATGTTCGGGGCCGTCGAGTTTTTCGAGAAGGCCACCAAGGCCGGTCTCAAGCCGGTCCTAGGGTGCGAGTGCTATCTCGCGCCCCGGAAACTCACGGACAAGACCTCGGCCGACGCCAAGGGGCTCTCCCACCTGGTGCTCCTCGCCGAAAACCAGGAGGGCTACCGGAACCTCTGCGCCCTGGCGTCCCTGGCCCAGCTCAAGGGGTTTTACTACAAGCCGCGGATCGACAAAGAGGTCCTCAAGGCTCACGGCGGCGGCCTCATCGGACTCTCCGCCTGCCTCCACGGCGAGATTCCCCAACTGCTCAAAAACGGCAAGACCAAGGAAGCCGACGAAGCGGCCCGTTTTTACCTGGAAACCTTCGGCGAGGACAGCTTCTTCCTGGAAATCCAGAACAACGGCCTGGAGGAACAGGAAACGGTCAACGCCCAGCTGCTGGAAATGAGCCGGCGGCTCTCCATCCCCATGGTGGCCACCAACGACTGCCACTACCTCGACAAAGAGGACGTGCGGGCCCACGAGGTGCTCCTCTGCATCCAGACCGGCAAAACGGTCAAGGACGCCGACCGGTTCCAGTTCAACACGGATCAACTCTACTTCAAGCCGCCCGAGGTGATGGAGCGGGATTTCGCCGATTTCCCCGGCGCCCTCGAAAACACCGGCAAGATCGCCGGCCGGTGCCACATCGAATTCGACTTCAAGACCTATCATTTCCCCCAGTTCGACGCCGAGCAGAGCGCGGACGACCTCTTCGACCAGAAGGTTCGGGATGGCTATCAAAAGGTCATGGAAAAAATCCGGTCCCGCCATCCGGACCTGGACGAAACGGTCTACCAAAAGCGTCTCGACTACGAGATGTCCGTCATCAAGGACATGGGATTTCCCGGCTATTTCCTCATCGTGGCCGACTTCATCGCCTACGCCAAGGACAACAACGTCCCCGTCGGCCCCGGCCGCGGATCGGCCGCCGGCAGCCTGGTGGCCTATTCCCTGGGAATCACCGATCTCGACCCCATCGAACACGGCCTCATCTTCGAGCGGTTCCTCAACCCGGCCCGGATCTCCATGCCGGATATCGACGTCGATTTTTGCATCAACGGCCGTGACCAGGTCTTCAAATATGTGGTGGACCGGTACGGCGGCGGCGACTACGTGGCCCAGATCATCACCTTCGGAAAGCTCATGACCCGGGCCGTGATCCGGGACGTGGGCCGGGCACTGGACATCCCCCTCAAAGAGGTGGACGCCATCGCCAAGATGGTGCCCGACGTCCTCAACATCACACTGGGCGACGCCCTGGAGCAGGAGCCCAAACTCCGGGAAATGGCCGAAAGCCGCGACGACGTGGCCGAGCTGATCCGCATCGCCCGGACCCTGGAGGGCCTTCCCCGCCACGCCTCCACCCACGCCGCCGGGGTGGTGATCGGCGACCGGCCCCTGGTGGAGTACCTGCCCCTGTACCGCGGGAAAAAGGGCGAAGTCGTGACACAGCTCGACATGAAGCGGGTGGAGCAGATCGGCCTGGTCAAGTTCGACTTTCTTGGGCTGCGCAACCTGACGGTGATCCAGAACACCCTGCGGCTGATCGGGGAAGGGGGCAAGACCCCGCCCGACCTGTCGGACCTGAACATGGAAGACCCCGACACCTACCGGCTCCTGTGCGCCGGAGACACCACCGGCGTCTTCCAGTTGGAAAGCTCCGGCATGAAGGATCTCCTCACCCGGATGAAGCCCGCCCTCTTCGATGACGTCATCGCCCTGGTGGCCCTCTACCGGCCCGGCCCGCTGGACAGCGGCATGGTGGAGGACTTCGTGGAGCGCAAACACGGCCGCCGTAAGGTGGAATACCTGACCCCCGAACTGGAACCGATCCTCCAGGAGACCTACGGCGTCATCGTCTACCAGGAACAGGTCATGAAGATCGCCGGCGAGCTGGCCAATTACTCCATGGCCGAAGCCGACGGTTTGCGGAAGGCCATGGGCAAGAAAATCGTCGCCATCATGGCCGAGCACCGGGAGCGGTTCATCAAGGGGGCCGTGGAGAACAACATCCCCGAGAAAAAGGCCGTCCAGATCTTCGATCTCATGGAGAAATTCGGCGGCTACGGCTTCAACAAGTCCCACAGCGCGGCCTACGCCCTCATCGCCTACCAGACCGCCTACCTCAAGGCCCATTTCCCGGTGGAGTTCATGGCCTCGCTGCTCACCAGCGAAATGCACGCCATCGACGGCGTGGTCAAGTTCATCGCCGAGTGCCGCGGCCACGACATCCCGGTGCTGCCGCCGGACGTCAACGAAAGCTTCACAGACTTCACCGTGGCCGAAGACCAGATCCGCTTCGGGCTGGTGGCGGTCAAGAACGTGGGCGAAGGCGCCATCCAGTCCATCATCGAAACCCGGGCCGACCGGCCCTTCGATTCGATTTTCGACTTCTGCGAGCGGGTGGATCCCCGAAAGGTCAACAAGCGAGTCCTGGAAAGCCTGATCCGGTGCGGCGCCTTCGACTCGACCGGCGCCCGGCGGTCCCAGATGATCGCCGTCATGGAAGAGGCCCTCGACTACGGGCAACGGGCCCAGAAAGAAAAGTCGGATCCCCAGATGGGGCTCTTCGACATGGAGGAGACGGCCCAACCCCTCAACCCCCCTTCCCTGCCCCGACTGGAGGAATTCGAGGACCACGAACTCCTGGCCATGGAAAAGGACTCCCTCGGGTTTTACATCACCGGCCACCCGCTCCGGAAGCACGAAGCGATCCTCAACCGGTTCGCCGACGCCGACACCCTCTCCCTCAGGGAAAAGACCGACGGCGCCGCGGTCCGCATCGGCGGCATCGTCGCCGCCGTCAAAACCATCCGGACCAAGCGGGGCGACCCCATGGCCTTCGTCACGCTGGAGGACATGCGCGGCACGGTCGAGGTCACCGTCTTTTCTTCCCTTTACGAAGAAACCGCAGACCTCCTGGCAGAGGAGCAGCCCCTGCTGGTGGAGGGCCAGCTCCAGCGGGATGAAAACACGGTCAAAATGCTGGCGGACAAGATCGTCCCCATCGACCAGGCCGAGGAGACCTGGACCCAGGGGGTAACCATTCAGTTGGACGTCTCCCGAACCGACCGGGACAAACTGGATAAGCTGCGCCAGATCTTCCGGGACCATTCCGGCCCCAGCCCCGCCGTTCTCGGCATCCTCGATCCCGGCGTGAGCCGGACCCGGATCGCCGTCTCCGAGGAGTTCCGCCTCGCCGCGGGGCCGCCGCTGCGTGAAGCGGTGCGGGATCTTCTGGGGTACGACGCGGTGGAGGTCGAGTGCAAACCGCCGGAGTGCGCCAATGGGAATGGGGGGAAATACAGAGGGACAAAGGGACAAAGGGACAAAGGGAGGAGGAAGGGGGCGTCATGATCACCGCGGGACTGACCGGGGGGATCGCCACGGGGAAATCGACCGTGGCCGGGTTTCTGGCGGAGGCCGGGGCCGACATCATCGATGCGGACAAAATCGCCCGGCACGTCGTTCAAAAGGGGAAACCCGCCTGGCGGGCGGTGTTGGATCATTTTGGAAAGGAAATCCTCGATGCCGGCGGCGACATCGACCGCCGGCGGCTGGGGGACATCGTCTTCCGGTCCCCCGAAAAAAAGGCGACCCTAGACCGAATCGTCCATCCCTATGTCTTCGAGGAGATGACGGCGGCCGAATCGGCCATTCGCGCGGAGCGGCCCGACGCGGTGGTGATCCTCGACGTCCCCTTGCTCTTCGAGGTGGGCATGGACGGACGCATTTCAGAGATCATCGTGGTCTACGCCCCGGAACACATCCAAATCGAGCGCCTCATGGCGAGAAACGATCTCTCAACGGATGACGCCTTGGCCCGGATCCGGTCTCAAATGGACATCGAGGAAAAACGGAAACGGGCCGCCATCGTCATCGACAACAGCGGGGATCTGGAAAGGACAAAGGCGCGGACGATGGCGGTTTATGGTATTGTCAGAACCGCTGATTACCCTGATGACGCGGATGAACCATGATGGTTGCCCACATCCGCGGCATCATAAACATCAGGATGATCAGCGGTTCTGACAGCTTTCGTTTTGAATCAGGATGAACAGGATTTTTAAGGATGGTCAGGATGGGGGGCGGCCATCTTGTGTATCTTTCATTATCCTGACCATCCTGATTCCGATTGCAGCTTCTTTTCCAGTTCTTCCAGCTTTTTCCGGTCCAGCCCCGTGATCTCGGATATCTGCTCTTTGTTCAGCCATTGGGAGCGGAGCAAATTGATCGCGGCTGTCTCCATGCCTTCTTCCCTGCCTTTTTCCCTGCCGACCTCTTCAATTGACTGCAACATTTTGGCATCCTGAAACATGGGGTTTTCTTGAATAATTTCCTGAAACGCCTTTTCCTCCGCCGGCTCCAGCGGCAGGCTGTGGTTGATCGGCGAATACAGCACCGATCACTTGGGCCCTTTTTCCACGCCCGCGATTCCTTTGACGGCTTTTGCCTTGATCAACGGCCGGTCTTTTTCCGGGTAGTCGGTCAGCGGCAAATAAGCCGCCGCCAAGGGATTCTCCACCGCTTTTTTCTCGAATTTCCCGGCGGCCACGTTTTTGAGTTTGAAATTTTATATCGGTAAAAATATGATTTGATTCAACATGTCTTTTGGTTTCAACACCTTTGCAATCAATTCTAAATTTTCAATACATACTCCAATAGTTATGGATTTCTGTTGAGTGAAAATGATTCCACTAAACAATCTTTCGGTTCTTTGATATTCCGCCGCAATGGACAAAAAATCTTTATCCTGGGTAAAAAGGACTCGGTTCAAGTTTTTTGCTCGCTCAAGCAAGTCTTCATCTTCCAACTCGGAACCCTCGTCTTCATAAGCTGTTAAAATATCGACACCTTTTTGACGCAATCCCACAGTAATCGACCGCGGAACATGCTGGTCCATATAATACTTAAGATACATACGAATTAAGACGCCTTTGAAGGGGGTCTGATTTGAATTGCTTCTTTATTATTTCAGTCGCCATATTCCTTTCAGCTATCATTTGATCAATCTCTTCTTGGAATTCATAATAATAAGCCAATGCGGAATGAATTTGGCCGAGGCTGATTTGTGGAAATTGAAAATGCAACTCTTCCGGGCTCCAACCATGAGCTTTTTTATTTTGAATTAATTCTGTTATCTTAAAATTAGTTCCGCCAATTATTGGAATTCCTCTATCATTTATTTCTATATGACGGAATCCCGTTCGCGCCGATTGGGCCATATTTTACCTCCAATATCCTTACTATTGTGATTCAGATCGCAGCCGTTTTTCCAGGGCCGCCGGCTTTTCCCGATCCATCCCGGTGATCTCCGATATCCGCTCTTTGTTTAACCTTATTTTTCGCCCCTACCCCGCGAACACCGTCAACACATCCCTTCTCGCATCCACATGCTGCAACGTCACCTGGGTCACGTTCTCGGGCTTGAGGGCGAGGCCCGAGGAGAAGGGGATGGTGCATTCGATCATGTATTCGGGCAGCAGGGCCAGGTAGTCGCTCTTGCGGCGGGACAGGACCAGGGCATCTTCCTTTTCCCCGACTCGTCCCTCGAGATATTTGAGGAGCCAGTATCGCTTCCGCCGGAACTGGAGACGGGAGACGGCGGTCATGGGCGCCGTCAGGGCGCCGATGGCCAGGGAGACCTCGTCCTGGGTGTAGGGGGTTTCCAGGCCGAAGGCCGAGCGGATCTGGCGTTGGGTGATGAGGTCGAAATACTTTCGGATGGGAGATGTGGCGGTGACGTAGGCGTCCACCCCCAGGCCCGAATGACGCTCCGGGCCGGGGCCGAGGGCGAACCGGCTGAGAAATTTGCGCTGCATCCAGTTCTGGAACAGGGTGCCTTCGCTGTCTTTGTAAAGCCGGTCCCGGGGGGCGGGCTGGGACCGGAACACGGCCGGGATCTCTTTTTCCGCCAGAAACCGGGCCATGAGGGCGTTGGCCATGATCATGATTTCGGAGACCAGGAGCCGGCCGGGGCTTTCCCGGTTGGTGCGGTTGACCACCGGCGCCCCGTCTTCCCCGAGCCAGATGTTGAGTTCCGGCAGGGTGATCTGGACCGCGCCGTCGGCCAGCCGCTTCTGGCGGTATTTCCGGGCGATGGAATGAAGGAGCATGATGTCCGGATTCGCTTCGGCCATCATGTTGACGTCGAAATAGGAGAGCTGATGGGCCACGCGGATGGCGCTGGGCACGATCTCGCAGCCGAGGATCTCCGCCTCGCGATCGATCCGGATGAGGATGCTGACGGCCGGCCGGAGTTCCCCGGCCTTGAGGCTGCACAGATCCTCGGCCAGGGTCTGGGGCAGCATGGGGATTTTCCGGTCGGGCATGTAGATGGAACTGCCCCGGGCGATGGCCTCCCGGTCGATGGGGTCGTCCCGTCTGATAAAATGGCTCACATCGGCGATATGGACCCCCAGTTCGTAGTGGTTTCCCATGTCCCGGATGGAGAGGGCGTCGTCGAAATCGAGGGTGTACTGGCCGTCGATGGTCATCAGTTCCAGACCGGTCAGGTCCCGGCGGACCCCGTCCATGTCGATCTCGGATCCGGACCGGACAAGATCGGCGGTCCGGTCGACGACGACCTCGGGGAATTCCACGGGGACGTCGAACCGGTAAAGCTCGACGTTCTCATCCGGAGACCACGCGCCCAGGGCCACCAGGAGCCGGAACACGGGGTCGCCCATCTCCACCCCGGCCCGTCCGAGCATGGCCTTTCCCAGATCCCAGTGGGGGCTTTCTTTTTCTAAAAGGTAGACGGACCGGATGATCTCCACCCATTCGGCCTGTTCTGGGGTGAAAACCTCCGGCGGCGGGGTTCCGCCCTTCAGGGCCCGGGCGAGCCAGTCGCCGCCGGCCTCGATCACCCGCTGACGCCGGGCCGCCTCCCGCTCCTGGGCCTGGATGGCTTCCACCTGTTCCGGGGTGTGGGGGAAATACCGGTCGCTGTTGAACTTGAAATAAACCCGGTTGTCGAAAAACGCCCGGGCCGCGGCGGACCGGTGGTCGTCGTCCACGGCATCGGGAAAGCAGAAGTCGGTCATGGTGTCCAGGTCGATCCACTCCTGTTCTTCGTGGAGGACCTCCCACAACTCCTCGATATCCACCCCTTCCGCCAGCCGCCGCCGCCGTTCGGCCGTCTCCTTGAGCGCGCCGGCCAGCGCATCCCGGCCGGCGGAGAGGTCGCCGGACGCCTCCGGCAGAAAGAGGAGCCGGTTCGCCGACAGCTTCACCTCCCGATTGGTCTCGGTGAGCAGTCTGAGCCGCTGATTTTTTACTTCCAGGACAACGGCGCACATGATCCGCTGGCGGTCGATATATTCTACAATAGTTCCGGGTTCCATGGGATCTCTCATACCAACCCGCCTTCCGAAAGTCAATGTAAGGTTGGACGACGCTTGCACCCTACCCCGATCTGTGGTAACTTTCGTGGTTATGAAACAATATGTCATCGACGAACTGACGCGGGACGACCACCGGAAACTGAAGGCCCATCTGGACGAGACCTGCGGCGACTCCAGGGTAGGGGGCATCTACTGGATTCGCCTGCCCGAGGAGATGCTTTCGGGCCTTCAACCCGCCCACGACGACTGCAAACCTTACTATTTCGCCCTCGAGCTGACGCCGGACCGTCTGAGCTGCGAACTGCTGGTGCGCACCCGGGAGCGGCTCCACTGCCCCTGCATGGCCTACGCCGGCGAAGCCCAGAGGAACTGGATCATCGACGCGACCGACGCCATCCTCGAAAAACTCGGAATCTCCTGCTGATGGGCCGCGCATGTCTGATTATCGGATGGACGATCATCATCACCATTTTTATGGGCATCGTCGCCCTGGCGGTCTCCCTGACGGACCCCACCGGCAACAGCAGCCACAAGGTCGCCCGGATCTGGGCCCGCCTGATCCTCCAGTTCGCCGGGGTGGGAGTCCGGGTCCGGGGACGCCGCCACATCGACCCGGAGCGGCCCCACATCTACATGTCCAACCACCAGAGCCTGTTCGACATCCCAGTGCTGCTGGGCCATTTGCCCATCCAGTTCCGGTGGCTGGCCAAGGCCGAACTTTTCCGGATTCCCCTTTTCGGCCACGCCATGGGCCGGGTCGGCTACATCAGCATCGACCGGTCCGACCGGAAATCGGCCTTCGCGAGCCTGAAGCGGGCCGCGAACATGATCCGCGGCGGCGTCTCGGTGCTCATCTTCCCCGAAGGGACCCGCAGCCGCACCAACACCCTCCGCCCCTTTAAAAAAGGCGGGTTCGTCCTGGCGGTGGATTCGGGGGTTCCGGTGACGCCCGTCATAACCCTGGGGACCCATGAAATCATGCCCAAGGGGCAGTTGCGGATCACCCCCAGGGACGTGGAGGTGGAGGTCCGGCCGCCCATCGACGCTGGCCGGTACAGCCGGAAAACCAAGGACCGGCTACTGAACCGGGTCCGCCGGGAAATCGTCGGCGCCTCCCACGGCCGGCTGAAGGGATAAGGAATGCTGAAACTCGCGCCCCTGGGCGGTCTGGGCGAAATCGGCCTCAACATGATGGCGATCGAATACGACGGCGCCATCATCGTCATCGACGCCGGGCTGATGTTTCCCGAAGACTACATGCTGGGGGTCGATTGCGTGATCCCGGACATGGACTACATCCGGGAACATCGCGACCGGGTCGGGGCCATCCTCCTCACCCACGCCCACGAGGACCACATCGGCGCCCTCCCCTATCTTCTCCGGGACGTCAACGCGCCGGTCCACGCCACCCGCTTCACCCTGGGCATCGTCCGCCACAAGCTGGAAGAACACGGGCTGCTGGCCAACGCGACCCTCAACACCGTCGCCCCCGGCGAAGTTCTGGCCCTGGACCCCTTCCGGATCGAATTCATCCGGGTCAACCACAGCGTGGTGGACGGCGTCGGCCTGAGCATCGACACCCCCGCGGGCCGGATCGTCCACACCGGCGACTTCAAAATCACCCACACCCACATGTGCGGGATGGCCACCGACGTCAACCGGTTCGCCCGGTTAGGGCAGGAGGGGGTCCTGGCGCTACTCTCGGATTCCACCAACGTGGAAAAACCCGGCTACACGGTGTCGGACCGGGACATCGGGGAGACCCTCAAGGGGATCATCGACCGGAGCCGCGGCCGGGTTCTGGTGGCTTTGTTCGCCTCCAGCATCGCCCGGATCCAGCAGATCGTCGACATCGCCCGGGAGACGAACCGGAAGATCGTCATCAACGGCCGGAGCCTCGACGTCACGGTCTCCATCGCCCGGGAGATGGGCTACCTCCAGCTCGAAACCGCCCTGGAGATCGACATCGACGAGGTCAACCACTACCCGGAAAACGAGGTGGTGATCATCACCACCGGCAGCCAGGGAGAGCCCATGTCGGCCCTGGCACGAATGGCCTCGGGGATTCACAAGCAGATCAAAATCCGGAAGGGGGACACGGTGATCCTCTCCTCCAAGTTCATCCCCGGCAACGAAAAGGCCATCGCCAAGATCATCAACAACCTCTACCGCCGGGGCGCCGACGTGATGTACGAGAAGATCTCGGAAATCCACGTTTCGGGCCACGCCTTCCAGGAAGAGCTGAAGCTGATGATCCACCTCACCCGGCCCCGGTACTTCATCCCCATCCACGGCGAATACCGCCACCTGGTCCTCCACGCCCGGCTGGCCGAGTCCATGGGCATTCCCAGGCACAATGTGCTCCTGGCCGAAAACGGGCAGGAGATCCTTTTCGACGAAGAGGGCGGCCGGCTCGGGGAGCGGATCGGCACCGGCCGGGTCATGGTGGACGGCAAGGGGATCGGGGACGTGGGCCGGTCCATCCTCAAGGAACGGCGGGCCCTGTCCGAAGAGGGGTTCGTGGCCGTCACCCTGGCCTTCGACGAGGAGACGGGGACCATCGTCTACGGCCCGGAGATCGTCTCCCGGGGGTTCGTCTTCATGACCGAAACCGGCCATCTTCTGGACGACGCCATCTGCGTGGTGCTGGAGGTGGTGGAGGACGTGCCGCCCGACGTTCCCAACAGGCTCGAGCGGATCCGCAACCGCATCCAGGCCGATCTGAGGCGGTATTTCACCTTCACCATCAAGCGCCGCCCCGTAATCCTGCCCTTCGTCCTGGAGGTTTAGAGGCGCGCCATGCAACGATCCATGCGAAAAGACCTCATCGGGCTGCTGCTCATTTTCGCGATACTTTTCACCCTCATCAGCCTGCTCTCCCACAGTCCCCGGGACCCCTCGATCCACAACGCCGCCCCCCACGGCGAGATCCGGAACCTCTTCGGCCTGGCCGGGGCCTACGTGTCGAGCTTCCTCATCGGCCTATTCGGCGGGGGCGCCTTCTGGACCCCGGCCCTGATTCTGCTGCTGAGCCTCCACCTGGTGGGCCGGCCCACCGGGGGAACCATCCCCTCCACCGTAGGCGGGGGCCTCCTGCTCATGGTCGCCACCGGAACCCTTCTGGCCTTCTGGCAGGACCACATGACCCTTTTCAGCGGACGGATCACCGCCGGGGGCATCGTCGGGATCTCCCTGAAATCCCTGCTTATGGAGACCGTCAACGGGGTCGGCGGCGTCATCATCCTGTTCTTGCTGTGGGTGATGGGGCTCATGCTGGCCACGGGCCATTCCCTGTCCCAGCTTTTCCAAACCGGGGGCAAGGTTCTTAAAAACGCCTTCGACAGCGGACGGAAGGCGGTGGATTTGTGGCGGAAAAAACGGCAGCGGGAAAAAGAGAAAGAAATCCGGCAGTACGAACAGATAGAGCGATCCGGCCCCAGGGCCACGCCGCCCCCGCCGGAAAAGGAAAAGCCCCGGCGGTTCACCATCAAGGCCCCCGACCTGCCGGGCCGGGTCCTGACCCCCAAACCCATGGAGATCGAATACATCCCCCCGGAAAACGCCGACGCCCTGCCCGGCTTCGATTTTCTGGATGATCCGCTGGCCCGTCCCGATGGGGTGGACGAGGATCACCTCCAGGCCCAGTCCCGGCTCCTGGAACAGAAGCTGGAGGATTTCGGGGTCCACGGCAAGGTGACCGTGGCCACCCCCGGCCCGGTCATCACCACCTTCGAGTACGTGCCGGCGCCGGGGGTCAAGATCAACAAAATCGTCAACCTCACCGACGACCTGGCCCTGGCCCTCCGCGCCATGTCCATCCGCATCGTGGCCCCCATTCCGGGCAAGGCGGCCATCGGCATCGAAATCCCCAACGACGTCCGGGAGATCGTCCGCCTCAAGGACATCATCTGCTCCGACGTCTTCGAGCACTCCCGGTCCCGCCTCACCCTCTGCCTGGGCAAGGACATCGTGGGCAACCCCGTGGTGGCGGACCTGGACAAGATGCCCCATCTGCTCATCGCCGGCGCCACCGGCACCGGCAAGAGCGTGGGGCTCAACGCCATGATCTGCTCCTTTCTCTACAAGGCCAATCCCGACGAGGTAAAGCTGATCATGGTGGACCCCAAGCGGATCGAATTGTCGGTCTACGACGGCATCCCCCATCTCATCACGCCGGTGGTCACCGATCCCAAAAAGGCCACCAACGCCCTTTTCTGGGCGGTGAAGGAGATGGAACGGCGCTATGAACTCCTGGCCGAAAAACAGGTTCGGAACATCGGCCAGTACAACCGGAAGATCGCCAAGGAAACCGTCGGGGAAGGCGAGGCGCCGCCGGAACCGCTCCCCTACCTCGTCATCATCATCGATGAACTGGCGGACCTGATGATGGTGGCGTCCCGGGACGTGGAGGTGGCCCTGACCCGGCTGGCCCAGATGGCCCGGGCCGCGGGCATCCATATGATCCTGGCCACCCAGCGGCCGTCGGTGGACGTGCTCACCGGCATCATCAAGGCCAACTTCCCCACCCGGCTCACCTTCCAGGTTTCCTCCCGGACCGACTCCCGGACCATCATCGACGCCAACGGCGCCGAAAACCTCCTGGGCAACGGCGACCTGCTCTTTCTGCCGCCGGGCACGGCCAAGCTCCAGCGGATCCACGGTCCCTATATCTCAGAGGATGAAGTGTCCCGGATCACCCACTTTCTGCGGGAACAGCAGCGGCCGGAATACGACCCGGAGGTGGTGGAAGCCCCGGCCAAGGAGAGCGGATCGGCGGAAAAGGAAGATTACGACGAGCGGTACGACGACGCCGTGGCCCTGGTGACGGAAACCCGGCAGGCGTCCATCTCCATGGTCCAGCGTCACCTGCGGGTCGGGTACAACCGGGCCGCCCGGATGATCGAGATGATGGAAAAAGAAGGGATCGTGGGGCCGTCCGACGGGGCGCGGCCGAGGGAGGTTCTGGTGCGGGGATATGAGGAGGTGTCGTGAAGAGAGGGACAGGGGGACAAAGGGACAAAGGGACAGGGGGACAAAGGGACAGAGGGACAAAGGAGGATGGGGGCGTGCCGGGATGCGAGGGGAAAAGCGGGTTGCCGGACCGGCGGTTGCCGGCGGCGGTCCGGGGGTTTATGGAACCGGAGGAGGGGGAGCGGCTCTACGAGCTGGCCCTGGAGGCCGGCCGGCGGGGACCTTGTTTGGAGATCGGAGGGTTTTGCGGCAAATCGACGCTGTATCTGGGAAGCGGCTGCCGGGACGCCGGGGGGATTCTCTATTCCATCGACCACCACCGGGGATCGGAGGAGCATCAGCCGGGGGAGGAGTATTTCGATCCGGCGCTGTGGGATCCGCGCCTGGGCCGGGTCAACTCGTTTACCGAATTTATCCGGACGGTGGAGCGGGGCGGATTGACGGAGACGGTGGTTCCCATCGTCTCGGCATCGGCGACGGCCGCCCGGTCCTGGGCCACGCCCCTGAGCCTGGTGCTCATCGACGGCGGCCACTCCTATGCCGCCGCTTTCGCGGATTACAACGGATGGGCCGGCCACCTCATGCCCGGCGGATTTCTGGCCATCCACGACATCTTCTCCAATCCCGAGGCCGGCGGGCAGGCGCCCCGCCAAATCTACAAACTCGCCGCGGGCTCGGGGCTTTTCCGCCGTTTGCCCATGACGGGGAGTCTGGGGGTGCTCCAGCGGCGCACTATTGGGGAAATGCCGATGGAACATCGCTTTGTCTGATTTTTAGAATCCTGATAAAAAGAAGTTTTTACGAAGGCGCCGAGCGCCTGATTTAGTTACACAACCTTAATATTGGAAAGGAAAAGATGACATGAAACAATTTTGGACCACGATTTTATTGACCGTGTTCGCGGCATTTTTTTTAAGCGCTTGCTCGCTAAACAAAATTTCCCAGGAAACGCTGAATTCTGAACCGACTGGTTATCCCGAAGTAAAAGCGGAACCGAATTCTGTTTTAGTTGGCATGTATTCAGGCATGACGACTTACAAAGTCCCCGGAAATATCAACCCGACTACGCGAGGAATCACCTACTGGCTCGGGAAAAAAAACGGCAAATGGGCGGTTTATCTAAAACTCTCTTATAGTCACAGAAGCAGCAGGGATAGTCTGTCTGTATGGGGTGGGGGGGGACGACCTTGCACGATCAATGGCGACGAAATCATTTTCCATGGCTCAAGACGCGTCTTTGTATCGAATGGAGAAGTGTATTATGAAATTCCATCAAGGGGCCTTAAACCCACCAAGCTAAAAAAAGTCGAATAACCGAAGCTCCAACAACTCAGGCTCGCACTCCGCACCAGCCTGACCCGGAAACTGTTCCGCCGTTTTCAGGTCAGGCTTTTTCACGTTACAAGGCCGGAAGGTGTCGGTGGCTCAATACATTGCGGGCATGCGCGGTTGCGCCGTCGCTACATCCTTCGCCTCCATAAGGCTGGATCAGGGACTTGCCTCCGGCTGAGCTTGGCGTTCGATAATTAGAAATTGCAAAATCATAATGTTAGCGTTATATTATCCATATGAGCATAATTGAGCTTAAAAACCGATTAAAAAGCATCTGCGACGGTCAAAACGTCGTAAGGCTTGACCTGTTCGGTTCTCGTGCCCGAAGCCAAGGGAACGATGGGAACGATTATGATTTTGTCGTGGAATTCTCCACTATCGCTCCCACCGAGTATTCAAAAAGCTATTTCAGCCTTTTGCACGCTCTTGAGGACGAATTGGACTCGCCAATCGATCTACTCACCTACAACGCTATAAGAAAAAATAGTTTAAGAAAAAAGATAGCGGAAGAGAAGGTGCCTCTCTATGAACGATGAAATTCAGGAATTGCTGGACGATATTCTGACAGAGGCGGAATCAATAAAACATGATCGATGTCCCGCGCCCAAACCTTGATCTCTCAGGCCGATGCGGCCATGTATCAGGCCAAGCAAAGAGGGGGCGGCTGGTCTTTTTGGCCAGAGCCTATCCGGCCGTCAGCTTGTCCAAATACCGGCTCATATCGACCGGGCCGACGGCGCGAAAATTGTCAAAGGTGATATCGGTGAAGCCGAGGCCCAGATCCTCCCGAATCCGCATGAAAATACTCAGATAGTTGGTCAGAATCCGATTCTCCCATGGAAGGCCCAGTTTGTCGGCGATGGACCGGATGGCGGGCTTGGGACCCTCGATCTCCAGAAACTCGCCGAAGGGCATGGCGTCGAGGCAGAGTTCGGCGCCGCCCAGCTTGTAGGTCCGACGCCGCTTTTCGTAAATCTGCTCTTTGTGGAATCCCAGGGCCGTCAGGATTTGGTGCATCGTTTCGAAATCGCTCACCGTCACCTCCAGCTCCCGGCGGACCTTGTACTGGGGGTCGGCGTCTTCCGCATCCGATTTGTAGGTGAGAATCGCGGCGTTATCCTGGCGGAGCCGCAGCAGCGACCGGTTCCGGACCAGGGTGTCGTCGGCGTCTTCATACCGGATATTGGTCTCGAAAACCTCCCCGCGGTCCTCGGCGCCCAGCGCTTCGATGGCCCGCCGCAGACCTCCGACATCCCCGATGTGGAACTTAACTTCGATTTCGACCGGTTCCATTTTTTCCGCTTTCCTTTAAATTGGGGGTTGTCACCAAAAAGAAAAAATTATATAAAGACGAGTTTGGGGTGTCAACATCCCTGACGGGGATATTTTTTTCTTGACACCGCGCCGTTCTTTATTTAGATAATTTAGATTCTTTTGACGGGAGGATTGGACATCGTGAAGAAGTATACATACAGCGCGAAAAATTCAGACAATCAGGGCAAATGGTGCATCATCGACGCCAACGGCGCGGTGCTCGGGCGGCTGGCCACGCTGGTGGCGACCCGCCTTCGGGGCAAACACAACCCCCTCTTCACCCCCCACACGGATATGGGCGACCACGTCATCGTGATCAACGCCGACAAAATCGTCCTGACGGGCCGGAAGATGGATCAGAAAAACTACTACCGCCACAGCGGCTACATCGGGGGGCTCAAGACCATCAACGCCAAGAAGCTGATGGAGAAAAAGCCCGAAGACATCGTGCGGTTCGCGGTCAAGGGGATGCTTCCCAAAAACCCCCTGGGCCGGAAAATCTTCAAGAAGCTCAAGGTCTACAAGGGCGACCACCATCCCCACGAGGCCCAGCAGCCCGAAGTGATCACTCTCTAATTTATAATTTATCAATCGGGGTATCGAATTCATGGACAGACAGAACGTATATTACGCCACGGGAAGACGCAAAACCGCGGTCGCCAAAACATGGCTGTCGCCCGGAACCGGGAGCATCACCATCAACGGTCGGACGATGGAGGATTATTTTCCCCTGGAATCGGCCAAGATCCTCCTGACCCAGCCCCTCACCCTGACCAACAATCTGGACAGCTTCGACGTTCGGGTCACGGTCAAGGGCGGCGGCATCAACGGTCAGGTGGGCGCGGTCCGCCACGGCATCACCCGGGCCCTTTTGGAGGCCGACCCCGATCTCCGGATCCAGCTCAAAAAAGCGGGCTTCGTCAAGCGGGATCCCCGGACCAAGGAACGGAAAAAATACGGTCAGCGCGGCGCCCGGGCCCGGTTCCAGTTCTCCAAGCGGTAAGGGGTCTTTCCCGAAAAAAGATTATCCAGCCCATCGGCGGGGCCGTTTTCGTAGGGGCGAAAAATTTTTCGCCCCTACCGGCGTTCCCCTATATTTCAGGGAACAGGTCATTTGGACCTGTTCCCTTGTTTTTTGGGTTCCCGGTCCTTCATTTCCGGGCCTTGTCCGGGCCCCCTGCGGCGGCCACCGCCCGAAGATCGATCCCGTAGCGCTTGGCCTTCCGGGCCACGGTGCTGTGATCGACCCCCAACAGCTTGGCGGCCTGCCGGGTGTTTTCCGAACGGGCCATGGCTTCTCGGATAACTTCCCGCTCCACGGCCTCCCGCGCGTCTTTCAAATTCAGTGATCCGGGCAGCCGGAAGGCTGGGGCGCCGAGCCCGGCGCCCTTGGTGATGGACGAGGGCAGGTGTTTGACGGAAAGCGCGTCTTCGTCGGCCGTGACCACTAGCCGTTCGACCATGTTCTGCAGTTCGCGCACGTTTCCAGGCCAGTCGTGGTCTTCCAGCACCGACATGAGTTCGTGGCCGAGGGTTCGGCTGACGTTGTACTTGCGGTTGAAGTGCTTGAGAAACATTAGGGCCAGGGGGAGAATGTCCTCCCGGCGGTCCCGCAGGGGGGCGATTTCGATGGGCACCACGTGAAGGCGATAAAAGAGGTCCATCCGGAAGTTTCCCTCCGAGACCATTTTCCGCAATTCCCGGTTGGTGGCGGCGATGATGCGCACGTCCAGGTCGATGTTCCGCGTACCGCCCAGCCGACGACACCGGCGGTCCTGGAGAGCCTTAAGGAGCTTGACCTGAAGGTTAAGAGGGAGTTCGCCGACCTCGTCGAGGAATAATGCGCCGCCGTTGGCCTGCTCGAAGAGTCCGGCCTTTCCGTTGCGGGCCGCGCTGGTGAACGCCCCCTTCTCGTAGCCGAAGAATTCGCTCTCCAAAAGGGATTCAGGGACGGCCCCGCAGTTTACCGACACAAAAGGGCATTCCCGCCGCTCGCTGAGCCGGTGAACGAGCCGGGCGAGCACATCCTTTCCCACCCCGCTCTCCCCCTGAAACAGAACGGTGGAATCGACCCGGGACACCCGAAGCACCATGTCCAGCAGGCGCCGCATGGACGGGCTCTCGGCCACGATGCCCTGAAAGGCCTTCTCTTCCTCGCCGGCATCTCCGTTTTCGGGGTCCGGGCAGATGGTCGTGATCTTCTTGATCTGGTCTTCGAGCCGTTTGAGTTCGGTGATGTCCCGGATGTTGACCACCTCCCGGACGATCTGACCGTGGCGGTCGGGAACCGGCGTACCGGTAAGAAAAATCTCGTTTCCGCTCGTCAGTCGCCGCTGGAGCGTCAGGGTCTTGCGATGGAATCGGGTCAGGCGGATGATCTCGGAGATCGCCGCCAGACAGATGTGGCGTTCCGTGGCGAGATCGTCGATCTTCTTTCCCGCTACGGCCGACGGCGCGATGCCGGTGATGCGCCCGAAGCTGGCGTTGACGTTCAGGATGGTTTCGGCGTCCGCGAGGATGATCCCGTCGTAGGAATTCTCCAGGACCAGGGAAAGTTCCTTCTGGAGCCGGTTGACCCGTTCGTCGATCCCCTCGAAGGCGTCGGCGGGCTGGAAAAAGAGGATGTAGCCCCGGGGGTCGTCGGGACTTCCCTGGCGGCTGGCGCTGATCATGATGGACTCCCGCCCCCACGGAAAGGGCGGCGGCGATTCCGGCAATCCCGAAACCAGCCAATCCACGAACCGGGGCTCCTCGATGAAAAACGTGACGGGCTTTCCCATCGCCCACCGGGGGGACGCGCCCAGCATCCGGTTGGCTTGAGAATTGATATAAATGATGCGGCATCCCGCGTCCAGGGCGACGATCCCCGTCGGGGACGACTCCAGAATCCTCAATACCTGTTTGGGCACACAGGCAGGGTAGGATTTGCCTGGCTCACAATCGAAGATTTCGGCGATTCCGTCCATGATGCTTGATCGGTTGGGTGAACAGTAACCGCCCCGTGAATCGGGCGGGTCTATACAGGCAATCTCCATCATAAAGCATGGAGGCCCGAAACGCAAAAATCCGACCACAACCGCCCATGCCCGGAAAAGCGAAAGGGCGCCCCTCGCGGGGCGCCCTTTCCTGTCCCATCCGAGCGGTTGCCGTATGGCTAGAACGTATCGTCGTTCCAGACCGGATCCCGTTTGGCCAGAAAGGCCGTAAACCCCTCGGTGGCGTTCACGCTGACGGCCTGCTGGGCCATCATCTCCTTTGCGAACATGTAGGCCTGCCACTCGGTCATTTCCACCTGGGCGTAGAAGTTCTGCTTGGAGCAGTGGATCGCGTACTTACTCGTTTTGCAGATGTCCTTAGCAGCCTCCAGGGTCTTTTCGTGAAGCTGGTCGTCCGGGAAGACCCAGTTGACGAGCCCCATTTCCCGGGATTCCTCCGCGCTGTAGAGTTTGGCTGTCATGAGCATTTCCATGCACTTTTTCTGCCCAACCGCCCGGCTGACCGCCACCGTCGGGGTGGTGCAATTGTAGCTGTATATCATCCCGGTCATGCCGAACTGGGCCTTTTCCGCGCCCGCGGTGATCAGGTCGCACCCGGCCACGAGGTGGCATCCGCCGGCCATGGCGACGCCGTGCACCTCGGCGATGACGCACTGGGGAATCGACCGGATGGCGGTCATGAGGTTGAAAGAGGTGTGGAAGAGTTTCCGGATATTGGCCAGGGGCTGGTTGAGGATCTCGCTCCGGTCGTGGCCGGCGCAAAAGATCGGGCCGTTCGCCCGGAGGATGATGACCTTGACGGCATGACGCCTGGCCGCGTCTCTGAGGCACTCGGTAATCTCCTCCTCCGCCGCCGCGCCTAAAGCGTTTCGTTTTTCAGGCATGTTCAGGGTCAGGATTCCGATTTCGTCCTGCTCTTCATACAGGATGGACTGATAACTCATGGAACGTCTCCTTTCGCCGGGGCGCCAATGGGATCCTGGCGGCCGCGGCCTTTTCCGGTGGTTGTTATTTGTTCGCCAGCATCAATTCGGGCAGGTACAGGGCCAGATCCTGCCAGAAAAACAGGATGATCAGGACCAAAAACTGGATTAAGATAAACGGCACGCAGCCATAATAGATGTCGGTCAACTTGACCTCCGGCGGCGCGATGCCGTGGAGGTAGAAGATGGAGTAGGCGAACGGCGGCGTGATGTAGCTGATCTGCAGCGTGATGCAGAACATCATGGCGAACCAGAGCGGATCCCACCCCATGGTTTTGACGATCGGGCCGAAGATGGGGATGATCACCAGCAGGATGCCGATCCAGTCCATGAACATGCCCAGCACGAAGATGAGGGCGAGCATCACGAGCAGGAGCATGTTGGGCCCCACGTTCAACCCCAGCAGGAAACCCGAGATGAGATCGCCGCCGCCCAGCTTGTTGAAGGTCGACATGAAGAACTTGGCGCCGAGAACCAGCCACATGATGAAGGTGCTGATCTTCAGCGCGCTGTAGCCGGTCTCCTTGAGCATGTTGAGGTTGAGCTTTCCATAGCCGGCGGTGATGATCAGGGCGCCCAGCCCCCCGAGGGCGGCCGCTTCGGTGGGCGCCGCGAGGCCGAAGAAGATGCTGCCCAGAACGAAGAAGACCAGGGCCGCCGGCGGCAGGCCCGAGACCACCAGAAGCCGCACCACTTCCATCCGGGTGTACTGGGCGGCCTCCTCTTTCGTCAACGGGGGGCCCATTTCGGGTTTGAAGAAGCAGGCGCCGCCGATATACAGGATGTACAAACCGGCCATGAGCAGACCCGGAAGGACCGCCGCCATGAACAGAAGGGAGATGGAGACGCCGGCGACCGGTCCGTACAGGATCATCATGATGCTCGGGGGGATGATCACGCCCAGCCCGCCGCCGGCGCAAACGGCGCCGCTGGCGATCCTTTTGCTGTACCCGTATTTGAGCATCGACGGCATGGCGATCAGACCGATGGCGATGACCGACGCCCCGGCGATGCCGGTGCAGGCCGCGAAGAGGGTGGCGATGCCCATGGTGGCGATGGCCAGTCCGCCCCGGATCGGGCCCAGCAAGAGGCGAAGGCCGAGATAAAGATTTTCGGCGATCTGGGCCTTTTCGAGCACCACCCCCATGTAGACGAACAACGGGATGGCCAGCAGGGACCAGCCGGACATGACGCCGAAGGTGTTCAGCGCCGCCTGGTACGAGGCCAGGCCGGTGCCGAAGGCGAAAGCGCCGAAAATGATGCCCA
The DNA here is from genome assembly GCA_011389855.1 of Desulfobacteraceae bacterium. Lineage (GTDB taxonomy): Bacteria > Desulfobacterota > Desulfobacteria > Desulfobacterales > JAABSP01 > JAABTD01. The sequence goes on from JAABTM010000016.1 coordinate 29,957, forward strand.
GGCCGGCCAGCATGAAAGCGACCGGAAACCCGATGACAACGCCGCCCAGGAGACCGATGACCATCAACACCGCGTAGATTTCATTTGTCGTCATCAGCGCCTCCCTTGACTGCCGTAACCAGGTTGGGAATGAAATTGGCGATCGACTGCAGCATGAGCAGGGCGAACGTCAGGGGCATGACCGCCTTGTAGTGGTAGACAGGAGGATGCCAGGAACTGACGATGGAGACCTCCCGCATCCGGACCGCGTTCACGAAATCGAGCCAGGTTGCGTGGAGCATGAAACTGCACAGGGGAAACATGATCAGGAGATAAAACACGCATTCGAGGATCGCCCGGACCCGGGGAGAGAATTTCTGGTGGATCACGTCGACGCGAACGTGCGCGTTGTGCTTGAGCGTATAGGCGCCGGCCAGCATAAAGTTGGTCCCGTAAATCATGTAGTTGATGTCAAAGGCCCAATCCGTGCTCCGGCCGGTGAAAAAGCGGGTGAACAGGTCGATGCAGACCGAGGCGATCAGCGCCAGAAAGAGCCAGGACACGGCCTTGCCCACCCACTCGTTGAGGGTGTTGATGCCATGGAGAATGATTTTCATATAACCGCGCTCCCTGTGGGCGGGACCGGCCGGGCGGGCCGGCCGGCCCCGGTGTCCGGATGAGGTTTACAGCAGGTCGTTGACGAACTTGATGTATTCCCCGTACCCTTCTTTTTCGAAGAACTCCTTGTGCAGGCGCATGTACTCGGCCATTTCCGGATCCTCTTTCATCTTGATCCGGTAGAATTCGGCGGCCTTCTCGTGAATGAACTGGCCCACCTCCATGGGGATGACGGCGACCTCGGCCTTGTGCACCTTCTCGGCCTTGCGCATGGCCAGAAAATCGAGGAACAGGGACTCGGACAGGGACCATTTCATGGCCTCGAAGGAGGCCTCCTTGATCCGCTCCCGCAGGTCGGCCGGAACTTTCGCCCACTCCGCCTTGTTCACGAAAAACATCAGGTTGCACGGCGAGGAGCTGTAGGGATTGAAGTAGATGTACTTGGCCGCGTCGGCGAATCCCAAGGGAATGTCGCCGAAGAAGTTGGCGAACTCGCAGGCGTCGATCACGCCGCGCTCCATGGCGGGGATGACCTCTCCGGCGGGCATGCCCACCACCGAGCATCCGGCGTGCTTAAAGACGTCGCCGCGCACGCCCACCGACCGGATCTTGAGCTTCTGCAGATCCTCTATGGAGTTGATCGGCTTGGTCGAATAGACGAAGGTCTCGGTGGTCTGCATGGCGCTGGGCAGGATCTTGACCCCGAACTGCTCCATGCCGATCTTCTCGAGAAGCTTCCACACGTCGGTTTCGTAGTTCTTGGTGTCCTGCACATCCTTTGTGCCGTGGTAGAAGGCCATCTTCTCCACCGGTCCCAGGCCCGGGGCCGAGCAGTACATGCCGCTGGTCCAGTTGGTGCGCATGGTATAGCACGTACAGGCCAGCCCGGCGGGAATGATGCCGCGCTGGACCGCGTTCCAGGTCTCGTAGCCGGGAACGATCTCGTTGGCGGAAAAACGCTCGAATTTCACCCGGCCGTGGGTCCAGTTTTCAATGAAGTCCAGGGTGCGCATCTGCAAATAGTGCAGACCGCTTCCCCGGGGCCAGGAGGACTGAACCTTCCAGACGAATTCGGGTTTTTCGGCCGCCGCCGCTGCCGCGGGCAGCATGAACGCCGCCGCCAGAATCACCGCCAGACCGACCGCCAACACCTTGCTCACGTTTTTCATAAATGCCTCCCTTTTTTCCGTTAGTTATGGTTGACTACGGTTGTCGAGTGCATCTCGACCTGAACCGGACTTTCCGGGAACCGTCATTGGGCCAGGGCTCGATCCGGACGATGGGGGGTGTTCCGACCATTTTGGCGCCCTGCTTGCAGTGCGTCCCGTCTTTTCCACTCGGGACCGCCGGCGAAAATGCACCGGGTCCACTTGATCGCCCGATGGTCGATGTATTGAAAAGCAACTCCTATGCCAGGGAGTTTTATCGAGGGGTTCTCCCTGCCCGTTGGGCGGTCAGGGTAGAGTAGCGGTCCGGGATGGGGGAACTCCGCGGTGTCCATTCGCAACAGAAAAAAGGGTTGTTGCAATTTTGCACCAGATTCAGGCGGGCAAAAGTCCGTCGCGCAATTTGCGTCATGTCGGCCGGGCAAAAGGGAACCGCCAGAGGCGGTTAAGGCAAAGCAGTGATCCGGAATGGGGCATGCCGTGGTGCATTTTTGCAACAGAATGGATGCTTGTTGCAATTTTGCACCAATTTCGATCGGCCAAAGGGCGGCGTCGAGTGGGACGACCGCCCCCGGAGGCGGCAATGAAGGCCGCGATCCGCCGGACGCTTATGGACTGGCACGCAATTTGTATGGATAGCGTTACAATAACGCCATGTGGACAAGAGGGAAAATGCCGGATTCTTATGAACCGGCACACAATTTGATCAGCGCCGGGTGGGCAAGAGGCAAACCGCCGGACGTTTATGACCGGACAAGATGAGGAAAGGAGAAACCTGTGACACAGAAACCGTACATACCGCTGGGTGTCGGATTTTACCCGGACTGGTGGATGAAGAATTACGATATCTCATTCGGCCGGGACTACTATTACGACCCGGACTACCGGGTGGAGACCCAGGCCAGGATGCAAAAGACCCTCCACGACCGGTTCGGCGACGTGGGGCTCGGCAACCCCGATCCCCAGCCGCGGCCCCTCATCACCTTCGGGATGGTGATGCTGCCGGCGGTCTTCGGCTGCGAAATCGTATTCGAGGACGGCGCCCTTCCCTGGGCCATGCCCCTGAACCTGTCCAAAGAGGCCTGCGACAAGCTGACCCGGCCCGATCTGCCCCGGACCTCCCCCATGAAGGAGGTGCTGGCGCAGATCGATCACCTCAAATCCACCCACGGCCGCGTGGTGGGGGACATCAACGTGACCGGGGTGCAAAACTTGGCGCTCAAGCTCCGGGGCGACGAGCTGTACATCGACTACTTCGAAGACCCCGAGTTCGCCCACCGGCTCCTCAAGTTCTGCACCGAATGCATCATCGACCTGTGGCGGCTCGTTTACCCCATCACCGGCACCGGCGCGGTGGACGTCACCCCCATGTGCGATCCGACCATCTACTGCGTTCCCAACTGCACCGTGGAGCAGATCTCGGGGGACACCTACGAAGAGTTCGGCCTTCCCTACGACAACATGCTGGCGGAGGCCTGCAAGCCGTTCGGCATTCACCACTGCGGCAGCCTGAACCCGGTCATGGAACTCTATGCCAAGGTCAAGAACCTGGTCTTCGTGGAGGCCGGATTCGGGACAGACTTCGCCGCCGCCAGAAAGATCCTGGGCCCCGATGTCGCCTTCAACGCCCGGATCAGCCCGGTGCTCATGAAAAACGGGAGCGCCGACGAGGTGGCCGACGCCGTCAAGGAGGCCATCGACGGGGGCGACCCGCTCGAAAATTATTCCATCGACACGGTGGGCCTGACGGCCGGCGTGCCCGACGAAAACGTCCGGGCGGCCCGGCGGACGGCCATGGAGTGCGGCCGCCTGGACGGGGGCCGATAACCCTTTTGAATCACTGGAGTGTCACCCATGCATACCCGAGTATCGAGCGAACATCAGGAAGTCATCATCGGTCCGGACCAGCCGGTGGTGATCATCGGCGAGCGCATCAACCCGACCGGACGGAAGAAACTGGCCGAGGCGCTGGAACGCGGCGACATGGCCTTTGTCCAGGAGGACGCCCTCAAGCAGGTAAAGGCCGGCGCCCAGATTCTGGACGTGAACGTGGGCGTATCGGGCGCCGACGAGTCGGCCCTCATGATCGAGGCCCTTCAGGCCGTGCGGGAGGTCGTTCAGGCGCCCCTTTGCATCGATTCGGCGAATCCCAAGGTCCTGGCCACGGGGCTGGGGGCCTACCCCGGAAAAGCCCTGGTCAACTCGGTCAACGGCGAGGAGGCCAAGCTCAAGGAGGTGCTCCCGCTGGTGGCCGAGCACAAGGCCGCGGTGGTCGCCCTGACCATGGACGACCGGGGAATCCCAACCGATGTCCCCACCCGTCTGGCCATCGCCGAGAAGATCGTCAATGAGGCCGCCCGGCTGGGCATTCCCGCCGAGGACGTGATCGTGGATCCCCTGGCCATGAGCGTGGCCTCCGACGACCAGGCCGGAGCGGGAGCCCTCGCCGCCCTGACGCAGATCCGGGACAAGCTCGGCGTCAACCAGACCATCGGGGCCAGCAACGTCTCCTACGGCCTGCCCGAGCGGCGGGAAGTCAACGGCGTCTTTCTGGCCATGGCGGTCATGTGCGGGCTGACCTGCCCCATCACGGATCCCTCCCTTTGGCCGATCCGGCGCACGCTCCTGCTCGCCGACCTCTTCCTGGGCAAGGACGAATTCGCCATGAACTACATCACCGCCTACCGGGAACAGAACCCGGATGCGGACTAGATCCATCCAATAGAAAAAGGAGTCTCTCCAATGGCAGATCTGGAAGGAATCAAGACAGCGATCATCAAAGGCAAACGAAAAGAGATCACCGGACTCGTGCAGGCGGCCCTGGACGAAAACGTGGATCCCCACACGCTCATCAACGACTACATGATCGAGGCCATGAAGGAGGTGGGGGCCAACTTCGAGGCCAAGAAAATCTTCGTTCCCGAGATGATGATCGCGGCGCGCACCATGCAGACGGGTCTCGAATTGATCAAACCCCTGATCGCCCAGGACGCGGAAGCCTCCAAGAAGGCCGGGACTGTGGTCATCGGGACCGTTTTCGGAGATCTCCACGACATCGGAAAGAACCTCGTGGTGCTCATGCTCGAAAGCTCGGGGTTCGAGGTCCATAACATCGGCGAAAACGTCCCCCCGGAACAGTTCGTGGAAAAGGCCCGGGAGCTGAAGGCCGATGTGGTGGGGATGTCGAGCCTGCTGACCACGGGCGACCCCCACGTCAAGGCCACCATCGAAGCGATGAAAAGCAGCGACCTGGCCGACCGGGTCAAGGTGATCTGCGGCGGCGCGGCGGTCACCAAGAAATACGCGGTGGACGTCTGCGGCGCGGACGGTTACGCGCGCGACGCGGTGGACGGGGTCAAAGTGGTCCAGCAGGTGCTGGGCCTCGGATAACGACAGCCGATGCCCGATGATCACATCCTTTTCCAGCCCATGGGAAGGCGCGTCCGGTCCCGGACGGACCTGACGCTGCTGGAGCTGGCCAACCGCGCAGGGGCGGGAATCGAAGCCGCCTGCGGGGGAAAGGGGCGCTGCGGCAAGTGCCGGGTAGAGGTCCGGGGAGACGCCTCGCCTCCGGACGGAGCGGAACGGGAGGCGCTGGGGGCCGAGGGGAACGCAAATATCCGGCTTGCCTGCCAGACCTACGTCCGGGGATCCGCGTCGGTATGGGTCCCCGAGGCCAGCCGGCTTCACCAGCAGGTGATCCTGACCGCCGGCGGCGAATACAATGTGGAACTGGACCCCGTCGTCCGAACCCTGGAGATCCAGGTTCCGCTTCCGGATCTCCACGACCCGACGGCGGACCGGGAACGGATGATCGACGCCCTGAACCGGGCCCATGAGGCCGACGCCGGGATCCAATGGGAAACCCCTCTCTCCGTTCTCCACGGCCTGGAGGGAAAGCTCCGGTCCGACGACGGCCGGCTGGCCGTAACGGCGGACCGGGAAGGAAAAATTCTGGACATCCGTCCGGGGAACGCCGCCGCGTGCCTGGGATTGGCGGTGGACTTGGGGACCACCACGGTCGTGGCCTACCTGGTGGATCTTTCCGATGGAAAGGTTCTCGGGGTCCGGGCCGACATGAACCCCCAGGTCGCCGAGGGCGAGGACGTGGTCAGCCGGATCTCCCTGTGCGGGGAGGCCCCGGAGAACCTGGAACGGCTTTCGGGCGCGGCGCGCGGGTGCATCGCGCGGCTGGCCGCCGACGTCTGCCGGGAGGCCGGGACGGACCCCGGCCGAATCTTCGATTGCACGGTGGTGGGCAACACCGCCATGCACCACATCTTTCTCGGCCTCAACCCGTCCCATCTGGTCATGGCGCCCTACACGCCGGTGGCCTCCGGCAGCCTCACGGTCGGCGCCGCCGAGCTGGATCTAGAG
>JAABTM010000187.1 GCA_011389855.1 Desulfobacteraceae bacterium
ATGTTCTGTGCCGTCATCGCAAGGATTGTCCCCCGGCATCCGCCAACATGGGAGCCCGACCCAATGCCGCGGAGCGGCTACGGCATATAGCCAGGGGTTTCAACCCCTGGACGTATGCCCCCCCACAATATCGCGTCCTGGAGGGACGCAGGGAATCGAAGATCAATCCCAAAGGTGTTCCTCATCATACTCGACTCGGTGCTTGTCCAGCAACAATTTGAATTCCTCCTTGAACGTCATTTTCCGGTGATGCGCTTCCTGATTTCGAATATAATTCACCACCGCCTCGCATCCCGACTCACTCACCGAAAATGCCCCGTATCCCTTTTGCCACGCGAATCTGGCCGGCCGTTTCCCGGATTTATTGACCCACCGTGACGAATTCCCCTTGATCATCTTCAGCATATCCGAAACCGATACGGCGGGAGAAAATCTGGCCAGGATATGAACATGGTTGGATGTTCCGCCGATCTCGATCAATCTCCCGTTTTCCGATCGAATGATCCCGCCGAGGTAAGCGTACAAATCCTGTCTAAAGCCCGATACGATCTCCGGTTGGCGTCCTTTGGTCGAAAACACGACATGATACAACAAATTCGTCAAGGTGCTCGGCATTTCTCGATCCTTATTGGTTTTCGGCCTGATTCAGTGTTCCGGGCAATGAATGCCGCGGAGCGGCTACGGCATATAGCCAGGGGTTTCAACCCCTGGATGGAGATCAACCCCTGGATGTAATGTACCTCTGGATCAAATCCCCCGGATCAAACCCCCGAAAAATCCAAAATAAGCTTCAACCCCTCCTGAACCTCCATCATCCTCTTTTCCGAAAGGCTGCCGATCATCTCCTTCAGGCTGCCTTTATCGACCGATTTGATCTGCGTCGCATTGACGACGCATCGTTTCGGCAGATTGGCTTCGCCCTTTTTCAAAACGACATTGCCCGGCAGTTCCCCGAACCTGAGCGTGGACGTGATGGCCACTTTTTGTGTCGTCAATTCAATGCTCCTTTTTTGGTATTCTCCAGTTATCATACCACGCTCCATCCCAGCCGTTCAAATTTTTCCGTCATTCCGGTTGACGCCCGCCCCATGCCCCGATTAAAATAATGTGTTTTTAGAATCGAGGAGACTTTCGGCCCATGCAGTTCGACCTGTTCGACCCCATCGACGACGCCCCCGGATCCCCGTCGCCCCCCGACGGTCCGCCCTGGGACCCCGCCCTCACCCGGCGCACCCGGGTGCTGCTCCACGCCCTGCCCATCCTCAACCTGAAGCTGGCCGACGCCAGGCGGGATCCGGAGCTGCACCACTACGACTCCCTGGCCCTGGCCATGAAGAGTCTGGATCTCATCATCGAGAATACGGGGCTGGACGCGGAGATCGACGCGGCCGGGCTGGTGGCGCGGCTGTCGCCGCTGCTCACCGCCATGGACGCGGCCCGGGGCCTCGACCCCGATCCGGACCGCCACGGGGCCATGGTGGAAAAGGTGCTGGCGTCCCTTCGCAACGAAGCCAACAATCGCCGTCCCATTTCCCTGGAATACCAGGATTTCGACGCGGAGGGCGGGGCCGTGCGCCGGGTGCTGGAGTTCCGGATCCTGGAGGATGTCTTCCACCCCCGGGGCGGCACGGTGCTGCGGCTCTCCAACGAGGCGGTCAACCTCTTCCTCAACGCCCTGGAGCTGGACATCGAGGACGCCCAGGCCGCGGCCGAGGCGGTGGTCCATTCCCAGTTGGCGCGGGGGAAGTTCAACGAGGCGGTCCAGTCGGCGAAGACCGCCAACTGGCACTCCATCCGGTACGCCGAGAAGATCGACCGGCTGCTGAGGGCGACCCGCCGGGACCTGGAGGGGGTGGACTGGCGGGAGGCGGCGCCCCGGCTGCTGGAGGAGGCCATGGCCCACATCCGGGGCCGGCTCGACATCGAGGACCACATCATCGGCTCGGCCGAGGACCGGCTCGATGTGCTGGCGGAGGCCGACGACCAGCGGGAATCGGTGGCCCGGATCCTCTCCCTGGTCCGCTCCTGCCGCCTGCGCCATCTCGCGGTGCAGGGCCAGCTCATCTCGGCCCGGCAGGTCTTCCTGGAAGAGCAGGTCCGCCAGGCCTTCATCCCCCGGGCCCTTGTCGGGCGGCCGGACCTGCTGACCGGCGTGCTGGAGCCGCTGCTGGCCATGGGGCGGGAGACCGCCGAAGCGGTGACGGACCGCCGGTTCGGGGCCTTTGCCGGCGCGGCCCCGCCGCCGATCTTCTCTTTGGCCGACCAGGTGGGATGGGGACTCCAGCCCCGCCGGCCCGCGAGCCGGGGAACGGTCGCCGTCGAGGAACCGGACCTGACGGTCCTCGGTCCGGAGCTGCGGCGGTTCGACCCCGACGAGGTGGACCGGGCCCAGGACCGCCTGGCGGCCCTCGACCGGCCCACCCCCCTGTCGGATCTCCTGGCGGCGGCCGATGCCGAGGGCGAACCGCTGGCCGTGCGGGAGCTGTTGGGCCTCATGGTCCTTCGGCGGTTCGACCCCGAAAGCGAGGCCCTGCCGGCCTTCGGGGCCGCGGCCCTCCCCGGCGGCCCTTTCTCCATGCCGCCTTTTTACGGCGACGATCTGCTGGTGACCCCCGAAAGGAGCGGCGATGGCCCATCCCAATGACGACGTCTACCGGTCCGTCCGCCTCGTCGGATGGGGATTGCGGCCCGGCGCCCGGCCGGCCCAGGAGCCCGAGTATGCGGACCTGGTGAACCGGTACCGGGACCGGTCCGACTTCCGGGAATCGGTCCGGGCCGCGGCCGACGCCCTGGATCTGGAGGTGCTCGACGTCTCCTCCCACGGCATCGTGCTGGGGCCCCGGCCCGAGTCGGTCTTCTCCCTCAAGCCGGCGGACTTTCTGGGGGGCGCCATGACCGCCGACGACCGGCTCCTCACGGGCCTGATCCAGGTGGCCATCGCGGCCCATCTCTACCCCCGGGCCATCGACCTGGAGGAGACCCCCGACCTGGAACGGCGGCCGGTCACGGTGGCGGCGGTCGACGACGGACTGCGGGAGCTGTGCGGCCGGCTGGCGGAGCGGTCCCGGACCGAACCCGATCCGGCCGCCGATGAAGAACTGTCGGGCCTTTACGACGCCTGGCGGGTCTATCAGGCCCGGGTCTCGGTCAAGGAGACCGCCGACGACCGGCGGCCCCGCACCACCACCCGGCGGATGATCGAGCGCATCCTGGACCGGCTCTGTGATTTCGGCCTCTTCCAGCGCCAGATGCAGGGGGATGAAGCCGTTTACCGGCCCACCCGCCGGTACCAGGTCCAGGTCCAAAATTTCGCGGCCGACGCGGTCTTCGCCCATGTCCGCGCCGTGCTGGCGGAGGAGTCGTCCCCATGCCCCACCTGATCCGGTTGCGCATCGTCTCCGCCGGCCATCCCGCGGCCCGGATGGAAGACATCACCTTCGACTTCACCGACAGCGACGGCCGGCCCGTCGATTCCGTGATCTGGCTCCGGAACGGCGGCGGCAAGTCCTCCATCCTCAATCTCTTTTTCGCCACCCTCCGGCCCGACAAATCCGATTTTCTGGGCGCCAAGGCGGAATCGAAACAGCGGCGGCTCGACCATTACATCCTGGATCAGGCCCCGGCGGTGGTGGCGTGCGAATGGGTTCTGGACACGCCGTCGGACAGCCTCTTCACCGAAACCCGCCGCCACATCACCGGCGTCTTCTACGAACGCCAGGCCTCCCGGGATGACGGGGAGAGCCCCCTCCGACGGCTCTATTTCGGGGGTCCGGCGGCGGACGAGGACCCCCGGCTCTCCATCGCCAGCCTCCCTTTAAGAGCGACCGACATCACCGGTCGTCCGCTCCGGCGGACCCTCTCCGCCTTCCGGCAGGAGTGGACGGATCTGCGGGGCGCCTTCCCCGCCTTCCAGATCTTCAGCACGAGCATCCAGCGGGAGTGGGCCGAGTACCTCGAAGGGCTGGGGATCGACCCGGAGCTGTTCTACTACCAGATCCAGATGAACCTCCGGGAGGGGGGCGCCAAGGAGATGTTCCATTTCCGGGAGAGCGAGGATTTCGCCGACTTCCTGCTCAAAATGGTCATGGACCCGGACCACGCCCTGCAGGTCTCCAAGAACATCCGGGACTTCCGGGAGCGCCTCTACCTGCGCCGCGACCAGCTCCTGCCCGAAGCCGACCTGACCGAGGGGCTCATGTCCCGGCTGGAACCGCTGACGGCCATCGCCCGGGAGCGCCGGGCCCGCCTGGACGAACTGGCCGCCGCCGGGGCCCGGCTGGACGGTCTCGACAGCTTCATCGCCGGCCGCCGGGAGACGCTGGAGGCGGAAAAGACGGACCTGACCCGAAAGGCCGACGCGGCGGCGGCCGAGGCCGAATCCCACGGGGCGGAGGCCGACCGCCTGCGCCGGCGAAGCGCCGCCCTGGCCCGCTGGGCCGCCAGGGAGCGGCTGAAGGCGGCGGAGAGCCACCACCGGGAGGCACTGGAAACCCGCCGGGCCGCGGAGCGGGCCCATCTGCTCTGGCGGGCCGCCGACCCCTACGCCGCCATGCGCCGGTACGAGGACGAGGCCGAGGCGTACCGGGCGGAACTGCAACGCAAGGCCGAAACCCACGCTCCCCTCCGGGAGGATCTCACGGCGGCGGCCCGGGCCTGTCACGCGGCCTTGAGCCGGCGGATTCAGGACTTCCGCGACGCCCAGGACCGGGAGAACGCGGCGGCCGAAACGGCCCGAAAAGCGGCCGCGGACCACCGCGAGCGGGCCGGCGCCCTGGCCGTATCGGCGGCCGGGGCGGAAAAAGAGGCCGAGCACCGGCGATGGGAACTAACCCGGGCCGAAGAAGAGCGGCGCCGGCTGGTTGAAAACGGGGTCCTGCTGGCGGACGAGACCGGGGACGCCGCCGTATCGCGCCTGCGCGCTGCTTTGGAGGCGGGTCGGGTCGATTTGAACCGGACCCGGGGGGCCCTGGCGGAAATCCGGGAAAAGCGCGACCGCCTGCTGGCCGACGCTTCGAACCTGGAGAGACGGCGGACCGACCTGACCCACGAAAAGAACCTCCTGGAGCGGGACCTGAACGCGGCCCTGGCGGAAAAAAAGGCCCTCGAAGCCCGTCCCGCCTGGACCCAGGTCCTGGAACTCGCCCCGGAGGCCGCCGACCTGAACCGGCTCACCGCGGAGGGGCTGGCGGCGCTGGAGGCTGAACTCCACCGCCTCTTCCAGCGGCTGGTGGCCCTGCGCATCGAACGGTCCGAAAACGAACGGTTCCGGGACCACCTGGGCCGCCACGGCCTGCTGCCGCCGTCGCCGGACGCGGAAGCGGTCCTCCAGCTCCTCCAATCCCGCCTGCCGGCGGTCTGGAGCGGCTGGACCTATATCTCGGAAAACGCCCACGACAACACCGCCCGCCGCCGGCTGATGGCGACCCATCCCGAACTGGCCGCGGGCGTGGTGGTGCGGTTCGGGGATTTCGATGCGGCGGTGGAGATCCTCACGGCCTCCCCGCCGTCGCTCCGGACCCCGGTGGCCGTGGCCCCGGCGGACGCCCTCATGGCCCCGGGCGAAGGGCGGCGGCACGTGGTGGGTCCCGAAACCGACGCCTATTTCGACACGGCGGCCGGGGAGGCGGAACTCGTCCGGATCGAAAACCGGTCCACGGAGCTGGACCAGCGGATCGCCGACCTGGACCGGCGCCACGTCGCGCTCCGGGACGATCGGCTCTCCCTCGTCCGGTTCCGGGAGGCCCATCCGCCCGCCTGGTTCGAGGCCCAGACGGCGGCCGTATCGGAAAAGGCGGCCGCCGCGGCGGAAACCGACGCCGCCCTGACGGAGATCCGGACGGCGGTGAAGGCGGCGGAGGGCGGCATCCGCGACGGCGAGGAACGGATCGAAGGGATTCAGGCGGACAACCATCAAGCCGAACGGCGGCTGGACGAGGCCGCCCGGTTCCGGGACCGGACGGAACAACACCTGCCGGCCCTCCGGGAAGACCTGACCCGTTTCGAGGCCTCGGCCCGGTCCGACCGGGAAGCGGCGGAAGGGGAGAAGCGGGCGGCCGAAACGGCGGACGCCGACAGCCGGGAGCGGGACCGGAAAGCCATGGCCCACGGCGCGGACGCCGCCGCCGCCGAACGGGACCGGGACGCCGTCGAATACCTGGACGGGCCGCCGCCCGAGGCCGAAGCCGGGGATGTCCGGGCCCTGTCGGACGCCTATGCCCGGCTCAAGCGCCAGTACGAATCAGAGGTGGGCGAAGCCGGGCTCCAGGGCATGATCGAACGGAGCCGGCGGGAGGCGGCCGACGCCCGGAAGGCGATGCGAAAAATTCTTCAGGGACAGCCGCCCGGGGAATCGCCGGTGACCGAAGCCGAGGTGGGGGACGCCCTGGCGGCCCTGCCCTCGCCGGACGCCATCGAAGAGAAACGGGCGGCCGCCGAAACGGCCCGAACCGACGCCATCACCCGCACCGCGTCGGCGGAAGGGACGGTGCGGGAGGCGGAAGCGGCCCTGAACCGCCGGGAAGCGGCCTGCCGGGAGATGGGCGACGTCCCCGAACCCGGTCCGGACGAAACCCCGGCGGACCCGGCGACGGCCAAGGCCGAAGCCGAGGAACTGGCGGCCTCGGCGGAAACGGCCCAATCCAAATCCGAAGCGGCCCGACGGACGGCCGATGAGGCCCGGATCGCGGTCGGACAGCGCATCGCCGCCCTCGACGGGCTGGAAAAGGACGCCAGCCGCCTCGCCGGCCTCCGGAAAAGTTACGCCGATTTGCTGGGCCAGGTGCCGCCGGGCGCAACGAGCGGGGACATGGCGGACGACCGTCTGTCCGACGCCGACGTGTTCGACCGGGTGGAGGCCCTGTCGGAGACCCTGCGCATCCTCCGGAAGCGGTTCGCCCGGCTCGACCGGCAGCGGGACGAGGCGGTCGTCCAAGTCCAGTCATTCGCCCGGGAAGACCGGTTCGCCGCCATCCGCCATTCGGTGGGCCGGCGGTTCCGGGAGGTGGCGGCCGACCACCTGGAGACCGAAATCGACGGATGGATGGAAAAACTCGACGTCCGCCTCTCCACCATCCGCGACGACCTGAAGACCATCGACGGCCACCGGGACATCCTCATCCGACAGCTCCTCCAGATCGCCGAAGAGGGCCTGGCCCTGCTCAACCGGGCCGCTTCCCGGTCCGTCCTGCCCGAGGACCTCCCCACCCTGGGCGGCAAACGGTTCATGACCGTGGCGACCCGGGCCCCCGAATCCCAGGAGGAGAAACGGGGCCGCATGGCGGACCTCATGGAGCGGTTCCTCGAAGAGGGATCCATCCCCGTGGGCGTCGATCTCGTCCAGCGGGCGGTCCGCCAACTGGCCCGGCGGATGCGCATCCGGATCCTCCACCCCGACCCGGACCACTACGTCCGCAACATCGAAATTCCCGAGCTGGCCCGGCTCAGCGGCGGCGAACAGCTCACCGGCGCGGTGCTGCTCTTTTGCACCCTGGCCAAGCTCCGGGCCCGCCAGCGGGGCAAACGGGCCGACCGCTCCAGCGTGCTCCTGCTGGACAACCCCATCGGCCACGCCTCCCGGGTCCGGTTTCTCACCCTCCAGCAGACCATCGCCCGGGTGATGGGGGTCCAGCTGCTGTTTACCACCGGCATCAACGACCCCGAATCCCTGGCCGTCTTCCCCAACATCATCCGCCTCAAAAACGAACGGGTGGACCGGAAGACCGGCCACCGGATGATCGAGAATGATGAGTCGGCCGAGGCAGAGGGGCGCATCGAAGGGGTGCGGCTGGTGCGGGACGCGGCGGAGGATGGCGAACCCGACTAAAAGGAGTACGACATGGCATCGCAGCTGAATGCCCGGAACCTGGATCGCTTCGCCGAGATTCTCGCGACGTCCAAAGGGAAAACCGTTCGTAAGTCCGGCTTGTGGGCGGCGTTCGCGGAGGCCTTTCCCGGCCGGCCCCAGGGAAAGGAAGAGGCCCAGTGGTTCCTGGATGCCCTGACGACGCTGGCGGAACGGGGCGTGATCCGCCTGCCGCCGGTCACCGGCAAACGGTGGGAGGAGATCCTGGGGGTCCGGGCGCCCGTTTCCATCGACCTCCACCGGAATTCGCCCGAAAAGACCGAGCCGGCCTGGCGGACCTTTCCCTGGCATCATCGCCTTTCCTGGGTCGCGGACCTAAAACGATTGACCGACCCGCAGCAGGCGTTCCTGATGAAAGTCCACCAGGGCCTTGTGGAAGGCTGGTTTTTGGAACCCGCGCCGTTCAAATATCGATCGCTCCAGTTGACCGGGGACGAAAAGGGGATCGGCTATCAGATCAAAACCGCCCTGTTCGGCCCCGGCAGACTCAATCTCGACCTGCTCGGGTGCATGCGGGAGACGCTGCCCCTGGCCTGGGAAGCGGTGTCCGACCGGCCCCGGGCCATCGTGTTTGAAAACGCGGATCCGTTCGCCATCGCCCGGCGGGTACTCGGGGAGATGGAAGACCCGCCCTACGGCATCGTGGTCTACGGCGGCGGCTATGCATTTTCCAGCTCCGTGGCATATCTGGCAACCTTGGATCGCCAAATATCGGAAATCCACTACGTCGGCGACATGGACAAGACCGGCCTGGAAATCGCGCTGGCTGCCCGTGACACGGCCAGCGCCGCCGGTCTCCCCAAACTGAAACCCGCAACGGCGCTGCACCGGGAGATGATCCGCTCCGCCGAAGCCCTGGGAAAGCCCGGAGGGTGGCCCGCAAGCAATCGGAGATCCTTGGCGCCGCCACTGCTGCAAACCATGGCCGCCTATCTCGGCGAAAAACTGTTTTCCGTGGTGATCGAACTGGTGGAAAGCGGGAACCGGATACCTGAGGAGGTACTGGGGATGCGGGAAATGCGGGAAGGGATGCGGGCGACTCAGACGGCAGCCTGATATCCGTTTTCTATTTCTTTTCGAGGAGCCATGCCCAAAGCGGCGCCATTTCGACGTTCCCTTCAACGCCCTCGGCATGTTTCGTGATCAAGATGCGCCGATCCGGTTTTATATTCGAGGCCGCCAAATCCTGGAATCCGGCGAACTCCCGGTCCGGGATCTCGTCTCCATAAGAGACGTTGACGGCCCAGACCTCATTGGGTCTACGGGCAATGAAATCCACTTCCTGCTTGCCCTTCCAGTAATAGATTTCAAACCCGGCGCGGGACAGTTCCTGGAACACCAGGTTTTCGGCCAGCCGTCCCACATCGTGTGAAAATACAAAGGCCGTGGCCTTTCGAAGGCCGTTGTCGATGGCGTACACCTTTTTGGGGTTTTTTTCCTGGACTTTCAAAGAAAAGGCAAATCGGGGCACAAGGGCGATGATGTCGGTTTCGAGAATGCAGGACAGGTATTCCTGGATGGTCTCCCGCGCGGCGCCCATGCCGGGTTCCAGCGATCCCTGATAGCGATTGACGGAAAACAGGTTGGAGACGTTGGTGAGCAGATATTTCAAGAGATTTTTGAGCGTCGCCGAGTTGCGCAGGGAAAACCGGTCCGCTATATCCCGATAAACGATCATCTCGAAATAATTCCGGAGGATGTCCAGGGCGATTTCATCATCCGCCGTGACGACTTCCGGGTATCCCCCCCACTCCAGATAATCTTCCAGGGCGCGGATGACGGAAAAGCGGTTTTCAGAATAGCGGACGGTCTTTGGATCGAAGGGGATCTCCCTGAATCGCAAATATTCGCTGAATGAGAGGGGCGTGAGCCGGTACGCCAGGGTCCGGCCGCGCAAAGAAGTGGCGATTTCCCTGGAAAGCAGATTCGCGGATGATCCCGTCAGGAAGATCCGGAACCGTCGGTTTTCGTGAAGCCGCCGGATAAACACCTCCCAGCCGGATACCACCTGGATTTCGTCGAGAAACAGGTAGACCGGCCCTTCCCGGTGTTCCGGAAACAACTCGAAATAGGCATCGATGAGCAGATGCATTTCCTTGACATCCAACGGCAGCAGCCGCTCGTCCTCCAGATTGAAATAGATGATCCGGGATTTATCCACCTTTTGGATCAATCGGTCGATGAGGCCGTACATGAAAAAAGTCTTCCCGGCGCGCCGGGGGCCATAGACGGTAACGACTTTTTGCGAGTCCTGGGGAACCGACAGATCCCGGGGAACCATCTCCGGAAGGGGCGTCTCCTGGAATTCCAGAATCACCCGTTTGAACAGCGCCTTTTTGTCCATGGGTGAACCTGTAACATTGTAGATCATATCCGTCAACTATTTTCCTAAAGTTGCAAGATATACCCGACAACTATTCCGGGTGCGTCACCCGGGGAAAATCTTCCTCGATCTTTTTCTCCAAATCCGCCAGCACTTCCGTGGCTGGTTTCAGCTCGCCCCTTTCCATGCTCCGGCGGCTCTGAGCGATCAGCTTCAACATTGCAAGGCTTTCCTGGGTTTCCTCATACGTTCGGATATTCTGCACCACCGCCCTGGCCTCACCGTTTTGCGTGATGACCATGGATTCTCCGTTTTCGGCCAATTCCCGGATGATCTCGGCGGCGTGGGCCTTAAAAAAACTGATGGGTTTCACCGCGCGACTCAATTTCATAAGCGTTTC
>JAABTM010000481.1 GCA_011389855.1 Desulfobacteraceae bacterium
TGCCTGGCAACCCCGATTCCATGACCACTGTTGATTTTTTTCTTATTTTACCAAAACATTCTCTATCTATTTTGCCAAAGAAAAAGGCCCGGCGAACCGGACCTTTTTCAAAAGTAGACGAACAGCCGTCTACCGCACCGAGGTATCCCTGGGCGCCGGAGTCCCCTCGCTGGCGCTTATGTTTCCCCCGGATTTTCCAGATACTCGCAACCGACAACGGTTTGAGCGCCGACGACTTTTTCCTGCCTTGCAAAGGCTTCTTCCAAAAGCAGAGTCGCCGTGTTCATGATCTGCCGTCGGTTGCCGCCGCATGAAGCCGCGATCATATCCACGGCGTCGGCGTCGAACAGGGTTTCGGGCGCTTTGGCCCAGCGGATTTGATGGGACATGAATGCGCCGGATTCTTCGTCGGTGAGCGGCTGCATGGGAAAGACCGCCGTCAGACGGCTTCGAACAGACGTCATCACATGGAGTCTGAGTTTCTGATGAAGCGTCTCGTCGCCGATCAGGACCACCGACGCTGTTACGGTTTTGCGGTCCGGGCTGGCCATGAGCGAGCACAGATCAAGCAGGGACTCGCGTTCGGCCAGGTGGGCGTCGTCCAGGATGAAAACCGGGTAGACGCCTTTTCCGGCGTTGCTCAACTGCAAAATGTGATGCTGCAATTTCATCAGAAGCGGAACCGATCGGCCGCGAACCTCGACGCCCAGGCGCTGAGCCGCGGCTTTCAACAATCCGATGCGATTGAATCCGCCGTAGTGAAGCCAGACGGGCCGATAATGATTCGGATCGAGATCGGCGATCAGGCGGCGGGCCAAGGTCGATTTGCCGACGCCCGAGGCGCCGCACATCGCCATGCTTTTTCCGTGGGACAACAGCGACAGGATGGTCGACCGAAGACGAACGTCTCCGGCCGACAGAAAGGGTTCCGACGCGGCGTGGGTATCGGCGAACGGATGACGCCGCCAACCGAAAAACTCCGCCAAGGTCGGACTGTGAGAGTGATTCATGGGACATCCTCCTTATTTGAGGTGATCGAATCGTCGGGCGTTTCCGACGACATCGAGAAAAACGGCGGGTTTCATTTCCGCGCCGTAATAGACTTCGTCGAGGTCCCAGGGCAGAAAATAAACATCGACCCTGGAGTTGGGCGCGCACCCTGGCACCTCGAAGACGCGCTTTTTCAGGTGGATCACGCCGTTTTTATAGACCCGGCATCGACGGTGCATGCGGAAAAGATCGTCTATGCGGGCCACCTCCGGCAGGGCGCGGCAGGCGTTTTCCACCTGGAGCCGCTGCTGGAGCGGGCTGCGCTCCAGGCTGCTGTGCACGGCTTCGTGATACCGGGCCAGCCACCGGACAAAGCCGGCATTGAGGTCGTCTATGCTTTTGTGGGGGCAATCGGCCAGGAATCCGTCGCGCACGGTCCGGAAAAAGCGCTCCACCTTTCCCCGCCCCTGGGGACGATAGGGCGGGGTGTGGAGCAGATCCACGCCCAAGCGAGCGCACACCACTTTCAGATGTCGGCTGGCGTAACAAGGGCCGTTGTCGGTGTAGAAGCGCTCCGGGACGCCGAAGCAGGTCATGGCCCGCATCATCTCCGTGATCAGCACTTCCACGGTTTCGCGGGTGTAGAACCGTCCGGCGACCACGTACCGGGAGCAGTCGTCGATAATGACGTGCAGCAGCGTCTTTTTTCGACGCTTGCCGAATCGAAGCTTGGGGCCGTGCATGAAATCGGCCATCCACATCTGGCCGAAGCCGGTGAACGAAAAGCTTCGAAACGTTTCGGCGCACGCATGGGCGCGGCTTCTTTCCAGACCTCGGGCCTTGGCGAACCGGTACAGGGTCGAACGGGCCGGCGTGCGTTTGTTCCAGAGGCCGGAAGATGAAAGTTCTTCGAAAAGCCGGGACAGCGGCCATCTCGGGTGGGTCTTTCTCAGATCGAACATGGCGTCCTGAAGCGCTTCGGGCACGTCGGATGCACCGCTGTCGCAACGTTTCTTATCCGACAGTCCGGCCAGTCCGCCGGCCCTGTAGCGGTAGAGCCATTTGCGCAGGGTCTCTTCAGACACCTTCACATGGCCGCCGTCGGGCTCCACGAAGGTGCGTCCAGCAAGCGAGGCCAGCACTTGGCCCTGGGTAAGACCGTTTGGGTCCTGGTGCAGCAAGGGGCTGATGACCCCGTAGCGCCACAGGGCCTTGTCCGGGATCGGCGATTCGGTTGGGATGCTCATTGTCTGGTCTCCTTTCGTTATTTTTGAGACCCAGGCTAACAAGCATTTGATTTAATGGGAATGGCGGCTTTGTGTGGGCGGCCTCCTTTATGATCGGGCTGGGTAAAAAGCCCAGGAAAAAGCGCGAATGAACGACGACCACAGGCGCTTGGGACAAAAACACGGCGACGGCGCCCAGGGGGCTGTTTGCGATTCCCGGTCCATCCAGGTCTTCAACCGGCGGGAAAAGCCAACGGCGCGACGGATCGTGCTTCGGGCAACGCCGAATTGTCTGGCCAGCTCTGATACGGTTTCTCCGGCTTCAAACATCGCCAGGATGGCAAAGAGAGAGCAGAGGGTAAACCGCACGATGCGCAGAAACGGATGCGGCAGAACGGAAAACGTTTGTCGGGGACATTCGTCGTTTTTGCACAAAAACCGCTGGATCGCTTCGCGCTGATCGGTTCCGGGCCGATACCGCCAGTAATGGCCCCAGCAGATGTGGCCCTTTGCTGAATTGCATGCCGGACATGCGATCAACTCCAGGGGCTCAATGATATCGGGTGCGGCGAGATAAAGCGGGGCGATGAGATTAAACGCTTCGGACATGGGGGAACCTCCCTGTTTTCAAATTGACGTCAGGTATTATAGCACACACCCCCCCTCTTATCCCCCCCGAAGGGGGGGAGGAGGATAAAAGGCATGGGCGGTTCCAGCTGTTTATAATGGAATGGATTTTTCTCGGGCTTTTTTACCGGCTATATGGAAGGGGTGGTAGAGCAGCGTGGGAAAAACTGAGGTTTTAGGGGGAGAATAGAGAAATAATTAACAACCTGGCGAAACGATGCCCGACGGAAAGCTGACCCTTATCG
>JAABTM010000482.1 GCA_011389855.1 Desulfobacteraceae bacterium
GACCCCTTGAGATCAGCTCGTCCCGGACCATCTCGCCGGCGGTCGGGTCAACCTGGAGGGAAAGGGGGTGGCCCGACCGGATCAGCAGGGTCACCGGAATCCCCCGTTTGAGCAGGCCGTAGGCCGCTTTGAACCCCACCAGTCCGCCGCCCAGGATCAGGGCCTTCCGGACCCTGGGCAGGGCGTCGAGCATGGCCCGGACGTGGGCTTCGGTGCGCATGTAGAAAATGTTCCCGAGGTCCAGGCCCCCGGCCTCGATGGGACGGGGGTCGGCGCCCGTGGCGATGAGCAGCTTGTCGAAGGGGACGGCGTCGCCGTTTTCCACCGAAACGGCGCGGTTGTCCACGTCGATCGATCCGACCCGGGCGCCCAGAACCGGCGTGATCCGCAGGTCGTCGTAGAAGCGATCACCCCGGATGGGGAGTGCGTCGGGTCGGGCGGCCCCTTCCAGCACAAGGCTGATCATGGGGCGGCAGTAAGGGGGAAAGACCTCGTCTCCGATGAGGGTGATGTCGCCGTCCGGATCCAGCCGCCGGATGGTCTCGGCCGCATGGACGCCCGCGACCCCGTTGCCGATAATCACATACGCCATGGCTGCCTCCTTGCCAGAATTGATGGAAACGCACCCGATGAATCCATACCAAATAAATGAAGGACAATCAAGCGAAGGGTTCGCCGGCCGTCAAATTACCCCTAAGAACCGATTGCGGTTGCAAAAATCACGGATTATGATAAATGAGGGCACGATTGAAGGATTGAAGTTATTGATTTCGCCAATTGTCGCGCAGCGAGGAGAAAAAAATGCAAACCCTGAAACTTCATATCTATAAACCGGGAAAAGCCGATGCGGAGACCAAGATCTCCATCCCCCTGTCGGTGCTCCATATTTCGGAAAAACTCCTGCCCAAACGGGTCAAGGATACTCTGGAAAAGGAGGGCATTGACCTGAGCGAACTCAGCAGCCTCTTTGCCAAGCAGGGTCCCAAGGGGAAACTCATCGAAGTGGAAAACCCAACCGAACGGCTGGTGATCCTGATCGAATAAGATCGAACCGACCGGCCGGCGCGGATCCATGCCGCCGGCGCGAGGATCGCGCCGCCGGCGAACCATCACGACACTCAGGAGCGAATCGGGTATGTCCGACCAGAAAAGCGACGCCAGGGAAAACGAAGAGATAAAAAGTTTCTCGGAACTGATCGACGACTATGACGAAGGCATGGGCGAAGACCTTCAGGTGGGCGATCAGGTGGACGGGGAAATCATCGCCATCGGCCGCGATACCGTGTTCGTCAACACGGGCTCCAAGATCGACGGGGCCGTGGACCGGGCGGAACTGCTGGACGAAAACGGCGAATTGCCCCTTGCCGTCGGCGATAAACTGACCCTCTACGTGGTGTCGGTGAACGAAAACGAGATGCGCCTCTCCCGGGCCATTTCCGGCATCGGCGGCCTCCGGATGCTCCAGGACGCCCGCGAGCGCAAGATTCCCGTGGAGGGCAAGGTCAAAGAGCAGGTCAAAGGCGGCTTCCACGTGGAGGTCCTCCATCGCCGGGCCTTTTGCCCCATCAGCCAGATCGACGCCCGATACGTCGAGACCCCCGAAGATTATATCGGGCAGACCCTCTCCTTTCTCGTGGTCCGGCTGGAGGAAAAAGGCCGGAACATCGTCCTTTCCCGCCGGGAACTGCTGGAAAAAGAGCAGGAGGGGGCCCGGGATGAATTCCTCAAGACGGTCTCCGTCGGCGACGTGACCGAGGGCCGGGTGACCCGGTTGATGCCCTATGGCGCGTTCGTGGAACTCTTCCCCGGTTTGGAGGGGATGGTCCACGTGTCGGAGCTGAGCTGGTCCCGGGTGGAAAACCCGGCCGACGTGGTCTCCCCCGACGAGCGGGTGACGGTCAAAATCCTCGATATCTCCGAAGGCCAGAAGCCCGGCGAGATCAAGCTTTCCCTTTCCATGAAGGCCGCCGCGGCCGATCCCTGGGAAACGGTGACCGACCGGTTCTCGGAAGGCGACAAGGTCCGGGGCAAGGTGATCCGGTGCGCCGATTTCGGCGCCTTCGTGGAAATCGCCCCCGGCATCGAGGGACTGGTCCACATCAGCGAAATAAGCTATAAAAAACGGATCCACAAAGTGACGGACGTGGTCTCCCCCGGCGAGGCCGTGGAAGTGACGGTCAAGGAGATCGATCCGGACCGGAAACGGATCAGCCTTTCCATCCGGGACGCCGAAGGCGATCCCTGGATCGACGTGACCTCCAGGTACGATGTGGGTCGGACGGTCCAGGGTACCGTGGAGAAAAAGGAAAAATTCGGCATCTTCGTCTCCCTGGAGCCGGGCGTCACCGGCCTGCTGCCCAAATCCAAGATCCGCAAGAGCCGGCACGCCGGCGAGATCGAAAAGCTCGGGGTTGACGAGCCCATCACCGTGCTGGTGGAGGAAATCCACCCCCAGGAGCGCAAGATCACCCTGGGCCCCACCGACGCCAAGGAAGAGGGGGAATGGCGCGACTACGCCCCGGAGGCCAGGGACGCCGGCCTGGGATCCCTGGGGGAAAAACTGAAGCAGGCGCTCAGGGACAAGAAGTGACACAGGACGTCTTCCATGGAATTTGAATCGGTTATCGGGCTGGAAGTCCACGCCCAGCTCAAGACGAACACCAAAATTTTCTGCGGTTGCTCCACCGAATTCGGAGCCCCGCCCAACACCCACGTCTGCCCGGTCTGTCTCGGCATGCCGGGGGTTCTGCCGGTGCTCAACCGGAAGGTGGTGGATTACACCCTCCGGATGGCCCTGGCCACCGACTGTGTGATCCAGCGGGAGAGCCGGTTCGCCCGGAAAAACTATTTCTACCCCGACCTGCCCAAGGGGTATCAGATCTCCCAGTACGAACTCCCCATCGCCCGGAACGGCCATTTGGACATCTCCGTCGAAGGCGGAACCCGGCGCATCGGGATCAACCGGATCCACATGGAAGAGGACGCCGGCAAGCTCGTCCACGACCCCGACCGGCCCGTGAGCCGGGTGGACCTGAACCGGACCGGCGTCCCCCTCATCGAGATCGTGAGCGAACCCGACCTA
>JAABTM010000017.1 GCA_011389855.1 Desulfobacteraceae bacterium
TTTGTTTTCAAAGAATGGAAAAAAGGCGACCGGATCATCTTAGAAGCCAACCCCGATTACTGGGAGGAGGGCTATCCCAAGGTGAAGAGACTCGTCTTCCTGCCCATTCCGGACTCGACCACCCGGATGGCCGCCATCCAGACCGGCGAAGTGGACCTCGTCACCCGGCTCAGCTCCGAGGAGGCCGAGGCCCTGAAATCCGTCCCCGACGTCAAGATGATCAACTATCCGGTGGATCGCGTCTACTACATCGCCTTCAACAACCTCACCTCCGGCAAAGGAAAGCCCACCGAAAGCCCGCCCGTCCGGAAGGCCATGAACTATGCGGTGGACGTCCAGGCCATCATCGACGCCCTGTTCGACGGCTACGGCCGGCGGGCCACCGGCTTGATCACCCCCGGCGACTGGGGATACGACGAAGAGATCGAACCCTTCGGGTATGACCCGAAAAAGGCGAGGGAACTCCTGGACGCCGCCGGATACGCGGACGGCTTCTCCATGGGATTCGCCTGCCCCTCCGGGGCCTACACCAATTTCGAACAGGTCTGCGAAGCCATCCAGGGGTACCTGGGCGCCGTGGGCATCGAAACCGACCTCAACCTGATGGAATCGGGGAAATACTGGGATCTGGAAGGTAAAAAACAACTGCCGCCCCTGTTCGGCGATTCCTGGTCCGAAGCCACCGGCGAGGCCCTGCCCCGGCTCAAGGGCGCCTTGGGCGGCATGGACGCCAGCTTCTCGGCCTGGTCCGATCCCCGGATCAAGAAACTGCTCGGCGAGATCGGTCAAACCGTGGACGACGAGGCCCGGGCCAAGCTATACGTGGAACTCCAGCGCTACATGCAGGAAAACCCGCCCTTCATCTATCTTTACGAACCGGTCACCTTCGAAGCCGTCAATCCTAAAGTCAAGGATTACCGGCCGCGGGCGGCGGAGAATTATTATCTAAAATATACATCCATCGGAAAATAGGGTACGCCCCTCTTCACATCTCCGGCTCGCCCCCGCTGTTTTCGCTGCTCATGGGAATCAGCTTGAACCGCCGGTTGAACTGAACGGCCATGCCCTCGTCCTCGGTCCGGACCACGACGCCGGAGACCTTGATGAGGGTGCGCCGGCCATCCATCTTTTTCAGCTCGTCCAGAGGCAGCACCAGGTCGATGGCGACCTCCGTTCCCTCCTCCAGCAATTCCTCGGTTTTGAAAAAAGCGCCCCCCGAACAGACATTGCGGGTCTCCAGGGCCATCAACCCTTCCCCTTCTTTATCCTCTGAGACATAAACCTGAGAAGGAAGGCCGAGCCCGAAACGCTCCAGACGCCGGTGTTCACTCTTTGCTGTCTTCATATGGTCTTCTCGCTGTCGGAAAAAAATTGGTGGTGACTGACATTCGCTCATAAAACTGCCCCGCTTGACCGTAAGTCTTATTACAAAGGGCCTCGGGCTGTCAAACAGAGTTTTCAAAACCGGCCGTTCCATCGGAATTCATTCCGAGGCGATGCAATCAGGCTATTATGTTGACGACGATCACCCCACCTTCCCCCGCTCCACCACCTTCCCGCGCCGTCCGACAACCACTTCCTCGAAGGGGATCTCGCGGCCTGCTTCCTTCATGGCCTTTTTGACGATCATGGGCAGGGCCGAGCAGCAGGGCACCTCCATGTAGACCGAGGTGACGCTTTTCAGGCCGGCGTTTTTGAAGATCTGGGCGAACTTTTCCACGTATTCGTCCACGGCGTCGAATTTGGGGCAGCCCATCATCACCACGCGGCTCTGCAGGAAATCGCTGTGGAAATTGGGATAGGCCAGCGGCGCGCAGTCAGCCACCACCAGGAGGTCGGCGCCTTTTAAAAAGGGCGCGTCGGGCGGCACCAGCCGGATCTGGACCGGCCAGTGAGAGAGAGCCGATTCGGCGGCGCCGGCCGCTTCCACCGGGGCCTTTTCCCTGCCCGCAGGGGCGAACATCTGCACGCCCGCCGACGGGCACCCCCGGATCGGCTCCAGGGACGGTTTTTCGGTCGCCTTTTTCTCCAGCAGTTCCTCCACCGCCTCTTCGTCGAACTCCTCGGCTTCCCGCTCGACGATGTGCAGGGCGTCGTTGGGGCATTCGCCCAGGCAGGCGCCCAGGCCGTCGCAGTATTTGTCGGCGATCACCTTGGCCTTGCCGTCCACGATCTCCATGGCGCCTTCGGCGCAGGCCGGCACGCACTGGCCGCAGCCGTCGCATTTTTCCTCGTCGATTTCTATGATTTTGCGGGTTGTTTTCATGTTGGGGTCTCCGTTTTTGTCCAGGTGGACGGGGTGGACTATGTGGACCAGGTGGACCAGGTGGACGCCGGAGCGTCGTTGTTTTTCAATCTAAAAGCGCTTTTCTGGCCGCGTCGGCGCCGGCGGGGGTCAGAAACGATTTCTGAATGATGGATTCCAGCCGCTCCGGGTCCGTGCTGTTTTCCTTCTGTTTCTCCGCCAGGTTGACGATCAGGTCCGCGTCGTAGACCGCCTTGAAATTGAGGGTCTCTTCCTCCCGGGGATGATGGTGATGGCCGACGATGTCGCAGACTTCGTCGATGAGCGGTTCCCGGGCGCCCAGGTTCTCCAGGATCTCCCGGGCCACGGGCGGCCCCTCTTCCTCCTGGTATTTTGCCGCGGAACTGTCGTGCTTCCGCTCGGCCTCGGGGATGCCGATGTCGTGGAGGTACGCGGCGGTGAGCACCACCGCCATGTTGGCGCCCTCCATCTTGCCGATCCGCTCGGCGTGGCGGGCCACTTTGGTGGCGTGACCGATTCGCTTGAAATCCTGTTTGAAGTAGCGTTTCATGGCGATGGCCACCCGGTCCTTGAGCAGATCCTCCTTCTGGGCCATCAGCTCCGGGGGCAAATCGCCGAGGCATTGTTCGGCGTACTGACAGTAAGCCGCGCATCCGAAATCCATGCTCGGGTTAACAAACCGGTGACCGCAGCCCGGACATTTCCGCGAGGTGTCGTCCTTGAAGAACTCCACCCTGCGGCCGCATTCCGGGCATTTGGCGTCGAAAATGTCCCCCGGTTTCCAGTATTGGGTATCTTGTCCAGGGCATTTCATGCGGTGATCTCCTTTTTGCGTGCCATTTTATCGATTTGTAGGGGCGAAAAATTTTTCGCCCCTACAGATCATTATCCGAGGATCGCTTTCAGGTCCTCGTCCGGCGTGCTGATGGGTTTGATGTCGAACTTGTCCACCAGCACCTGGAGGATGTTGGGCGAAATAAAAGCCGGCAGGCTCGGACCCAGCCGGATGTCCTTGATGCCGAGGTAGAGCAGGCTCAGCAGGATGGCGCAGGCCTTCTGCTCGTACCAGGACAGGATCATGGACAGCGGCAGGTCGTTGACCCCGCAATCGAAGGCGTCGGCCAGAGCCGTGGCGATCTTTACCGCCGAGTAGGCGTCGTTGCACTGCCCCACGTCCAGGAGGCGCGGGATGCCGCCGATGTCGCCCAGATCCTTGTCGAAAAACCGGAACTTGCCGCAGGCCAGGGTCAGGATCACCGTGTCCTTGGGCGCTTTTTCCGCGAACTCGGTATAGTAGCTCCGTCCCGGCTTGGCGCCGTCGCAGCCGCCCACCAGGAAGAAATGGCGGATGGCTTTGTTTTTGACGCCTTCGATGACCTTGTCGGCCACGCCCAGCACCGCGTCGTGGCCGAAACCGACGGTGACGTGGCCCTTGTCGACGTCTTCGGGGAAACCCTCCATCTCCAGGGCCTTCTCGATGACCGGGGTGAAGTCCTTGTCCGGGAGGTGGGTCACATCGGGCCACCCCACAAGACCGGTGGTGAAGATCCGGTCCTTGTAGGAACTCCGGGGCCGCTGGATGCAGTTGGTGGTCATCAGGATGGCGCCCGGAAATTCGTCGAACTCCCTGGACTGGTTCTGCCAGGCCGTGCCGTAGTGGCCGTGGAAGTGGTCGTATTTCTTCAGCTCCGGGTAGCCGTGGGTCGGCAGCATTTCGCCGTGGGTGTAGATGTTGATCCCCTTGCCCTCGGTCTGCTGGAGCAGTAGATCCAGGTCCTTCAGATCATGACCGGAGATCAGAATGGCCTTGCCCTTTTTGGGTCCCAGGGGCGCCTTGGTCGGGACCGGCTTGCCATAGGCCCCGGAATTGGCCTCGTAGAGCAGTTCCATGGTCCGCAGGTTGATCTCGCCGGCTTTCATCACCAGATTTACATAGTCGTCGGCGGTCAGACCCGCGTCCAGCGTCTTGGCCATGGCCTCATGGATGAACGCATCGATGGTCTCGTCGGTCTTGCCCAGAATCCGGGCGTGGTCCGCGTAGGCGGCGATCCCCTTGATGCCGTAGGTGAGCAGTTCCCGGAGAGACCGGATGTCCTCGTTGAGGTCCTCGGGATATTTCACGCCCACCTTCTCGCCGTCGGCGATCAGGGCGTCCTGGGTCTGGGGCGGCATGTAGTTAGCGGCCTCTTCGGTGAAATCGACCTTGCCGCCGGCTTCCTTGACCCGTCCTTTGAGTTCTTCCCGCAGGGCCGCGCACTGGCTGATCAGTTTCACGAACCGGTCCGGGTCGAAATCGACGTTGGTGAGAGTCGAAAAAAAGGCTTCGGCGGTAAAGCGGTCGACCTTTTCATCGACCACGCCGACCTTTCGGCCTTCCACGGCGTAAAGCGACAGTCCCTTGACCATCCATATCAGCAGATCCTGAAGTTCGGCTACCTCGTGGGGCTTGCCGCAAACGCCCGCTTTGGTGCAGCCTTCGCCTTTTGCCGTTTGCTCGCATTGAAAACAAAACATGGTGTTGCTCCTTTCGATTGATTATGTCGTTCGTCGCTCGGATGAGCCGTTCGGTTTTTCCCCTCGTTCTGGATCTCTTATACCCCGATCCGCGATCCCTTTTCATTGATCTAAGTCAAAAGGGGCAATTTTTTTTGAAAACGTCACCGCTCCCGGATGGATTCATAAAGGGATTCGCCCTCGGCCTGAAAGCTCTCCAGGGTGCTCCGGTAGCTGGTCGCCAAGGTGTCGTCCTGGATGCAGTCGATGTTGGCGTGGGCGATGGCCAGCCCGCTTTCCATGCAGGCGTAGGCCAGATGGGAGGCGACCCGGGCGTCGGCCCGGGCCGATGGGTAGATGCGCTCCCACATGGACAGGATCGCCCGGAGCATCTTCACGCCGTATTCCACCAGTTTCAGCGGCGGCCCTAAAGCGGTGATGCAGGCGGACTCCATGGCCGCGTCCCGCGCCTTGCCCTTGGGCAGTTTGGCGGCGTCCATGATCTTGCCGTAGGCGTCCACATCCCGGCTGATGGCCTCCAGGCTCGCTTCCTGGATGGCCCGGAGGGTGTCGACCAGGGTCGAGATCTGGGTTTTCCCGGCGCCGTCGCCGGCCTTCTTTCTTGAAATCCGCGCCACGAATCCGCCAAGGGCGGCGGCCAGGGCGGAGCACAGCGCCGCAGCGCATCCGCCGGCCGGCAGGGTGGGCGAATCCGCCGCCACCCGATCCAGAAACACCCTCATGGTCATGTTCTCGAATGCCGTATCCGCTTTCATGGCCGCCGGTCTCCTCTATTCCTTGATCATGATCAGCATCATCTTGAACCGCTCCACCGCCTTGAGGGCGTGGGGGATGTTGGCCGGCATGATGATCATCTCCCCTTTTGTCAGGGTGTAAGGTTTTTTGTTGAGACTGATCTCGACTTTCCCGTCCAGCACCGTGACCATGGCGTCGAAGGGCGCGGCGTGTTCGCTCAAGCCTTCGTCCTTGTCGAAGGCGAACAGGGTGACGGTGCCGGTCGGTTTTTTGATCAGGGTCTTGCTGACCACGGAGCCGGACTGATACTCGACGAGACCCTCCAGGGAGATGCCTTCTTTGACGAATTCTTCGATGGTGGTTTCGGTTTTTTCCATTTGGACCTCCTCGTTGCAGGTTGGCGTTTGTGAGTTCAATATGGCGTATTTGAAACGACGGGTCATTGACCCAGGTCAAGCCCCCGCCGCATCCTTTTTGAGCGGCAGAAACAGCCCGAGACAGACCAGCGACAGGATCAGAAAAACGGAAAATCCCAGTGGATAACCGGCTGTCCCCCAGAATTTGACGTAAAGCCCCATGGCGGGCGGAATGACGAACCCGCCGAAAGCGCCCAGCCCGCCGACGATGCCGGCGGCCCCGCCCACGGCCTTGGGGGTGTAATGGGGGACGAGTTTGAAAACGGCGGCGTTGGCGAACCCCATCCCCAGGGCCAGCAGCATTTGGCCGGCCATGGCCGCGGCGAAGATCCCGTAGGCCCCCATCATCAACGCCGCACCCAGAACGACGACAAGGAATGAGAGCGACGCCACCCGTTCGCCGCCGAACCGGTCGGCGGCCATGCCGCCCACCACCCGCAGGAGCGACGACGACAGGGAATAGAGCGCGGTGTAGACGCCGGCCCGGACCACGCTGACCCCGAAATACTCGTTCCAGTAGGTGGGGAGCCAGATGGTCAGGGCGATGAATCCGCCGAAGGTGACAAAATAAAAGGCCGTCAGGATCCATGTGCGCCAGTTGGCGGCGGCCCGCTTGACGGATTCGAAGGCTGCCCCGGAGGGGATCAGTTCCTCGCCGCAGGCCTCGGCCAGGGCGTCGGGGTCGATTTTGATGCCCATCTCCCGGTACTGGAAATAAGGGGCGTCCTTCATGAAAAGGGCCACCAGAAGTATCAGGACGCCCAGCAGGACCAGCCACAGGACATAGGAGGTGGTGAATCCCAGGGAGATGACCATCATGGGCAGGATCACGGCGAACAGGCCGGGGGCGAGGTTGCCGAGTCCGGCGTAGACGGCCAGGGCGGTCCCCTGGGCCTTCTGGGGATACCAGTAGGAGACGGACGGGATGCCGACGGAGAAGATGGCGATGCCGCTCCCGCACAGGACCCCGGAAAGCAGGAACAGGGGATACTGAGCGAAGGTGGGGTCGGGATACAGGGCGAACAGAGCGGTCATTCCGGCCACGCCGGCGGCGGCCAGCACCATCAGGATGAGAATGGGCTTTTTGCCGCCCATCCGGTCCACCATGGCCCCGAAAGGGATCCGCAGCAGGGAACCGGTCAGGGCCGGACTCGACGCCAGGAGCCCCATGAGAAAAGGGCTCATTTTCATGGCGTCCTTCAGTTCCGCGACGATTGGGCCGAAAGCGGAGACGCCGGCGAACCCGGCGAAAAATGCGATGGTGGACCAGACGAGAGCGGCCTCCTTGCTCGATTCGGCATGACAGACGGCTTCTTCTTCCATGGGTCGATCCTTTCTGTTTTGCACAGCCTTACGCCCGGACAGTCCGCCGCCGGAAGACGACCAGTCGTCGGAAGAGGTAACCGACGGGGGCGCTCCAGATGTGGATCAGCCGGCTGAAGGGCGCGAACCCGATGAGGGTGAAAGCCGAGAGGATGTGGATCTTGTAGGTCGGCGGCACGTTGCGCATCAGCTCGGGGGCCGGGGTCAGCGTGAGAATGCCCCGGAGCCAGGGCGCGACGGTGTAGAGGACCTCGTAATGGCCGAACAGCACGTTGTAGAGCCCGGCGCCGACGGTGAGAAACAGCAGCGCCAGGGTGGTGAAATCGTTCATGGTGGTGGTGGCGCGTATTCGGGTCCGGGCCACCCGTCTATAAAGGAGCAGCAGGATGCCGATAAACGCCGGGTTGCCCACGAGCAGGCCGGCGTAATAGGCGACGAGGGTGTGGGAATGGCCGCTGATGCCCATGGCGTCGTAGATCCGCTGGGGGATGAGCAGCCCGCCGGCATGCCCCAGCAGGGCGAGGATAACGCCGTAGTGAAACAGGATAATCCCGACCGGCAGCGCGCCGGTTTCGAGGAACTGGCTCGATTTGGCGTTCCAGGTGAGCCGGTCGGTTCGGTATCGATAGATGTGACCGACCACGAATGCGGTCAACGCCAGGTAGGGGTAGATCACGAAAGCGAAGGTGTTCATCATGATGCGCGCCTCCTCTTTTCATACAAAGGGGTGAAGATATCGGCCACGCCCGCCATGATCCCGGCATAGGGGCTTTCCGTTTCCCGGAGCCTTTCGGCGATGGATTCGATGTCGGGCAGGCAGTCGGCGACGGGCTTCGGGAGCGTCTCCGGGTCGGTCAGCGACAGCATTTCCAGGACCATGGGCAGGTAGTCGGGCAGTTCCCGGGTGGCCGGGGCATAGCCGTTTTCAAGATACATCCGTGTGAACGCGGCCAAGGCCTCGCCCCGCTCCTTTCCGTCGCCCCACCGGTGATAGGTGAGGTTGAGGCAGAGCTTCGGGTTCAGGTCGAACGCGGCGGTGTAGGCTTCCTGGGCCTGGAGGAGCGGCGTATTTTTAAGATATTGGATCACTTGCTCGCACCGCTGCCGTTGGGCTTCGTCGGTGATGGTTTCCGCCGCTTCCGAGGCGTCGCTTAAACCCGCCATGAGGTCTTCATCGGGATAGCGAAGCAGGACGGCGAATAATTTTGACAACGTCGATCTTTCCATTGGGTTATCCATATTGATCACCTACCGTTTGCCGCCGCCGGGATATTTCCGAAGCGCCCGCCGCGAACTCGTTTCACTCAGACAGCGCGGCGGACGCTTCGGAAACACCCCGGCGACTGCGATTATTCCGTTCCCTCTTTGTCCCTCTGTCCCTTTTTCCCTCTGTCCCTCTGTCCCTCTGTCCCTCTGTCCCTTTTTCCCTCTGTCCCTCTGTCCCTTTCTTTCAACTAAATCCACACGCCCCCTGAAACTCATGCGGTTCCACTTCCGTCTCCCGATGCGTCGTCGGAACCACGAACCGGTCCCGGTATTTGGCGACGGCCAGGAGGTTGTACATGGCGTCGGCGATTTCGGGGGTCATGCCGAGGCGGTGGAGGGTCTCGTCGTCTTGGACGTCCCCCAAGCGGTTGGCGCGCATGTAGGACCGGAGGGCCATGAGCCGTTCCAGGGCCAGGCGGATCGGCTCGACGTCGCCGGCGGTAAGCAGGTTGGCCAGGTAGGTCAGGGGGATGCGCATCCGGTCAATGATGGTTTCCGGGCTGTCGGCGTCGGCCAGGGACGCGAGCGGGCTCAGGGGCGGCACGTACCAGACCATGGGCAGGGTCCGGAATTCCGGGTGGAGCGGGAAGGCGATCTTCCAGTCCACGGCCATCCGGTAGACCGGGGAGCGTCGGGCGGCTTCGAGGTACGGTTCCGGGATGCCCTGGGTCCGGGCGGCGTCGATCACGTCGGGGGCGTTCGGGTCGAGGAAGAGGTCGGTCTGGCGGGGGTAGAGGCCCTTTTCATCCTCGACGGAAGCGGCTTCGCTGATCCGGTCCGCGTCGTAGAGCATGACGCCCACGTACCGGATGCGGCCGACGCAGCTATGGGCGCAGAGGGTGGTCTGGCCCGATTCGGTTCGGGGGTAGCAGAAGAGGCACTTTTCGGATCGGCCGGTCTTCCAGTTGAAATAGACTTTTTTGTAGGGACAGCCGGAGACGCAATACCGCCAGCCCCGGCACCGTTCCTGGTCCACCAGCACGATGCCGTCCTCGTCCCGCTTGTAAAGGGCGCCGGACGGGCAGGAGGCGACGCAGGCCGGGTTGAGACAGTGTTCGCAGAGGCGCGGCAGATAGAACATGAAGACTTTTTTAAACTGGAGATAGGTCTCGTGGGCCAGACCCCTGAAGTTGACGTCGCCCCCGCCGGTCTCGGTGACGCCGGCCAGGTCGTCTTCCCAGTTGCTGCCCCATTTGATATCCATGTTCTCGCCGGTGATCTGGGAAACGGGCCGAATGGAGGGCTGGTGGCGGCGGGCCGGGCTCGACGCCAGCTTGCCGTAGTCGTAGGTCCAGGGCTCGTAATAGTCGTCGATGGTTGACAGGTCGGAGTTGTAGAAGATGTTGACCAGCTTGTCGATCCGTCCGCCGGCTTTGAGCGAGAGACGATTGTCTTTCAGTTGCCATCCGCCTTTCCGGAGGTCCTGATCTTCCCATTTTTTGGGATACCCGATGCCGGGTTTGGTTTCGACGTTGTTGAACCAGATGTATTCGGCCCCGGCCCGGTTCGTCCAGACGTTTTTACAGGGGATGCTGCACGTATGGCACCCGAGGCATTTGTCCAGGTTGAGGACCATGGCCATCTGCGCTTTAATCTTCATACCAGTCCACCTCTTCCGTTTTCCGGACCACGATCACTTCGTCCCGCTGGGACCCGATGGGGCCGTAATAATTGAACCCGTAGCTGAGCTGGGCGTACCCGCCGATCATATGGGTGGGCTTGACCATGATCCGGGTGACGCTGTTGTGGGTGCCGCCCCGCTGGCCCGACCGGGGCGAGCCCGGCGTGTTGATGAGCCGCTCCTGGGCGTGGTACATGAAGGCCTTGCCCGGCGGAATCCGGTGGCTGACCACGGCCTTGGCGATCACCACGCCGTTGACGTTGAAGCATTCGATCCAGTCGTTGTCCTTCACGTCGATGCGCTCGGCGTCCTCGTTGTTGAGCCAGACCGCCTCTCCGCCCCGGAACAGGGTCAGCATGGTCAGGGTGTCGGAGTAGGTGGAGTGGATCGACCATTTGGAATGGGGCGTCAGGTAGTTGAGGATGATCTCTTTCCCCGGCTCCCGTTCCATCTTCGTGGACCCCATGGCCGCCATGTCCAGGGGCGGCCGATAGGCGGGAAGCCCTTCGCCAAAGGCCCGCATCCACTCATGATCCTGGTAGAACTGGGCCCGGCCGGTGAGGGTCCGGAAGGGGATCTTCTCCTCGATGTTGACCACGAAAGGCGAGTAATTGCGCCCCTCGGATTCCACGCCGCTCCAGATGGGGCTGGTGATGATCTTGCGGGGCTGGGTCGTGATTTCGTTGAAGGTGATCCGCTCTTCGGCCCGGTCCTCGCAGAGATGGGCGAGAAATCGGCCGGTCCGCTGGGCCACGCTTTGCCATGCCTTGACGGCGGTCCGCCCGCTGGTCTCCGGCGCAAGCCCGAGGATGGCTTCGGCCACCTGGCGGTCGGTGGACAGATCGGGCCGGCCCTGGCTGATCCCCAGGGCGGATACCGTTCCCAGGCGCGCCTCCAGGTCGGCGACTTCGGCGTCGGCCTTCCAGCTCACCCCCTTGGCCCCCATCCCCTTTTCCGCCAGGAGCGGGCCGAGGGAGGTCATCATTTTATAGGCGTTGGGAAAGTCTCGGGTGACGACGGCGAGGTTGGGCAACGTTTTGCCCGGCACAGGGTCAATTTCGCCTTTTTTCCAATCTTTGACGCTGGGTTGGGCGATCTCGCCGGGGGAATCGTGCATGAGCGGCGTCGCCACCAGGTCCTTGCGCACCCCCAGATGACGTCCGGACAACTCCGAAAACTTGGCGGCGATGGCCTTGAACTGCTCCCAGTTGGTGCGGGTCTCCCAGGGCGGATCGATGGCCGGGTTGAAGGGATGGATGAAGGGATGAAGATCCGTGGTGCTCAAATCGTGCATCTCGTACCAGCCGGCGGCCGGCAGCACCACGTCGGCATAGAGCGCGCTCGTTGACATGCGCAGTTCCAGGGTCACCAGCAGGTCCAGCTTCCCTTCCGGGGCCGGGTCCCGCCACCGGATGTCGCGCGGCCGGAGATCGCTCTCCTTGTTGAAGATCGCGCTCTCGGTCCCCAGAAGGTGTTTGAGAAAATATTCGTGCCCCTTGCCGCTGGCCCCCAGCAGGTTGGCCCGCCACAGGAAGAGCATCCGGGGGAAATTCTCCGGCGCATCCGGGTCGTCGGCCGAGAAGAGGAGGTCGCCGGATTTTAGCCCGTCCACGACGCGGCGAAGGATCTCGTCATCATTTTCCGCCCCGGCGTCTTCAGCCTCCCGGCAGATCTCCAAAGGATTCCGGTTGAACTGAGGATAAGACGGCAACCACCCCATGCGGGCCGCAGCCGCGTTGTAATCCGCCGGGTGGGCCGGCAGTCCGTCCGTGTCGTCGCGTCCGTGTTCGTCCGTGTCCTTGTCCGTGTTTTTTTTGTCCGTGTCCGTCAGTGGCGACATCACCGACCGAACGTCCATGGTGTCATATCGCCACTGCCCCGTTGCGAAATAATAAAATGATGTGCCGTTCTGAAGCCGCGGCGGCCGCTGCCAATCTAAACCAAAAGCCAGGGCCGACCACCCCGCCAGGGGCCGAACTTTCTCCTGCCCCACATAATGGGCCCATCCGCCGCCGTTGACGCCCTGGCAGCCGCAGAGGGTGGTCAAGTTCAGGATGGCCCGGTAGGTCATGTCGCTGTGAAACCAGTGGTTCGTCCCGGCGCCCAGGAAGATCATCGACTTGCCCCGGGTCTTTTCGGCGTTTTCGGCGAACTCCCGGGCCACCCGGATCGCGTCTCCGGCCGGAACCCCGGTAATGGCTTCCTGCCATGCGGGCGTGCAGGGCGCGTCGTCGTCGTATCCGGCGGCCGTGTCGCCCCCCCGACCCCGGTCGATCCCCAGGTGGGCCGCCACCAGGTCGAAGACGGTGGTCACGATGAGCGCGTCGTCGCCGTCTCCGATCCGTTTGACGGGGACCATTCCCTTGCGAATGGCGTTGCCCTTGAGGTCGAACAAGGGGAAAAGGGCCGTCCGCCACTCGTCGGCATCGTCGGCGAAAGAAAGAAGCGGGTCCACCGAAGTTCCGCTGATGGCGTCGGTCATCTCAAGGTTCCACTTGCCGCCCTCTTCCCAGCGGGAACCGATGGACCCATTGGGAACCACGAACCGCCCTGAAGACCCGTCGAACAAAACCGTCTTCCAATCGGCGTTGCCGGTGTCGGCGCCGAGGTCGGACGCCCGGAGAAACCGGCCCGGAACCCGGTCGTCGCCCTTGGGGTCCAATACGACGACAAAGGGCAGATCGGTATAGGTCTTGGCGTACTCATGGAAATAGTCCACCCGCCGGTCGATGTAGCACTCCTTGAAGATGACGAAGGTCATGGCCATGGCCAGGGCGGCGTCCGTTCCGGCCTTGGCGGGCAGCCAGGTATCGGCGAACTTGACGTATTCGGCGTAGTCGGGGGCCACGGCGGCCACCCGGGCGCCCCGGTAGCGGGCCTCGGTGTAGAAATGGGCGTCCGGGGTCCGGGTCATGGGGATGTTCGTGCCCCAGACGATCATGTAGCCGGCGTCGTACCAGTCGGCGCTTTCGGGCACGTCGGTCTGTTCGCCCCAGACCTGCGGCGAAGCCGGCGGCAGGTCGCAGTACCAGTCGTAGAAACTGATCATGGACGCGCCGATGAGCGACAGGAACCGGGCCCCGGCGGCGTAGCAGACCATGGACATTGCCGGGATGGGCGTGAACCCGAAAACCCGGTCTGGCCCCCATTTCTTGATGGTGTGGATGAGGGAAGCGGCCACCAACGTCGCGGCTTCGTCCCAGGAGGCTCGCACCAGCCCGCCCTTCCCTCTTGCCCGCTGGTATTCCCGCCGCCGCTCGGGATCGGCCTGGATCCGCTCCCAGGAGGTCACCGGATCGGGGTCTTCCCGGAGGGCCTCGCGCCACATGGAGAGCAGCGCCGACCGGATGTAGGGGTATTTCACCCGCACCGGGCTGTAGGTGTACCAGGAAAAGGTGGCGCCCCGGGGGCATCCCCGGGGTTCATGGTCGGGCACGCCGGGCCCGCATTCCGGGTAATCGGTCCGCTGGGTCTCCCAGACGATGACGCCGTCCTTGACGTAAACGTCCCAGGAGCAGGACCCGGTGCAGTTGACGCCGTGGGTGGAGCGGACCTTTTTGTCGTACTGCCACCGCCGCCGGTAGAAATCTTCCCAGTCCCGCCCGCCGGTCCGGACTTCGGCGGCGCCGCCGGACACCGGTTCGCCGGGTTTGGGGGGATCGGGGTCCAGGGGCCGAAGAAAATTGAGGCGGGAAAAGATG
This sequence comes from Desulfobacteraceae bacterium, assembly GCA_011389855.1. Lineage (GTDB taxonomy): Bacteria > Desulfobacterota > Desulfobacteria > Desulfobacterales > JAABSP01 > JAABTD01. Next base: position 13,843 of record JAABTM010000017.1, read on the forward strand.
GATGTGCGGGTCATGGGGTTTCCTCCGGGGATAATAATCTCAAAAACATAACAATTTCATTGTTTTAATTGTCAAACAGTCATTAGGTCCTGTCAACGAAATTCTCTTAATCAGCTTAATTCTATAATGTTTTTTAATTTTGACTTCAGCCGAGCAACCAGGCGGACCGCAACATGGGCCGGGGGTCCACCAGATGGCGGGATGCGTTTGGATCGGCTCATGGGATCCCTCCTTCGGCGTTTTTGCGAAACATCCGTTTCAGATCCTTGGTGTTCCGGACCCTGGACGGCATGAGATCCAGCTTCCGCTTGGCCAGCATCCGCAGCCCCACGTCCATGTCGGTGAACCAGTCGCGCGTCTTGACCTTGTAGCGCATCATGATCTCCAGCTTGTGGGTGCGGCCGTACCGCTCGATGGACCGGAGCACCTCCCGGTGGAAATCGAGCACGTCAGGCTCGGCGATGGCGGCGTCGCTTTCTATGGCGATCCCGCGCAGGGCATCCATGACCGCCGCCATGTCGATGGCCATGGGGCACGCGATGGAGCAGGTGTGGCACCCCACGCAGGTCCAGATGGTCGCGGACTTGAGAACCTCTTCCCGCATTCCGAGCTGCGCCAGCCGGATGACGCCGTGGGGCGAATAGTCCATGGCCTCGATGAAGGGACAGCCCCCGGCGCAGCACCGGCAATGGAAGCAGGCGCTCAGGTCGGTGCCGGAGCGCTCTTTGACTTCCCGGATGAACCCCATGTCGCCGTTGCCGGCGGCAATGATCGCGACGGGTTGGGCGTCCCTGTTATTTTTTTGGTTTCGTTTATTCATTCCATCACCTCAACTCTCGCCCGCGTTTAAAGGGGCAGGGGGAAAAGGTTGGCGTTTGTAGTCACATTACCAAGAGCGGCGTAAGGATGTCCTTGACTTAAATCAAATCCGGCGGATGGATACACAAAAACCGACGCGATAAAACCTTTGACATCAGCGTAAAAAAAATTTAAATTGAATTCTCAATTCGAGAACGCCATAGATGCCATCGGGGCGTAATGCATATAATCAGCCGCAAAAGAATAGAAGAATTTTGTAAAATTCATCCAGACGCCCAACAGAGCATGGACAGATGGTATAAAATTGTTAAAAAATCGGCATTCGCCACGTTTCAAGACGTTAAAAATCTGTTCCCGAGCGCGGACAAAGTTAAAAATTTCGTCGTTTTCAATATTGGTGGAAACAAATTTCGCCTCATCGCCTATATTCGATATCGCAGAGGAAAGCTCTTCATCCGGCACATCCTTACCCATGAGGAATACGACAAGGAGAAATGGAAGGAAGACGAATGGTTCAACACTATGAAAAAATAATCGATTCATGGTCTGTCTTATCCCCTTTACTATCTCCTCCCTTGACTAATGGTGATCTCGACCAACTAATCGATTTTTCAAATTACCTGATCGATCGAATCGGCGATGACGAATACCACCCCTTGTCGGGACTTCTCGATCTTGTAGGGGATCTCATCGAAAATTATGAAAGTGAAAACCTGCCCGAACCCGAGGGGTCGCCGATCGATTGTTTGAAGTACCTCATGGAAGAGAACGGCCTGAAGCAGAAAGACCTTACGGAATTGGGAAGTCCCGGTGTTACCTCTGAAATTCTTTCCGGGAAACGAGAACTCAACAAACGCCATATCAAGGCGTTGGCGGAAAGATTCGGGTGCAACCCTTCCATATTTATTTAAGGGGAATGCTATCGACAAGCCCTATGAGAAAGCCAAGTTTATGGCGGAAGGCGAGACCGGGATCGACAAAGAGAATTTTTCCCTCTGACCACCAAGAAAGGATAAGCCAGAATGCCCAACAAAATCGTCTTCATCCAGGGAAGCCCCCGCAAAAAGGGCAACACGCGATCCGTAGCCGCCATTGCCATGGAGGCCGCGCTGGAAGCCGGCTCGGCGGTAACCGAAATCGACGCCACGAAACTCGAATTCAAACAGCCGGGATGCATCGGCTGTCAGAAGTGCCAGGCGTCGGAGAAATTCGAATGCAGTATCGGCGACGAAGTGGGCCGGACCGTCGCCACGATCCCCCAATATGACGCCGTCGTCATGGCCACGCCGCTGTACTGGTGGAGTTTTTCAGCCCAGCTCAAAATTTTCATAGACCGGATGTATTCCCTGTCCAAATTCACCGATTCCTGGGAGGTCCGGTCGGCGCTCTCCGGCAAGACGCTGGCCCTGCTGGCCACCGCCGGCGGATCCATCGAAAACAACCTGGAACTGCTGGAACGGCAGTGGAAAAATCCGGCGGACATCCTCGGGTGCAGATTCCTCTCGTGCCTCTTTCCGCTGGTCCCTCCGGAACCGGGCGCCTTCGCCAAGGACGCCGAAGTCGTGGAAAAAGCCCGCGAATTCGGTCGGGCGCTGGCTTCGGCGGCGCCATAGCGGCGATATCCGCCGGTTGGTGGGACGCCCCAAGAGCCTAAATCTCGTCTCCCCAGGGATTGAATACCCTCACCCCACCATCCGGCATATCCTTCACATTTCGAGTGGCCACGGTCATGTCGTTGGTCATTCCGATGGCGGCGATCAACCCGTCGATGACCGGTATTGATTTGCCTTTCGCTTCCGCTTCCGCCCGAATCCGGCCCCACGTTACCGCCGCACGGGTATCCACCGGTAGAATCCGGCGGCGAAATCGCTCCGTCAGATCATGATCCAGCCAGTCCTGCAGCGCTCGACGCTTCCGGCCGGCCGGCAGTTTGGAAATGCCCTTCTGAATCTCACCGAAAGTGATTGAACTCAGGAACAGTGAAACTTCCGGCTGCGCTTTCAACCAGTTCACAACTTTTTCGTTGGGTTGAAGCTTTACCAGTTCCGAAATGACGCATGTATCCAAAAGGTAGTTCATAGCGCCAAGTCTCGCCCCACATCCTTGTCCCGCTCAATATCGATTTCAGCGCCTTTGAGGGGCGATTTTGCAAAAAAGGCCGCCAGATCTTCGGCGGGCCGCGCCAACCTGCGATACTCCGACACAGACAATACCACGACGGCTTCAACCCCGTGACGCGTGACGATCTGGGGGCCGTTGTTCAGGGCCTTTTGAACCACCTCGCTGAACTTGCTTTTCGCCTCTTGCAGTTGCCAATGGTCCATGCGGTTCTCCTTTCCATTCCGTATAAACTAGCCAGACTAGACTTTAATTGCAGGGTCTGTTTTTGTCAATGGATTGTCGTCTCGTTCCTGTAAAAATCGATTCTCCAACATCTGAAACAGTTGAAATAGTTCTTGCCAATCCCTTCACGACCTGCATTCCGCCAGCGACATTCCACAACACGACGATTCCTTTACTCCGGCGCTTTTCTCCATGTCGTTGCCGCGGGGAATTCGTAACCGAACCGGCCATGCGCTTCATCGGGCCGTTCACGATATTTCATGGATAAATCGGGGATCGATGCCGGTCTGCACTCCGGCATCCGGGACGAAAACAGCATACTGGCGGCGTTCATCTCCTAACTGCCCAAGGGGGTTCTCGTCTGCGAGGCCGAAGGGCGGATCTCGCTCTTCAACAGGCGGGCGGCCGAATTTTTGACCGGCGAAGAGGGGGGACCGGACGCCCACATGAAATAGCCCCGCTCATCGCAGCCGGCCGTCGTCCAGAAACCGCAGCCACAGCCGCCGCATGGTCTCGGGGTCATGGCCGCCGTCCACCGCGTAAACCCGCTCCGGCGGCAGAATCGCCGCCAGAAGCCGGTGGGCTTCCACGAATCGATCCTCTTTTCCGTATCCCAGGTAGAGGGGGACAGACGCGTCCGGGTTCCCGGCATCGGTCTTGAGCCAGTCCCACAGAAGGCGCTCCCAGTCCTCCGACGGATCATAGGGCCCCGGCGACCAGTTCCGGACCCCGCCCGCTTCGGCGATCTCACCGATGATCTCCGCGTCTCCCAGAAAGGGCGCGATGACGTAGACCCCGTCGATGTCTTCGGGATGCAGCCGCGTGTACCACAACGCCCCCATCCCGCCCATGGACGCGCCCACCAGCCAGATGCGGCGGCAGCCTTGGGCTTTGGCCGGATCGATTACATCGGTCTTCAACCGGGAGACGAGGCTTTCGGCGACATAATACCCGACATGCGCGTTGGGCGCGACCATGTCGAAGGGCAGGCTCCGTTGCCGCACGGCGGAAACGAAGCCCTCCTTCTCAAAGCTCCGGTGGCTGCCGCCCTGGCCTCTCAGAAAGACAATCAAATGGGGACGGCGCCCGCCGTCATCGGGTCCGTACCTCAGCACATCCAGAGGCGCGTCGGCCCCTAAGAAATAGGCGCACCCTGTCAACCAGAAGGTCCAAAGGAAGACGGTCATCGCCGTAAAAGCGCCTTTCCCGATGCGCGCCGTCATGGACAGCCCCCTTTCCCAACGGGTTGTTATGTTAGACTCTCCACGATCCGTTTGAGGATATCGGACACCTCGCCGGCAATGGACCGCAGATCCTCGTTGCCGATCACCTCCATGGCGGCGGCGGGATTGAGGGCCGACACCACCGTCCTGCCGTCGTCGTTTTCATAGACGACGATGTTGCAGGGCAGCAGCAGCCCGACGTCCAGGTCGATCTGGAGCGTTTTGAGGGCGTAGGGCGGATTGCACGCCCCGATGATCACGTATTTTCTGAAATCCGCGTCGATCTTCTTCTTCAGTGTCTCTTTGACGTCGATCTCCGTCAGCACCCCGAATCCCTCGGTTTTCATGGCCTCCTTGACCTTGGGAACGACCGATTCGTAGCCGTCCTCCAGCACCGTCGTGTGAGCGTACTGTTTCCATCTTTCCATAGGGGGGTTCCTTTCCATTTCAGTTCAAAAACAATCCCGGTTCATCCTGATTTTCCAATAACTTCCACTTCAACGACCAGCAGATCGGCACGCTCATGGACGCCATGAACAAAAGCGCGTCGGAAGAGACCGCCGCCCGGAACTGGATTGAAGACCACCAGGATCTGGTGGACAGTTGGATTGGGAGCAAATCACAGTAGGGGCGAAAAATTTTTCGCCCCTACTCTTTCCCGTCTAAATATCTGGTGTTTCCAAGGAAATTCCGGAAACCGCCTATTTCGTGCAGTCCCCGAGCCGCTTGCCGGTCATCGTATTCGTCATCGTCATTTTCCCCTGTCCGGGGACATCCACCGTCGTTTCCGCCGATCCCTGGAACGTGTCGCCGCGGTAGGTGATTTCCCCCCGGCTGTCCGTCTTTCCCTGAGCCCCCTCGCAGACGATGCGCCATGCGACCTTGTCGCCGGACACATTGTAGTCAACCGTCTTGCAGTCCTGCCCCGGTTCTTTGTTCTGGGGGACCATGTCTTCTTCGGTCAGACAGTAGGTGTTGGTTACGTCCGGGATGGCCATGGGCATGCCCGGCATTTCGGTTTTGGTGACCACCCGCCACTGGCCTGGATTCATTGGGGATTCGGCCAGAGCTGTTGACCCTGTCAATGCCAGGGCGAAGATGGATATCCATACCACTAAAGACATTTTCTGCATTTGAAAATCCTTTCGGTTAAGCGTTTCTGCTTTCGCCCAAATAGCAATACGCCGGAAAGCGGGGCAAAAGCGATCCTATTGCCGTCACTTTGAGGTTTTTAAGGAATCAAAGTCAAGTGAAAAATCACAAAAAAACGGCATTCGACGCCTGGTGTTGGACGGCCCGATGCGTCGCGAAAATAGTCCCTCGACAGCCGAACTTCGGCTGACTATTATAGGGGAATATGTCGCTGTCCGTAAACTGAAACGAAAGGAGACCGCCGATGTTAAGCCAAAAGATGACCGACGCACTCAACTACCAGATCAATAAGGTGAATTACGGGAATGAATATCCCAACAAGGCAAATTCAAGGGATCGCTCACCGCTGGCCGCGCGGAAGTGAACTCCCACGCTATTTTACCATGCCCTTACAGGACATTTTTAAGCAATTCCAGCCCTGTGAGGAAGAACCCCAACCTAAAGGTGGCAAACCATGGCTGTTTTTGGATTTCTCATCGGCATTGGCGCGTACTTCGTTTACCGGAGCATCGTCACGGGTTTTTACACCGTCTCCCCAAACGAGCGGGCGGTCATCACCGTCTTCGGCAAGGCCCGGCGGCTGGAGATGGGCGGGTCCACGGCGAAGGATTCGGCCCTGAGCGAGGAGGAAAAGGAGCGCTACGATTATCCCCTGTTGAAGCCGATCCCGCCGGGCGGCCCTTACTTCAAATGGCCCTGGATGAAGGTCCACAAGGTGGACATCCAGACCCAGGCCCTGGACCTTACCTGGGATCCCACCAAAGCCCAGGAGACCATCGAAGCGGTGACCAAGGACAACCTGACCATCGGCGTGGACGGGCAGATCCGGTTCCGGGTCAGTGAAAACAACCTGTATCCGTATCTCTTCGGGGTCCGGAGCCCCCTGGAGCACGTGATGGGCTTTTTCATCTCGGTATTGCGGGAGCGGATCGCCAATTTCACCGATCCCAAAGGGTCCCAGCTCATCAAGGAAGCGGATATGGGCGACGGCGCCGAGGGGAGCGCCCTGGACATCACCGAGGGCGTATCCATCAACGATCTCCGGAAAAACCTGCCCCTGTTGAACGATTTCATGGAGGAACAGTGCCGCAACACGCCGGAACGATACGGCATCGAACTGGACGCGGCCCTGATCACCGAAATCGATCCGCCCAGCGAGGTCGATTCGGCCCTGTCGTCCATCAACTCCACCCGGAACCAGGTGGCCGCCGACATCTCCACGGCCCGGGCCGACGCGGAGCAGCAGATCACCATGAGCAACCGGGCCGTGGAGATCGCCTCAAACAACGCCCATGCCGAAGTGGCGCCCCTCAGCGAGCTGGCCCGAACCCTGATGGAAGTCAAACAGGAAGGCGGGTCGGCCGCCCTCAAAGCCTACGTCCGGAACATGCAGGTGCCGCTGTTGGGGCGAGCCAGCCGGGTCGTGAAGACATCCAACGCATAGGGAAACGACAGAAACCTGAAAGGGGAACACCATAATGGGATCTAACTTGACTGCATTCATCACCCTGGCCGTGATCGGTTTCGCGACCATCCCGATCTGCCTCTTTATCGCCCGCCGTCTGGGATTGTACATCACGGTGGCCGAAGCCGAAGCGAGCGTCTACACCCTGTTCGGAAAAGTGCTGGGGACCATCGATACGCCGGGACTCCACTTTCCGATCCTCCGGTTCGGCCCCAGGGCGCTGATGCTGCCGTTTTTCGGGAAGCGCTATACCGTCAACACCGCTCTGCGGCAGAACTACCTCCGGAGCCAGATGGTCAATTCCGAAGAGGGAACGCCCATGGGGGTGGGCATCTGGTACGAGATGCGGGTGACCGACCCGGTCTCCTATCTGTTCAAAAACGCCAACCCCGAAGGGTCGCTGGAGGCCAACGTGGCCAGTTCGACCATCTCCGTCCTGTCCAACCTGGAGATGGAAAAGATGCTGGAAAACCGCCACGGCCTGAGCCGCACGGTCCGATCCACAGTCTCGCCTTTGTCGGAAAAATGGGGATATCGTCTCGGCTCGGTCTATATCCGGAAAGTGGCCTTTACGGATGCCTCCATGGTGGAAAACATCACCGAAAAGGTGGTGAAACGACTCATCCAGGTCACCTCCGCCATGAAACAGGACGGCGAAAACCGCGTCGGCCTGATCAAAAGCCAGACCGCCAACAAGGTCTCCCAGAAAATGGCCGAAGCCGGCTCCGTCCGTCCCGAGGTGGTGGGATCGACGTTGAACAGCATCGCCAAAAAGGACGTGGAAGTCTTGGAAGCCGTTCAGACGGTCATGGAGACCGAAAAACTGCTGGAATCAGGGGCCTCGGTGGAGGTGATTCCGGACGGGACGTCGGTGTTGGTGCAGTTGGGTCACCGATTCGCAAACCATACAGCATAATCGTTCACTGGCTGATAATTTGATGATGTCTCGTCGATGACTTCCAAATCACATAGCGGGAATACATATTTCCGACGCCCTTTGCGCAGCGATACCAGAATGCCATAGGGATCTTCACTTCCCTCTATGCCATGCACCTTTACCCGATCATCGGCTTGCAATGGGCCCCGTTCTTGAAATTCCGATACTTCCGCTTCGAACGGAAACTCCAGCATCTGCTGAAGATAGGCATTCCACGCTTCAAAGGCGGACGAGTCATCCCCGGCTTGGGACAAAATCGCCTGGATGCGCTTGCCTTCCTCACCCAAAAAGCTCCATCTATGTTTTCTTTCAAGATGTTGAATCGCCTCTTCGACATCCTCTACACTATCCCTGGGACTTACGAGTTCAACATCTGTCGGAGAAAGGTATATTTGCGACCAATCCAGTCCTTTCTCCTCACATTGATCGATTATTTCAGCCGGCATGTTTTTGAGAGTGAGGCTGTCCCACTTTATGCAGATCGTATCGTAATTTTTATCCACCTCGGAGATCCTCCCTTGCCAACCACCGATGTTTATATTCAAGTCAGGATCTTCAACATTTGGTTTTACAACGACCGCATCTCCTGCTTCGATTTTATTTTGCATTATTCACCTCTTTCATTTACGGTGGCGGAATCCCTGTCAACTCAAGGCTGATCCGAAGCCCCGCTCGTCAGAACTTTTTCCAATTTTGTTATAATTTCAGGTGATTCTTTTAGCTCGCACAAGGGCGTCAACTGCTCGATGATGTAGTCCCTGTTGAGCTTATGCGACTGTTTCATGGCGATGCTCTCCACGTCGCCCCAATCTTTCGGCCGGTCGGCAAAGGCCTTGAGAACGATGAGATCCTCCGCGGAACATGTTATCAGAGGGCAGTCGGAAGAAAAAAGAAAAGGCGTGGCGTTTCGTATCATTTCTTCCTCGAAGGGCAAACCGGAGAGAGAAATATCAATCGCAACGCCGTTTGAAGAGAAAAGCAGCAACACTCTGTTGTCGAGGGCAAAGGTGATCGGGTCGTCGATTCTGCTTTTATACTGGTTTAACAGTTGTTTTACGTATGCCTCCTCATTTCCGAATCCGCACATGAGACAAAGATCGATATCCTGTGTCATCCTGACTTCGCCCCATCGGATAACGGCCAATCCGCCAATAAAGCAGAACGGCCACTTTTGGGCTTCCAATGTCTGCTGGATTTCCTTTGCAGCCTGGAATAACCCGTTCATGATTGACCACCTTTATCTGGTGTTTTCGGTTGTTTCATTCTCATAAACAGACGCTGTTGCTCAACAAGGCCGCTGGATAAACGGACTTCGCAATTATCGCAGGCATATTGCAGCATTTCGTCCAGAACTTTCCGCTTCTTTTCATAATAATCCTTTGAACGCAGCTCTTCGGCTTTTAGTTTTTGTAGCGATACCGCTGCTTTTTGCCATGTTTTGACCCATCTGAGACTTTGTTTTTGTCTATCCATCGTCATTTATATTTCTTTCTCCTGTGCGCCATCGGGTGCCCAACTTCCCGTAATATTTGCTCCAGTTTTACTCTGATCGGCGCGATGTTTCGATCGACGATCTCCCGCAGTTTTTGAATGTCGACAAAATCATATTCAAGTAAACTCTTGGCATCGTCTTCGTCTTTTCTTTCAAAAGTTGATATTTTCATGGCGATCAAGTGTTCGACTGAAACGACATAAAGCTCCGCTTCACCGAGGTTGATCTTTTCTGTCGCGGAATCGATCGCTTCTTCGAACAACTTGCTCAAATCGCCTTCATCAACGGAGTATCGGTCAATAAAATCGACGTTGATATTGTCTGTCTCACCGTGGACGTTTATGCCTCCAATCATCAACTCTCTGATATTGTAGCTCAGATCAGATAAATGCCTTATGACTTTTTGCCTGTCTGCTTTCTTTATGGCGGCATCCAGATCTTTCGTGAACGCATGACCCGCCGGATCGGGCAACCAGTACCATACCGCCAGTCTGCCGATCAAAACGCATTTGATTTGTAACTCGCTCAGTACTTTCGTTGCAAAAACGGCGCTTTCTTTCGGATCGAATGTCGGCAATTCCAAACCGTTTTTCTTCCTGCTTCTATCGCTCATGATGAGCAGCCTGCGCTATCTTTCATATCCAGGATGTGGGGGCCATGTTAGATATGTGCATGCTGATGTTGGGCACGGAGGTGTCAAAAAGCCCGACCGCGCGGGAATGAATTCCCACGCTATTATTCGTCGTCCCTACGGGACTGGAATTGCTTAAAAATGTCCTGTAGGGACATCACAAAATAGCGTGGGAGTTTACTCCCGCGCTCCTCTCCCCCGAGCCCCCTTAAACAATCGCTTCGCCTCATAAGAACTCCGCACAAACGGCCCGCTGGCCACCTCTTCAAAGCCGATTTTCAATGCAACAGCCCGCCATTCCTCGAATGCTTCGGGCGTCACATAGCGATCCACCGGCAGATGTTCTTTGGAAGGCTGGAGATACTGCCCCAGCGTCAGCAGCCGGCAGCCTGTGGCGTGGATGTCTTCCAGGGTCTCCCGGATCTCGGCGTCGGTCTCCCCCAGTCCCAGCATCAAGCCGGATTTGGCCGGGATGTCCGGCGTCATCTCACCCACCCGGCGCAGCAGCTCCAGCGACCGGTCGTAGACGGCCTGGGGCCGGACCGTGTCATACAGGCGCGGCACGGTCTCCACGTTGTGGTTGAGGACGTCGGGCCGGGCGTCCAGCACGGTTTTCAGGGAGTCGGCGTCTCCCTGGAAATCGGGGATCAGCACCTCCACCCGGGCCTCGGGAATCTGTTCCCGGATCGCGTTAATCGTCCCGGCGAACAGGCCCGCGCCGCCGTCGTCCAGGTCGTCGCGGGTGACGGAAGTGACCACCACGTACCGGAGGTTCATCCGGGCCGACGCCTCCGCCACCCGGCGGGGTTCCCCGGGGTCCGGCGGTCCGCAGGCGCCGTGGGTCACGTTGCAGAACCGGCAGTTGCGGGTACACTGGTCCCCCAGGATCAGGAAGGTCGCCGTCCGCTTGGAGAAGCACTCGAACTGGTTGGGGCAGTGGGCTTCCTGGCAGACGGTATGAAGCCGTCCGTCCCGGATGAGGGCCCGCACCTGTTCGTATTCCGGCGCGGTGGGCAGTTTTCGGGTAAGCCATTTGGGTTTTCTGGGGCGGGCGGGTCGTTTTGTGGGATCATTCATCGGATTTCCCTAATTCTTCTCAAATTCGTCGAGCCGGGTTTCCAGGTCTTTCGGATCCATCGCCTGCCAATGGATGCCGAAAATTTCGGCCAGGTGGCCGGTCATGGCCTCCCGCACCCCGTCCATGGGGATTTTCCGGCACAGCTCGGCCATGAGGGAGGTCATCCGGCAGTTCTGGATGCCGCAGGGGTTGATCCAGGAGAAGGGCTCCAGGGAGAGGTTGACGTTGAAGGCCAGGCCGTGGAAGCTGATGCCCCGTGTGACCGCCACGCCGATGCTCCCCAGCTTTTTGCCGTTCAACCACACCCCCCGGTTGGCGTCGTCGCCGGCCGATTGGAGCCCCCAGTCCGCGGCCGTCCGAACCATGGCCTCCTCCAGCCCGCCCACGTAGGCCCGAACCCCCATTCCGGACCGGTTGAGATCCAAAATCGGATAGACCACCAGTTGACCGGGGCCGTGGAAGGTGATGTTGCCGCCCCGCTCGATCTGGACCACCTGGATGGACCGCCGCTCCAAAAATTCCTCGGAGACGATGAGGTTCTCCCGGCCCCCGTTCCGCCCCAATGTAAAAACCGGCGGGTGTTCCAGCACCAGGGCCACGTCTTCCGCCAACCGCCCCGCTTTTTTGGCGGCGACGATCCGCCGCTGGAGGTCAAGGGCCTGGCGGTAATCCGTAATCGGCAGGTCCAAACGCCGGCAGGCGCCGTCCCCAGGCGGACGCTTTGCCGCGGTCTCTTTCGCATCCATCGCATTCCGCCCCTTTGCGTCCAAAGATGCGACCGCCCGAATCCCATCGGGCCATCGGGCCGTCGCTGTTATCCAGACTGAAAAGTGTAGCACGGCGTCAAGCCCCCTGCAACGATCTTCTACAGAATCCAGCGATTTGGGTTTTACATTCACTGGAAAATCGTTTATGGTGTGTCCTTTTTGATTCCATCAACGGAAAGGATCGACTTTAAAATGGTAAAATTGGAAACCACCATGGGCGACATCGTCCTGGAACTCTTTGAAGACGACGCGCCCAAGACCACCGCCAACTTCCTCGATTATGTCAACGCCGGCCACTACGACGGCACCATCTTCCACCGGGTCATCGACGGCTTCATGGTCCAGGGCGGCGGATTCACCGAAGACATGCAGCAGAAGCCCACCAACGCCCCCATCGAAAACGAGGCCGACAACGGCCTTAAAAACGACGCCTACACCGCGGCCATGGCCCGGACCCAGGATCCCCACAGCGCCTCGGCCCAGTTTTTCATCAACGTCAAGAAAAACGATTTTCTCAACCACCGGTCCAAGACCCCGGACGGCTGGGGCTACACCGTCTTCGGCAAGGTGGCCAGGGGCCACGGCGTAGTCAACAAAATCAAGGGCGTGGCCACCGGTGCGACGGCTGGACACGCCGACGCGCCCAAGGAACCGGTGAAAATCGTCAAGGCGGAGGTCGTGTCTGAATAACGCGTGAATTCCCACGCGGTTTTTCGAAGCCAGCCGTCATGTGGACCGGGCTGAGTTCAACCGGTTCACGGCCCGGTTCGGAATCTCGGCGGTGGAACAACGGGAAGCCCGCGCCCCCGGCAGGGGAGAAAAGACCGCCCTGGCGGAGAACGGGGAACCCCGGGGCCGCATCCTGGTGGTGGAGGACAACGTCACCAACCAGAAGGTGGCCATGGGCATGCTCCGGAAGATGGGCTACCGGGCCGACGCCGCCGCCGACGGCCGGGAGGCCCTGAAAGCCCTTGAAACCCTGCCCTACGATCTGGTATTAATGGACTGTCAGATGCCGGAAATGGACGGATTCGAGGCCGCGGCCGCCATCCGGGATCCGGACTCCGCCGTCCGGGACCGCGACCTGCCGGTCATCGCCCTGGCGGCCTACGCCATGAAGGGCGACCGGGAACGGCGCCTCGCCGCCGGCATGAACGACTACCTGGCCAAGCCCATCACCCTGCCGGCCCTGGCGGAGATGATGGCGCGTTGGCTCCACATCGAAAGCAGCCTGTCATGAAAATCCTGATCGCCGAGGACGACCTCGCCTCCCGTACCCTGCTGGAGGGAGTGCTCACAAAATGGGGCTACACCGTTGTGTCGACCGCCGACGGAACCGACGCCTGGAACAAACTGCAAGGGCCGGATGCGCCGCGGCTGGCCCTGCTCGACTGGATGATGCCGGGGATGAGCGTCCCCGACCTCTGCCGGCGGCTGCGGGAAGATCAAAAAGGATCAGAGTGCGTCTACCTCATCCTGCTCACCGCCCGAAGCGCGGCCCGGGACATCGCCCGGGGCCTCGACGCCGGCGCCGACGATTACATCGCCAAGCCCTACGACAACGAAGAACTGCGGGCCCGCCTCAATCTGGCCCGCCGGATTCTCGATCTTCAGGCCGCCTCGGCCCAAAAAGACGACCTCCTGTCCGCCTTCCAGACGGCCAGAACCCTCTGCCACGACATCAACCAGCCCCTCCAGGCCGCCAGCGGCTACGCCGAACTCCTCGCCATGACCCTGCCCGAAGACGCCCCCCAACGCCCCACCCTCACCCGCATCGTCGACAGCGTCGAGCGCATCGGCGGCTTGGTGGAAAAAATGATGCATTTGGCGAGGCGCCACACACAATCCTGAACAGCCGCCGGGGGCTGAACCCCCCGGCAAACAAGGGAACCGCCCTAAAGGGCGCTCGGGGAAGGGGCGGCTTTGGATTTAGGCCGGCGAAGTCTCCTCCATCGGCGCCGACTTTTCCATGATCGGCCGCAGGTCGGGGAAGGTGGGCAGAGCGGGGGGGCAGGGGTTGAGTTCCGGCACGGGCACGGAGACCAGTTCCTCCATGCACAAATCCTTCTGCTCCCAAAGGGCGTTGACCCAGTTCTGGAACGCCTGTCGGAATCTCTCGTCGTTGAAGTAGTCCCCCAGCATCTCCGGAGTAATGGGCAGGGATCGGATCTGCACCCGGACGTCCCGAATGTCTCCGCATGCAAAGTCCCAGATCGTTCCGGCGCCGCCGGGATATGCGATGGTCACGTCGACGAACCGGTTGAGGTGCTCGCCCATGGAAGAGAGCGAAAAGGCGATGCCCCCGGCCCGGGGCTTCAGCAAGTGTTTGAAGGGGGAGTTCTGCTTTTCGTGCTTGGCCGTCGTGAACCGGGTGCCTTCCAAAAAATTGATGACCGAAACCGGGAGGGTCTTGAATTTTTCGCAGGCCCGCCGCGTGATCTCCAGATCGCGTCCCTTCAGGTGAGGGTGTTTTTCAAGGAAGCCGCGGGAATACCGCTTCATAAACGGGAAATCCAGCGCCCACCACGCCTGCCCCAGGACCGGGACCCAGAACAACTCCTGCTTCAAAAAAAACTTGAGGAACGGGATCTTTCGATGGAAGACATTCTGGAGCACCGGAATGTCCACCCAGGACTGGTGATTGGCCACCACCAGGTACCAGTCTTTTCTCTGGAGCGTCTCCAGCCCCTGCACATGCCACCGGATGTTGCAGAAAATCCGCTGATTCAGGTTATTGACGCCCACCCAGGCGTTGGCGCACCCGTTGAGCGCCCCGTCGCACAATTTTCGGAAGGAGCGAACCGGCACGAATAGTTTCAATAGGGCCGTCAGATAGATGGGAACCGCCCAGAAGACGGTGTTGAGCGCGAGAATGGACAGCACCGTCGCGCCGCGGAGATTGGAGAAAAGAGATCTTCGATTGTTCTGCATGAGGGCCACCTTGAAACGGATGCGTGTCGGTTGACGGTTGAGCGTTCAAAAGCTCAAACTAACTACGATTTGGCCGCCGTTTCAAGGAAAACCCGAATTTTTACAAAAATTTTACACGGTTTGTGAATCGGGATGGCCGAAACCATCCCGATTCATCTACCCGCGCGAATTGGCTGTTCGGATCCGGGCCGTGCGTCACAAATTGAACACCCCCACGATGCCCACTATGATCAGGTAAGCCGCGACAATGTAATTGAGCAACCGGGGGATCACCAGAATGGCGATGCCGGCGACCAGCGACAACAGCGGTTGAATTGCGAGATTGATCTCCATAAGAGTCTCCTTTCAGTATGATGGTATGAAATCCGCGTCAAAACGCGCATCGGTCTCACGGCGACGATCCTTATCGCTCGTGATGGGCTCCAAAATCAAATCAATCCTCCTTGCGAAATGCACGCTTAGGTTAATATATGGATAGAGTAAACCATATTTCCCGCATCACTGAAATCGGTTGCATCCTGTATTTGGAGAACATAACAACAGTAATTTGATCGACAGGAGACCCCATCCGGTCGGCGGCGCGCCGAACCGGACGGGCGGTCATGGAAAGGATATCGGTTTGTGGAAAGATAGAAAGAAGGGACGTTATTCCGGCAGGAACAGGTCGGTGCTGATGTACCGCTCTCCGGTGGAGGGCAGGACCGTCACGATCCGCTTGCCGGCCGATTCCTCCCGACCGGCCACCTTCAGGCACGCCGCCACCGCGGCCCCGGAGGAGATGCCGCAGAGAATTCCCTCCTTTTTGGCCAGTTCCCGGGCCGTTTCCATGGCCTGCTCGTTGCTCACCATGACGACCTCGTCGATGAGGGACCGGTCCAGCACCTCGGGCACGAACCCGGCCCCGATGCCCTGAATCTTGTGGGGACCGGGATCGCCGCCGGAAAGGATTGGCGAATCGGCCGGCTCCACCGCCACCACCCGGAAATCCGACTTGCGCGGCTTGATGGCACGGGCCACGCCCGTCAGGGTGCCGCCGGTGCCGACGCCCGCCACGAAGATATCGACATTCCCTTCGGTGTCGCGCCAGATCTCCAGGCCCGTGGTGGTTTCGTGGATCTTGGGGTTGGCCGGGTTGGCGAACTGGTTGGGCATGAAGATGTCGGTCCCTTCTTTCAACAACTCATGGGCTTTGGCGATGGCGCCTTTCATCCCCTTGTCGCCCGGGGTTAAAACAAGCTCGGCCCCCAGATGACTCAGCAGCTTCCGCCGTTCCATGCTCATGTTTTCGGGCATGGTGAGGGTCAGATGATATCCCTTGGCCGCGCAGACGAAGGCCAGCGCGATGCCGGTGTTGCCGCTGGTGGGCTCCACGATCCGGGTTTCAGGCCCGACCCGGCCTTCCGCCTCCGCCTTCTCGATCATGGAGGCCGCGATCCGGTCCTTGACCGATCCCGCCGGGTTGAAAAATTCCAGCTTGGCGAGAATTTCCACGTTCAACCCCTTGCCCAACCGGTTGAGCCGCACCAGGGGCGTCGCGCCGATGGTATGCTGAATGGCTGAATAGAGTTTCATGGGACCTCCTTACACTTCGCTTATCGATACACCAGTTCCGGCGTCTTGAGCAGCACCTTGGTGTTGGGCGGAATCGACTCGGTAAGCCAGACGTTGCCGCCGACCACCGAACTCTTGCCGATGACCGTGTCGCCGCCCAGGATGGTGGCGCCGGAGTAGATGATGGCGTCGTCTTCGATGGTGGGGTGGCGCTTTTTTCCCCGCATCCGTTCACCGGCGTTTTTGGGCAGGGAGAGCGCCCCCAGGGTCACCCCCTGGTAGATGCGGACGTTGTCTCCGATCTCCGTGGTTTCGCCGATGACCACGCCGGTGCCGTGGTCGATGACGAACCGCTCGCCGATCTCGGCGCCGGGATGGATGTCGATGCCGGTGAGGGAGTGGGCGTATTCCGTCATCATCCGCGGCAGCAGGGGCACGTCCAACTCGTAGAGCCTGTGGGCCACCCGATATACGGTTATGGCGTAGATGCCCGGATAGCTGAAGATGATCTCGTCGCAGCTCTTGGCGGCCGGATCCCCGTCGTAGGCGGCGGCGACATCCGAAGCCATCAGGCGGCGGATGGTCGGAACGTCGGCCAGAACCGACAGGGCCATCTCGCTTCCCTGTTCCGCGCAGTGGACGCATTCTTTGTCGTACCGAAAACATTCGTGGCGGATGGCCCGGCAGATCTGCTCGTATAGCACGTCGAACAGGCCGGAAACCGCCTGCCCCATGCTGTATTTCAGGTTGATGGGATCGAGCTTCTCCCGGTTGAAATAGCCGGGAAAGAGAATATCCCGGAACCGCTCGATGATGTCGAGAACCGCCTCTTTGGACGGGATGGGTTCATAATCGACATGGGTGTAGCAACTGCCGTCTTCGCAGCCGCCGATGATCCTTTCGGCTACGTCGGGCAGTTTGTCCCGATAGCTTGAAAGCGTCCGCCGGTCCACCCGGCAGGATGGGGAATGGTCGTCCATGGGTCGCCTCCCTTTTCTGTTTCTGCATTGCCAAGCCGGGGCGGCATGGGGTCCATGCCGCCCCGGTTCTTACGCCGTCTTGCACTGGGCGTCGGACCAGAAGGGGGACATGGACCGGAGTCGTTCGATGACGGGGGGCAGTTTTTCGATGACGTAATCGACCTCCTCCTCGGTGTTGTAGACGCTGAGGCTGAACCGGATCGATCCGTGGGCCGCCGTGAAGGGCACGCCCATGGCCCGGAGCACGTGGGACGGCTCCAGGGATCCCGAGGTGCAGGCCGACCCGGACGACGCGCAGATGCCCAGCTCGTTCATCATCAGCAGGATCGACTCCCCCTCCACGAATTCGAAGGCGACACTGGTGGTGTTGGGCAGCCGGTTCTCCGGATCGCCGTTGACCATGGCGTTGGAGACCCGCTCCAGCAGGCCCTTCTCCAGCTTGTCCCGAAGCCGTTTCACCCGGGTGTTTTCATCGTCGATGAAGGCGCCCGCCAGTTCGGCGGCCCGGCCCAGGCCGATGATGGAAGCGACGTTTTCGGTGCCGCCCCGGCGTCCCCGCTCCTGGTGGCCGCCGATGAGAAACGGGGAGAACTTGGTGCCCTTGCGGACATAGAGCGCCCCGACGCCCTTGGGGCCGTGGAGCTTATGGCCGGATAGCGCCAGCATGTCCACCGGCACGGACCGCATGTCCAGGGGGACCTTGCCCACGGCCTGGACCGCGTCGGTGTGAAAGACGATCCCCCGCTCCTTGACCTTTTCGACGACCTCCTCGATGGGAAAGATGACGCCGCTTTCGTTGTTGGCCCACATGAGGCTGACGATGGCCGTGTTGTCCGTGAGGTGATCGTAAAGATAATCCAGATCCAGGTTGCCCTGGCGGTCCACAGGCGCGAATGTGACCCGGTATCCGTTTTTCTCCAGGTATTCCCCCAGATTCTTCACCGCCGGGTGTTCGACCCGGCTGGTCACGATGTGCTTCTTATGGGGTTGGGTCCGCAGAGCCGCCCAGATGGCCGTGGAATCGCTCTCGGTGCCGCAGGAAGTGAAGATAATCTCACCCGGATCGGCGCCCAGCAGTTCGGCCAGTTTGGATCGGGCCGACTCGATGTGCCGGCCCACCTGGCCGCCGAAAGAGTGCATGCTGGACGGGTTGCCGTAGAGTTCCCCGAAATAGGGGAGCATGGCCTCCACCACTTCCGGGGCCGCCTTGGTCGTCGCGTTGTTGTCCATGTAGATCGTGTTCGGAGCGCTCATTCTTTCACCTCCTCCACCGTCAGGTCCGGCGAGACGAATTCGTGCAGCTTCTTTTCAACATATTCCTTCAGCGTCACCTGGGATGCCTTGCAGGTGGAGCAGGCCCCCTGAAGGCGAACCTGAACCTCGTCGCCGTTGACGTCCACCAGTTCGATGTCGCCGCCGTCCTTTTGCAGTTCAGGCCGGATGTCCCGGTCCAGGGTCTCCTCGATGAGCTTGATCTTCTGGATGTTGGTCAGTTTTTTAGGCTTGGCCTCCTTGGGTTTGGCCGCCCCGATGATGCTGTCGATGACGCCCTGGATCCGGTCATGGCAGTTGCCGCAGCCGCCGCCCGCCTTCACGTAGTTGGTGACCTCCTCGATCTCGGTGAGGTTGTTTTCCCGCACCGCCCGCTCGATCTCTTTTTCGGTCACGCCGAAGCACTCGCAGACGACCTCGCTGTCCAGCTTCTTGGGCTCCTCGCCCCGGTAGCAGAGGATGGCGTTTTCCAGGGCGTCCCGGCCCATCACCGAACAGTGCATTTTCTCTTTCGGCAGCCCCCCCAGGAACTCGGCGATCTCTTCGTTGGTGATCTTCTGGGCCTCCTCCAGCGTCTTGCCCTTGAGCATTTCCGTCAGGGCCGAAGAGGAGGCGATGGCGCTGGCGCACCCGAAGGTCTGGAATTTGGCGTCGGCGATGCGGCCGTCTTCGCCCAGTTTAAAGCTCAGTTTCAGGGCGTCGCCGCAGGCCAGCGAGCCCACCTCCCCCACGCCGTCCGGGTTTTCAACAACGCCGACGTTTTTGGGATTCAAAAAATGCTCCTTGACTTTATCGGTGTATTCCCACATCGTCTCCTCCTTCCGGTTGCCGGACAACTGAATCTATATAATAAGGCTTAATGAACAGGCTCAACTTTTATACACTCCCAATATCTCAAAACATTCCAGTCATTTTAACACAGACTAACATAGGTATTCTTTCGGAATCCGCAAATTTTTATTGAGCGTCCGAAAAGAGCGTTTTGACGCGATTACGGCATCCAGCGGATTGATGTTCTTCCGGCATTGTGGCATACTCCCCCCGACTTTCGCGCCGGCGGAGGTCCAACTCTCATAAACGGACTGCAAGGACCCCATACCCAATGATAAAAGAAAAGGCAATCGAAGTGCTCAGAGCGGAAGCCGACGGCATCCTGAAGCTGGCGGACCGCATCGACGACAATTTTGTCCGGATGGTCGAGATGGTCTGCGAGTCCCGGGGCCGGCTCATCGTGGCCGGCATCGGAAAATCGGGGATCGTGGGCCGGAAGATCGTGGCCACCCTCAACAGCACCGGGACCCGATCCATCTTTCTGCACCCGGTGGAGGCCATGCACGGCGACCTGGGGATCGTGGGACCGGAGGACATCTTCCTGGCCCTGTCCAACAGCGGGGAGACCGAGGAACTCAACGCCCTGCTGCCGTCCATCCGCTCCATCGGCTGCCCGGTGATCGCCGTCACGGGCAAACCCGACTCGACGCTCGCCCGCCACGCCGACATCGTCATCGACGCCGGCGTCTCCCACGAGGCCACCCCCATCGGCGCCCCCACCACCTCCACCACGGTCCAGATGGCCATCGGCGACGCCCTGGCGGTGGTGCTCATGGACAAAAAAGAGTTCCGGAGCTGCGACTTCAAGCGGTTCCACCCCGGCGGGGCCCTGGGCAAGCGGCTCTCCAGCCAGGTCTCGGAGTTCATGATCGCCGGCGACGCCTGCCCGTCGGTCCCCCAGGACGCCGCCATGGAAGAAGCCATCCGCGAAATCAACCGCCTCGGCCTCGGGGCCACCCTGGCGACCGACCCCGAAAACAAACTCGCGGGCATCATCACCGACGGCGACATCCGCCGCACCATCGCCCGAAAGGCCCCCATCTACGACCTCGCCGTGGCCGACGTCATGACCGCCAACCCGAGAACCGCCCATCCAGACGCGCCGGCCTACGACGCCCTCAACATCATGGAAAAACACCAGATCACCGTCCTGCCCATCGTGGAAGCCGACGGCAAAGTAGCAGGGATTCTCCACCTCCACGACATTCTGGGCAAGGGCGAATTTAAATTCAACGGCGAAGCGCCGGCCCGAACCGGCGGCTGACGACGCGGCGTCCACCACGTCCACCATGTCCACCCAGTCCACTCCGTCCACAAAGCCGCCCCTAAACGAAACCACCGGCACGGAAAGATTGATGACCTTCATGCTTGCCACGGAAACAAAATCCCAGTATAAAGCAAGACGATTCATTAAAGCAGCCGCCCTGCACGGCGGCATGAAAACCCTTTACATTCGGAAGAGGCCCAAGATGAGCAAAACGTCCGTGACGATCGACCCCATCACCAGGATCGAAGGACACCTGGCCGTCCGCGTCGAGGTGGAAGACGGCCGGGTCCGGGAGGCTTTCAGCGCCGGAGAGATGTTCCGGGGGTTCGAGATCCTCGTCAAAGGGCGAAGCCCCCTGGACGCCCAGCAGATCACCCAGCGGATCTGCGGCGTCTGCCCGGTCTCCCACGGGCTGGCTTCGGTGCTGGCCCAGGACGCGGCATACGGCGTCGCGCCCCCTGAAAACGGCCTGCTGGGCCGCAACCTCATCCAGGCCGCCAACTTCATCCAGTCCCACATCATCCATTTTTATCAGCTCTCGGCCCTCGACTTCATCGACGTGGCGGCGGTCGCCGAATACCGGGGAAAAGATCCTGCACTCAACGAACTGAAAGCATGGGTGAACGCCCAAATGTCGTCAAAGGTCCTCTACCCCGCGGCGCCGTTCCTGCCCCGCTACTCGGGCGATTACCTCCGGAACACGGAATTGAATCTCACGGTGCTCAAACACTACCTCGACGCCCTGGAGATGCGGGCCCTGGCCCACCGGATGGGCGCGGTCTTCGCGGGCAAACTGCCCCACGCGCCCGGTCTCGTGCCGGGGGGCGTCACGGAGAAGATCACGGCTCAAAAGATCGCCGCCTTCGAGTCGATGCTGTCCAAGCTGCGGACGTTCATCGACGGCGCCTATTTGCCCGATGTGCTGGAGACGGCGGCGGCGTTTCCCGGCTATATGGAAGAGGGAAAAGGGTGCGGCAATTTTCTTGCCTACGGCGCCTTTCCGGAATCCGTCGAGGGGGAAACGACGCTCTTCCCGTCCGGGGTTCTCGCCGGCGCGAGCCTCACGCCTCTGGATACGGAGAAGATCACGGAAGACACCGGCCGCGCCTTCTACGCCTCGCCGTCCGGTCTGTCGCCCGCCGCCGGTCAAACCGTTCCGGGCCACGACAAAGCGGGAGCCTATTCCTGGGTAAAGGCGCCCCGCTACGGCGGCGAGGCCATGGAGGTCGGCCCGTTGGCTCGAATCATGATCGCCTATTTCGGAAAGGCGGACGGCCTGCTCAGGCAGGGGACGGAGCGGACCCTCTCCGGACTCGGCATGGCGCCGGCCGCCCTGATCTCCGTGATGGGACGCCACATGGCCAGG
>JAABTM010000188.1 GCA_011389855.1 Desulfobacteraceae bacterium
CACCAGCGATTCCCAGATCCCCGACGGCCAGGCGACCTTCGAAGCCGGGCTGCTCACCTACATGGCCGCCGCCGTGGGCTCCAACCTCAACCACGACGTGGGCTACCTCGACTTCGGCCTCACCGGCTCACTGGAGATGATCGTGATCATGGACGAGGTCATCGACCAGATCCGCCGCATTCAGAAAGGCATCCCCGTGGACGACGACCATATCGGCCTCGACGCCATCGCCGACGGCGCCAGACAGGGGCAGTTTTTGACGCTGCCCCATACGCTGAAACACCTCCGGTCCACCCAGTGGCGGCCCAAACTGCTTAACCGGCAGGGGCACGAACGGTGGGTCAAGGAGGGGGAAACGAGTTTGCTGGACCGGGCGCAGGTGAGGTTGCAGGAGATACTGGGCGGACACCGGCCGGCGCGGATCGAGGAAGGGATGCATCGGGAGATCAAAGATCGCGTCGCGGTTTTTGGAAAAGAATCATGATCTCAACCCACTGGTGGAGTGGGGGCTGCGCATCTTGAGAAAGCGCTGGATCGGCTGTAATAAAGACCGCGTTCATTTCTGCCTGAAAGCCGGCGGCGTCACGCATCTGAATCGAACAACGCCTCCCCCGAGTAATCCAAAATCACACCCCGAACCTTGACCTTCGGCCCGGAGAAGTTCCGGGCCGCTTCCGTCATGCGGTTGCCCACTTGTGCGACCATTTCAGGATGCTTTTCCATGATGAGGTCGAAAGCATGCCTGGCTGTATTGGCGTCGGCAACGGCGTCGGCGAATTCCGCATTCCCAGTAATTTCGCGGGACCATGCCGCCAGCCGGCTCAGGGCCATGGCCGATTTGGCCGCATGGGTGTGGGGGACGCCCTGGGCCATTTTTACCGCTTTGCCGAAAAAGACCGAGAAGGTCGCGCCCGCGATCCCTTCACGCCTTACCGCATCGAGGGACGCCTTGAAGAAATCCCCTATCTGAACGAAGGCTTCCTCCGGCAAGTCCGGCCACAACCCCTGGGCGAACCGTTCGGAGCGCCGGCCCGTGGTCAGGACAACTTGTTTTAATTCCATGGCCCGGGCCACGGAGAGCGACGCCTCGATGGTGGCGATATAGGCGTCGTGGGACATGGGCCGGACGATGCCCGTGGTCCCCAGGATGGAAATCCCGCCCACGATGCCCAGCCGGGGGTTGAGGGTGTTGCGGGCCAGTTTTTCGCCTTCGGGGACAAACACTTCGACAGTGACTGCCGGCCGGGTCGCGGAATCTGGAAAGACGTCCGTCACGACCCGGCGGATCATCTCCCTCGGCCCCGGGTTGATGGCCGGCTCTCCCGGTGGGATTTCCAGGCCCGGCTTGGTTACGGTACCGACGCCCTCACCCGCCTTGATGAGGATTTCTCCGTCCCCTTCCGACAGCGTAACCACGGCCCCGATTTCGGCCTTGTGGGTGATGTCCGGGTCGTCGCCGGCATCCTTGATGACGGTGCATCGAGCGGATTCGCCATCGATTTTTTCGCATGAATGGATGCGAATATTCAGATCCTCGCCGGTAATGGCCTGAATCCGCACTTTTTCAGGGGTTGCATTGTCCACCAGAATCCGCAACGCCCCTTTGACGGCCGCCGCCGCCGCGGCGCCGGTGGTGAATCCAGATCGGAGTTTCTGCTCGGTTTTCTTCATGGGATGGGTCGTCTTTCCCCTTCGTTTCCGTTGATCGATGTTCGATCCGAACCTATAGAAAAACGGGAAGAACGACAAGGGGAAAGCGGGGAAAACCGGAAATGAAAAACAAAAGCCCCCTTCCGGAGAAGGGGGCTTGCCGTATGGGAATTGACGTCTGTCACCCGTTATTCGTCGGCATCATTGCCCTCCAGCTCATTGAGCCGCCCGCGGATCTCTTCGAGTTGTTCCGAGATGAGGTCGGCCTGGGACTGGAGAAATCGTTTTTCCGAATCCGGGTCGGCCTGGAGGGTCGGCGAGGTGACGGGATATGGCGCGACATTCCCGTAGCCGGAGTCGGGGCCGGCGAATCGGC
Organism: Desulfobacteraceae bacterium; assembly: GCA_011389855.1. Taxonomy (GTDB): domain Bacteria; phylum Desulfobacterota; class Desulfobacteria; order Desulfobacterales; family JAABSP01; genus JAABTD01. Next base: position 2,027 of record JAABTM010000188.1, read on the forward strand.
CCCGTCCTCCACGTCCGGGGCCCGCGCACCAGCGTCCGCGGCCTCCGCCGAATCCGCCGCCCCAGCCGGTCATGGCGCCTCTTCCCATGGGTCCTGTTCGATCATATCCTGGCATAGCGCATCCTCCTTTCAATTTAGGATGTTGAATGAATTACCGGTTTTGACCCCGGCCCCGGCCGCGGCCCTTTCCCTGGCCGCCGCCGGAGTCCCGACAATCGCCGCCGCCTGAATCCGAATCGGTATCCCGGCGCGACCCTTGTCTTCCCTGGCCTTTTCCCTGGCCCCGGCCTCCGCCGCGCCCGCCGCCCTGGCCGGCGCCGCCGTCTTTTTTCCGCAGCCCTTTTCCGTCAGGGCCGGTTCCGTCGCCTTGTGGCATGGTATTGTCACTCCTTCCTTGGGTTGAAAATCCTCGTTTACGGCCCACTCCCCGGCGCCGTTGGCCGAAACGTCCGCAGCGACCGCGGCAACCCGGCATGGCCAGGTTCGGGCCGGACAAATCGCCGGATAAATATGCGGAGATCACTCTGTCGACATCTCCCGCGACGAAGGGGATCACCTGGATGCCATGGGCCGCCGCCAGGCCGGCCAGCGGACGGGAGATGGCGCCGCAGATCAGGGTGTCCACCGCCATCCGGGCGAGCTGGGACGCCCTGATGTCCGGTTGGTCGGCTCGAAGATCCACCGCCTCTTTTTGCGTCGCGACGCCGTCTTCGATGTCGAAGACCAAAAGCCGGCGCGAGACATCGAAGACGGGCGAGACGCGCCCGTTCCAGGTTGCGATGCTAAGGATCATCCGCTGTTTCCTCCTTTGGCGTTCCGCATTTTGAGAATGCAGGCATTGTGCCAATCATTGATTTTAGGAAAAATTGTCTTGATAATGTATAAAATCAAATCGTTAATTTTATTTCTGCGTGGATGGAAGGAACTAACCGTCGCAATAATGAGACGGTAGTAATGGAACGGCGCCGCGACGGTGCGACGCTATCCGTCAACCGGACGGGAGCGGCCGTCGGCCTCCGGCAGTGGAATCCCGTAGGCGCTGATCTTTCGGTAGAGGGTGCTTTTGTGGATGCCCAGTTCACGGGCGGCGGCGGTCCGGTTCCCGTGATGACGCCGGAGGGCGGCGGCGATGGTTTGAGCCTCGACGGCGTCCGCTGCATCCCGGCGGCAAGGGGACGTTTCCGTGTCGGTTCTCACCGCCAGTTCCCGGGGGAGGTGGGCCGGTTCGATCCGGTCGCCGTCGCAGAGGACGATGGCATGCTCCAGTGCATTTTCCAGTTCCCGGATGTTCCCCGGATAATCGTGGGCCATGAGGATGGCCATGGCTTCCGGCGACACTTCTCTGACGGCGGTTTTGCGGGCCTGTTTGAAACGGGAGAGAAAGTGCCCGATCAAAAGCGGGATGTCTTCCCCGCGGCGTCGAAGGGGCGGCGGTTCGAGGCGCAGAACGTTGATGCGATAGAAAAGATCCTGGCGAAACGCGCCCTCTTTCACTCGCCGGGCCAGGTCCCGATTCGAAGCGGCGATGATCCGGGCATCGGCGGTTTCAGATGCCGTCGCCCCTAGCGGTTCGTAGGTTTTCTCCTGGAGCACCCGGAGCAGCCGCACCTGGAGGGCGGGGCTCACCTCGCCGATCTCGTCGAGAAACAGGGTGCCGCCCGCCGCCAGGGCGAACCGGCCCGGCTTGTCCTTCCGGGCGCCGGTGAAGGCGCCGGCCTTGTAGCCGAAGAGTTCCGACTCCAGCAGGCTGTCGGGCAGGGCCCCGCAGTTGACGGCCACGAACGGACCATGTGATCGGGGACTCCGTTCATGGACGGCTCGGGCCAGCAACTCCTTGCCGGCGCCGGTTTCGCCCTGGATCAACAGCGTCGATTCGGCGGCCGCTATTTGGGGGAGCATGTCGAAGATTTGCCGCATCCGGGGGCTCCGGCTGACCATGTCTCCCATGGTGAACCGCCCGGTGAGTTCTTTTCGCAGGGCCTCTTCCAGGCTCAGATCCCGGAAGGTTTCGGCCCCGCCGATGATCTCTCCGGTTTCATCCCGCAGCAGGGCCGTGGAGACGCTGATGGGGATCCGTTGGCCGTCGGCGTCGATGATATAGGCGGAGCGGTTGATGACCGATTTCCCGGTCTCCAGGGTTTTTCCCAGGGCGCAATCCGTCTCGCACATGCTGGCCCGAAAGACCTCGCAGCAGGGGCGACCGACGGCCTCCTTCCGGTCCACGCCGGTGATTTCTTCGGCGGCCCGGTTAAACGATGTGATCCGCCATTGGGCGTCTACGGTGAAAACGCCGTCGGAGATGGATTCGAGGATGGCGCTGGTGAAAGCGGGCGGGGGAGTGGAAGGTGTGCGGTTCATTTTTCTGAGGATAGCATAAGGGAGGATGTTGCGCAAAGGCGAAGATAAAATCCGAATGGGGCGCCCCACGGCCGGTTATGAAGGCCGTGGGGGAGACGGGCAAGAGGGGAGGGGGTTAATTCCCGTCGAGAAATGTCTTCACCGCCGCTTCGTAGGCCCGGCGGCGTTTTTCAAAATCCTGGATTTTCCGGTTCAGTTGCGAGGCGTTTTCGTTGTAGATTTGCAACTCACTGAAAGTGTGGACGGTTTCCGCCTTTTTTTTCAGCTTGCGCTGGGCGGCGATCAGCTCGTCATATTCCGATTGGAGACGGGACTTGCGTCGGTTCAGGGAATGATGGGTCCCGTGGGCGCGCGTTTCCAGCGTAATTTTGCCTGAATCGGTATTCCGGGAATCCGGCGGCCCGGACCGTGCCGGGGCGGCATTTACGGCGGCATCCGTGGTTTCTGCGTGGCGGCGGATCGTCACGTTTTGGTCTTCGGGCGTCTCCACGATAGTGTCCGTAAAATGGAGAACGCCGTTGGCGTCGCGGTAGCTGTAAAATTCTCCATGGACAATCGACGGCACGCCCAAGGCAAATACTACGATAATGATCAATATGTTTCGCATCGATTGACTCCTCTCCTCGAAACGCCCTAATGGCTTATCACTCACTTTATAATTGCACCGAATGCCACGTGCCTTACAAACGAGATTCCACTATTTTTTATTTCTATTCGATAGGTTGACGAGAACCTATCCATTCGTTATATGTTTTAACTTCTTCTTCGAAACGCTTACGCTCTTTTTCATAGACTTTGGCGCGATCTTGGAGCCGCGCCCTCTTTTTATTGTAGTCAAGATAAGAAGCTGGCGTGTTGAGGGTGGACCGTTCAGAGCTGAGCGCTTCTTGCGCCTGGACAATTTTTTCGTACTCTTCTTCCAGCACGCCTTTACGTTCTTTCAACCGGGCCGCCCACTGTTCGGGACTTTCTCTTAACGATTCTTCTGAGCTACCCGACCTTTTTCCCTCTGTCTTTGTGTTTTGACGACGCTGAGCGGGAGGTAAAAAATCTTCTGGTTCAGAATAATTTTGAACCTTGGGTCGCTGGTCCACAGGGATTTTGGTGAGATCATCGGTGAAGCGGATAGCGCCGCTTTGGTCCCGATATTTGTAAAATTCCGAAAATGATGGGTTTGGCATCAAAAGAAGAAGTCCTACGACCAAAAGCCAGATCACTTTCACCAATGAATGTTTCATATCATTTCTCCATTCCCACAGGGGAAGCGGCCTCTCTCAAGCCTAAGAGAATGCACCGAGAGGCCGCTTATTTACCAATCCCTTTTGGGGGCGAATCTAATAGTCGCTGACCTCCCGCCACAAGAGGGTTTCGCTCTTGCCGCGGCCTTTGCTGTTTATTTCACTGTTGAACTGGCCTTCACCCACCAGATCAACGCCGCCGGTTGGCTTTTTGGCGAAGATGTTCTGATCGTAAACAACCGGGGTGACGTTGATATTGCTTTCAATATCGACAACCGTCTGTGTCGGCTCGGTCGCGTCCTGGGCCAAATCCATATCCACGACGTACAAATTCCCGGTATCCGCACCTGCGCTGTATCCCTCGCACGGGTCCTCGGTTTCGGAGGTGGTTGTGCCGAAGTAAACCTTGCCGGCGGCGGCAAACGCACTCGACCAAACACGTTCGTTCGCGGGCAATGTAATGGACCAGTCCAGGGTTGTAGCGCCGCAAGCACCTTTCTCATCCTGATCAACCAAAGCAAAGAAATGGTATGTCGTCGAGGTGAGATCTTCGTCCGCAAAGGGGCTGTCTCCGGTGCCGTACATGATTTTGATATTGTAATCTATTGAACCGTCTATGTTGTAACCGTTGTCCGCGACAACAGTTGGGGAACCGAAGATGCCGCCGCCGTCGATTAAAGACGAACTGAGGCCCGTGTTAATAACGCAGTAGCTGATGTCTCCGAGCGCATTCAGTTCCGGTTCCGGGTCATCCGGTAAATTGACCTTGTAAAGATTGCCGTTGTCCATGCCCAGGTACAGGCGGTCAATGTATCCATTGGCGTCGGAATCAAGCAGGGCCGGTTGCCCGCTGATGGTCCCCCCTGCGACAGCGGCCTGGCCTGTACTGCCGCTGCTCACCTTGTCCAGCGTGATTTTCTTGAGCAAAGATCCAGAACCGATATCGATCATGAAAATGGCCGGGTATTCGTCATTGGCCACATCCCCCGATACGAACATGGCCACCCAGGTCGGATTGCCGTCAGCGATGATCTGTCCCACCGCAGCGGCGGAGGGCGAAGAGCGGCTCTTGAAAAGGGCGGGATTTGTGTATTCCCACATGAAAGCCGGCGAAGTAGGATCGGTGACGTCAAGGCAGAAGACCGAATCGCCGCCGTTTCCGAGCGCCGACAGGAGCACGGTTTTCCAAGAGCCGTCGCTTTCTCCGGAAGGCGTCGTAAAAACATCGACTACGGTAGGAGAGGCATCAACAAAAGCCTGATCTTCAGATTCCAAAAGGTTGTTTTTCAGCTTGGGCAGAAGGGCGGCCGGAATAAACGCCCAGAGTTCGTCGCCCGTACCGTAGTCGAGGAAGTATCCGCGTTTTTCAGTGACCGAGGTGTTTGGGTTGTCGCCCCACCTGAACTCGCCGGCATCAAAAGCATGCAGCATACCGTCCCGTGCCCCGACGAATAGGACCGAGTCCCGCGTCGCTTGGGCGTCGGCATCGCGGAAAGCTTTGTAGGAAGCGATCATCTCCGAAGGAATGGCCGTTCCATAGAGCCAGCCAGGGGTTCCTGGCGGCGTCACCAAGGCAGGCACTGAATGATCCACCGGCCCCAATGGCCAGAGCTTAGCCGTTGTGCCGTTGTCCTGGTATCCGCGGGTCCAGTTTACGAGAAACGATTTGTCGGTGTCGTCGATGCCGCCGTCGTTATTGAGATCGCCGCCAGTGTAATCGAGCAAGCTCAAAAGCGGCAGAGTGATGGATGTATTATCGGTCTTTAACTCCTTCAACGTCAAGGGATCGTTAAAGCTTGTATGGATGTACTCCGCCCAGGCTTTTACACTGACATCTGAATCTGCATCGGGTGCATTCGCCAATGTCATCTCGTAGGTTCCGTTATATCTATCGATCGTTCCGGATCCTTTTTTGTCTCCGATCAGTTTTCTTCCGAACTTCTCCCTGAAAGTCTCGATTTTACCGCCGACATCTACGGAGATTTTCAATGTGCCGGAGGAAATATTGGTGTTGGCCAATGAACCCTTATAGGTTTTCGTTCCGGCGGGTCGCGTCCAACTGTCGCTGTCATGGAGGGCTTCGCTTGTCACATGAGCGGCTGTGACATCCGGATAATAAATTGTGCGTCCATTCGCCCCGTCTAGATTGCCATTCTCAGCTCTGGTTTTCAGTTGTTCGCCGGCATCCCAAACTTCGCCGTCGGTCGTTATCGGAGTCGATGGATCAGTGGGTTCATAGAGTTTGGTGGCCGTTACATGGCCCCGCAAGACGGGATCGGCCATCCATGCTGTATCATTGATATCCGGGCTTTCGTAGTTGCCGGAATAGAGGATGTTCGCCTGAGCTACCGGTTCGGCGCGTGAAAAGAATGCATGCCGCGTGACACTTCCTTCAAGCCTGACGTTAAGGATCTCTGGAACGCAGCCGTCGGATTCGCTGAACAGATTGGCCCGCCATTTCATATCCTGTCCGACGATGCCCATGGCGAAAAAGTCGATTCGTTTTTTACGATAGGTAACAGGGGTTTCGCCATCGACTGTGTCGCAATAGGGGCTGCTGTAGCCGGGTCGCCAGTTGTCTACGGTTCCAGTGCCGACCGTGTAGGGGGCTATGTATTCGTCGCTGCTATTCGGCTGAACACATTTCACCACATCCCAGTCGTCGTTGTCAACGGGCACCCAGGTTGCCCCATCGTCTACGGAAACTTCGTACTCGATGTATGCTTTGCCCTCACAGGCGCCGGAGGGCATCACATCCCAGACCTCGAGAGTGGCGCCTGTATAGAACGCGTCGTCGAAATCGGCCGATGCCGGGATGGAATTTTTTAATTCCACATCGCCGCCTGTTTTACGCTCAATACGAAATACCAAGTCATTGTGGTCCGTGTCGCCGCCGCCGCCGAGGTCTTCCCATCCAAGAACCCATTGGTCGGGGTCATCGGCTGGCGCGCCGACGATGGCGTACTCGAAGGCTTCACCTTTCTTCATCAATAACGTTTCTGTGTCGTCTACCGAGAGAGAAAAGCCGAAATTATCTTCTAAGGTGTCAACCGCACTGCCTGCCATCCAGCCGTTTTTGTCATACGCCCACTTTTCACCACCGCCTTTTCCTAGCTCATAAACTTTCTTAAACCACTGGTCTTGTGGATCCACGTTGGGATCCCAGTCAAGCCAGTAGCTCTTATAAATTTGGTAACAGGGGTCGTCTGTATTTTCAATGAAGCTGCCTGTGTCATCCCGAAAATAATAGTTATGGGGGTCATCCTTAGGCAGACCGCCAGCTCCATCCGGAAAACGGAAGATTGTGGCTGTCTTAGTGCCATCTTCTCCTTCTTTTTGATACGTGATTCGGTATCCATCATATCCCGGTTCCAAAGGTTCCCATTCAACGTCAACATCCGACGCTATTCTCTTATAGGTTCCGTCGGTTTCTCCTTCGATTAAGTCCCCATTTTCATCACGGAGAAAATATTCATCATTGAATTGGCTATGCGCTTCATATACAAAGAGGTCAGCCGCCTTACGCAATCTCTTGGTACCATCCTCCTCATACATATATGATTCGGCATCATCCCACTTCCATCTGGCAAAATAGTCGTCTTCAGCCTCGGTCCACTCTTCGAAATAGTAAAGTTCAGATTCCGCGATTCTTTTTACAGATGGTGTGCGCGGCATGCCGTTTTTACCGCCGAAATTGCAAGTTACGTTTGTCCCGTCTACCGTCACTGTTTTATTGTGGTTAGCATCCCTGTTTGCGTTATAAACTTTGGTGTTCCATTCTTTTTTAGACCAACGGATGCTATTATCATCGTCCGTATCCCACCTTTTATTGTCGGCCAGAAAGAAGACGAGTTCAGCACCCGCTTCGAAGGTTCCAAGAAGCTTTCTCATGTCTTTCTTATCGACTGAACCGTCGCCATTGGGGCTGTAATAAACGCCGGTTCCGTCATTCCAGCTTCTTAATTCGGTCTCGTCGGAGGGGCGCGTGGTATTATCCGGTTTGTTGTATCCCGTAGCGGTGTACCAAGCATCGGCGGCTTCATAGTAAGTGTCGTCTTTCAGCAACCCGCTACTGGTGTTAATTTTAACAAAAATCGGGTGCCTGTCTTCATCGGCGATGTTGCCCCATCCTGCGAATTTTTCAATGAGCATCCCCTGATCATCGCGTAGAAAATAATCATCATTGCTTGCGTCATAAGTCTCGTATTCGAATGTCGTATCGGCCGGCACTCTTTTCTTTTCATCTGATGAATTTGTAATGTAGTTTCCATCCGAATCCCGAAGAAAGTACTTGTCTTCTTCAAGCCTTTTTACAATTTCGGTATCAGGGTCGTAAGTTTCATATGTGGCGATTGTCCCTGAGGGAGCCCTTCTGTATTTGATATTCCCATTGTCATCTTTTTCCACGGCATCTTCCAAACGCACGTAACCGAAATCCGATACGTGGCCGGCGCCTTCATAGATAAAAGTTGCATACACTTCCTGTTCAACAGGAATTACAATCCGTTCCGGATTGATGGCCTGTTTGGCCGTGTCGAGCTTCAGGTCGTTTTCTGTGTCTTGAAAAACGTTCGTGGCGTCGAAATCGTTGATATCGAAGCCGGACGTGCTGTAATCCTTAACGGGGCTAGGAACGCAGCCGGTGGCTGAGGTGCTATTGTTGTTACTGTTGCTGTTTTGCCCCAAAGCCGCACTGAACGGCGAGAATACCATAGAAACCGACAAGAGCAATACAATCGGCCATGTTTGTAATTTGTTTATTACTTTGGTTTTCATGCTGGCTCCTTTATCCGTATAAAAAAATATAATTCTAAATGGTTATGTTCCCAAGTTGCTCGCTTTGACGGGGTTGTCGTTCCCTTGGGTGCTGAAAGCATCGTCGCTAATGGCATTTTTATCGGCGCCTTCCGAGCGTTTCACAGATTCACCCCCGCTTTGCGCCGT
>JAABTM010000483.1 GCA_011389855.1 Desulfobacteraceae bacterium
CCACTCTCCCGGCCCGGCCCCCCGGTTTGTCCACGATCTGGACCGTGCTGGCCTGGGGGCCTTTTTCGCCGATCTCTTCAACATATCGGACGCCGACGCCGGGCGCCAGCCGGTCGAAATCATCGTTCAAAACACTGTTTCGGTGGAAGAACAGCTCCCGGCCGTCGATGGTCTTGAGAAACCCGAACCCTTTGTCGTCGAACAACCGGACCACGATGCCGCTGGTTTCCTGCTGGGGATGCTCCTTGACGACGTTCTGTTGCTTGTCGATGATCTTTTTCAGCCGCCGGGTGGCGGTCTCGAACACGTCCCGCACCACGGTGGCCAGGTCGTCGTGGATGTCCCCGTCGGTCTCGCCGCTGTCCACCACCAGTTCTTTGTTGGGGGGCAGCCGGAGGTTGACCCGGACCCGGTAGGGATTGCCCGTCTGGGGATGCTTCTGCTTCACTTCCACCGCCACGCGGCAACTGATCAGGTGGTCGGCGATTCTGTCGAGCTTCTCGGTCTTTTCGTTGATCAGTTCTTTGATGTCCTCGTCCGACGACATGCCTCGAAATGTAAGCTCCAGCGGTACTCTCATCTACCCACCTCTCTTTCTGTGGTTGCATTGCGTCGATTCCAAATCGACTCCCTTCCATTCTCTCCGATTTGGATGAAAAAGTAAATACAGCAAACCTTGTATTTTAACTGGTTCCCCGTCGGGTCTAAAAAGCCCCTGTAAACATGAGGGGTATTCAGACCTCCGAGGTTTTCAAAACCTCGGAGGTCTTCGTCCATAAATGAATGCCGCGGAGCGGGTAAGATCAATCCTTTGGGGCTATTCGTCGTTGCAACCCGGGCAGTCGCGCTTTCCGTCGATGTGGGGCTTGATGTCCAGGCCGCGCGGGAGTAAACTCCCACGCTATTTTATGATGTCCCTACAGGACATTTTTAAGCAATTCCAGTCCCGTAGGGACGACGCATAATAGCGTGGGAGTTCACTCCCGCGCGGTCGGGCGGGATCAAGTCTGGTATCATTATTCCCGCCGGCGAAAACCCTCCTCGACAAAAGGGCGAATTTTTCGTATGAAGAAAGAACATTACCCAGAATTCAGGCCTGCGGCGACGCGCCAGTGGCCGCCGCCGGAAAAGACACCCTTCACAAAGCGCTTTTATTATGCCGGATGCACCCACCTACGACGAATTGAAACGCCGGGTCGAAGAACTGGAACAGGTCCTGCGAGACCGAAACGGATTCAACCGAATCCACCGCCCCGCCGGCGACCTCGACATCCGGGAAGTCCTCGACATTCCCCTTTTCCGGAGCCTGCTGGAGAGCCTTTACGAGGCCACCGGTCTGCCCTCCTCCCTTCTCGACGCGAACGAAAACATCCTCATCGCCGTCGGCTGGCAGAAAATCTGCACCCGGTTCCACCGGGTCCACCCGACAACCGCCCGTCGATGTAAAGAGAGCGACGCCTACATCAAATCCCATCTGACCGAAGACGGCTTCGTGGAATACCGGTGCGCCAACGGATTGTGGGATTTCGCCTTTCCCATCCGGGTCGACGGCCGGCACGTGGCGACGTTTTTCTACGGGCAGGTCGTCCTTGAAGAGGACCCCATGGACCGGGCGTTTTTCCGGGAGCAGGCCCGGGCTTTTGGATTCGACGAAGCGGCCTACATGGCGGCCCTGGACCGGACGCCGACGATCTCCCGGGAAAAATTGCGCCACACCCTGGCCTTCAGCGAAAAACTGGCCCGCCTGGCGGTTTCCATGGGGTCGAAAACCCTCTCCCAGACCCTATCCATCTCACAGCGGGAAAGGGCCTGGACCGAAATGCGGGAAAGCGAAGCCAAATTCCGAAGTTTGTTCGAGCAGGCCGGCGACGCCATCTTCATCCATGACGAGAATGCCCGCTATATCGATGTGAACCAGAAAGCCTGCGATCTCACCGGATACGCCCGCGAGGAACTGCTCACACTGACCGCAAAGGATCTGGACCCCGCTTACACCGAACGGGAAGAGGGCCGGCGGTTCTGGGATCGGTTCAAACGCCTGGGGAAAATGGCCTTCGAAGCGCGGCTGAAAAGAAAAAACGGATCGATTTTCCCGGCGGAGGTCTCCCTCTCCCCCATCCAATACGGCGGAACGGAATACATTCTGGCCGCCGTCCGGGACATCACCGAGCGCAAACGCCTTGAAGACCAGCTCCAGCAAGCCCAGAAAATGGAGGCCATCGGCACCCTGGCCGGCGGCATCGCCCACGATTTCAACAACATTCTGGCGCCCATCATCGGGTACTCGGAATTGACGGCCAACGAACTGCCGGCGGACAGCCCCCTGCGCCGGAACCTCGACAGGGTGCTCGACTCGGCCCAGCGGGCCCGGGACCTGGTGCAGCAGATCCTGACCTTCGGCCGGAAATTCGATAGATCGCTCCGCCCCATCCGAATCCAGCCCATCGTCAAGGAAGCGCTCAAACTGATGCGCGCCACCATTCCGGCCACCATCGACATCCAGCAGGACATCGGCGACGCCGGCGCCGTCCGGGCCGACCTGACCCAGATCCATCAGATCGTCATCAACCTGTGCACCAACGCCTACCACGCCATGTGGGATACGGGCGGCGTCCTCCGGGTCGCGCTGGCCGAAACCGACGTCGAGGATGGCCCGGCCGCCATCCATCCCAGCGCCAAGCCGGGCCGGTATGTCCGGCTGACCGTGGCGGACGCCGGGGACGGCATCGATCCGGCCATCCTCGAAAACATCTTCGAGCCCTATTTCACCACCAAGGAGGAGGGCAGGGGCACGGGACTCGGGCTGTCGGTGGTGGACGGCATCGTCCGGGACCACGGCGGCTTCATCACGGTGGACAACGATCCCGGCCGGGGGTGCGCGTTCAATGTCTTCTTTCCCCGGATCTCAACGGAAACGGAAAAGACGGCGCCGCGGAAAACGGTGGACTGCCCCACCGGGTCCGAGCGCGTGCTGCTGGTGGAAGATGAACGGCCCCTCCTGGAGATGCTCCAACGAATTCTGGAAGATCTGGGCTACAGCGTCTCGACGGCGAAAGACGGGCAAG
>JAABTM010000018.1 GCA_011389855.1 Desulfobacteraceae bacterium
TGCCGGATAGCGAATTCAAAAAGGGGGGCCGGATCATGAGTTCCACCGGCGCGCTGGCGCTTCCCGACATCCCCGAAACGCTCCTGGTGGTGGGGGGCGGCTATGTGGGCGTCGAACTCGGGTCGGTCTACGCCAGCCTGGGGAGCAAAGTGACCCTGGTGGAGATGGCCGACCGGCTCATGGCCGGGGCGGACAAGGATCTGGTGAAACCGCTCCTGAAGAAGCTGGAGGAGAGTTTCGAGGCGATCCACACCGAAACGAAGGTGTCGTCCATGGAAGAGGAGGACGACGGCGTCAAGGTCACCTTCGAAGGCGGCCCGGAGGAATCGGAACAGCGGTTCGACCGAGTCCTGGTGGCCATCGGCCGGCGGCCCAATTCAGCCGATATCGGCCTCGACAAGACGGACGTGGAGACCGACGACAAGGGCTTCATTCAGGTGGACGAAAAACGGCGGACCGCCGAAAAACGGATCTACGCCGTGGGCGACGTGGTGGGCGGCGTCATGCTGGCCCACAAGGGGATGTACGAAGGCAAGGTGGCCGCCGAAGTGATCGCCGGCGAACCCTCGGCCTTCGACGTCCAGGCCATCCCCGCGGTGGTCTACACCGACCCCCAGATCGCCTGGTGCGGCCTCACCGAAGCCGAAGCCAAAGAACAAGGCCGGAACGTCAAGGTGGGCCGCTTCCCCTGGTCCGCCTCGGGCCGGGCCGCCTCCATGGGCCTCCGCCAGGGGTTGACCAAGATGATCCTGGACGCCGAGACCGAACGGGTCCTGGGCGTCGGCATCGTGGGCCGGGAGGCCGGCGAGATGATTTCGGAAGGGGTTTTGGCCGTGGAGATGGGGGCGCTGGCGGAGGATCTGGCGCTGAGCATTCATCCCCATCCGACGTTGTCGGAAGGGGAGGGAGAGGCGGCCGAAGCCTTTCTGGGAAAGTCGACGCATATTTTGCCCAAAAAGAAGAAGGAAAAGAAATAACTTCAAAGAAATTCGGCCTGAGCGCCGAAAAAGGGAAAGCCCATGTCTATCAGAAAACGGATCTACGTACTTGCTCTGTGGACTCTGCCCCTCTGGCTTATCGCAGTCGCCGGGTGCAAGCCGGGCCTCATCGGGCCGGAGAAAGTCCCGCCCCAAAACCGCATCATGCTCGCCGGAGAGAGCGGCAGCGGCGCCTGGGACACCAACGACCTGGTGGTCGGCTATCAGTACCGGCGGGAGCCGGGACGGTTGACGATATCGGGAGAGATCGAATTTTTCGGCGGCGTCTCCAACTTCGATGCTTTTGAACGCTTTTCCCTGACGCTTTACCTGCTGAATGAAGCAGGAGACATTATCGGCAACAGACGAATCGCCGCCGCCGGCTATTACAAGGAGGTCAAACCGATCTCCTTCGACCGAACGATTCAATTACCGGATGGCACCGTGGCAATGGCCTTCGGTTACAACGGAACGGTTGTCAGTGGCGGAAGCGGAGACGACGGGGGGAGCAGCTGGCAATTTTGGGAGACGCCAGGAGACTGACGCGCTCCCATATTCTCTTTTCAAACATCCCCCGGCGATGGTCTTCGGGGGATGCGCTTTTCTACCGCCCCCCCACAAACGGATTGAACTTCTTCTCCTGCGCCACGGAGGTCTCGGGCCCGTGGCCGGAGTAGACCACCGTGTCGTCCCCCAACGGAAAAATCTTGTTTTTCACCGACGCGATGAGGGTTTCGAAATCGCCGCCGGGGAGATCGGTGCGGCCGATGGAGCCGGAAAAGAGAAGATCCCCCACAAAGACCATGCCGTCGGTGTGGAGGGACACGCCGCCGGGGCTGTGGCCGGGGGTGTGAAGGACGTTCAGGGTGATGTTGCCGAAGGTGATCTTGTCGCCGTCCTCCAGGGTCTTGTCGGGTTCCGGGGAGTTGTCCGCCGAGAGGCCGAAGGAAGAGGCCGCCGCCGACAGTTGGCTGAGCATGGGGGCGTCGCCCGAATGGATGTAGAGCGGCGCGCCCGTGGCCGCCTTGAGTTTCCGGTTGCCGCCCACATGGTCGAAGTGGCCGTGGGTGTTGATGATGTGCTTGACCGTCAGCTTTTCCTCGGCCAGGGCCAGCAGGATCCGGTCCGTCTCGTCGCCGGGATCGATCACCGCCGCCTCGCGGGTTTCTTCGCATCCGAGGATGTAGCAGTTGGCCATGATGGGCCCGAGGGCCATTTGCTTGAGGATCATGTTGATCTCCTTTTTTTTGAAGGGACAAAGCAAACTGAGCCCCACCCCATTCTAAATTCTAAGGTGATTTTCTGGAATTAACGAACCATTTCCAATGAGTGCTCGATTTGATTTCTATTAAAATCGAGCAGCCCCGCAGCCTCGGGTTGAAACCCAAGGCTGAACCCGTAAAACCGGCTGAAAGACGGTTATGGCTGTCGTGGGCATATTTCAACCCAAGGCGGGGCGGCCAAGGCGTCGGACTTCCATTTCCGTAATTCACCCACGTTAAATCAGATAAAACGCCTCACTGTCCAGGGGAATCCTTGTCGTCCGACGCCACGCGGTCCCTGGCCTGCTGGATCAGCTCCACCAGGGATGCCGCCTTGGGTTTGGGCTGGGCCGCGGAGAGGCGCTGGAACGCCTCGGCCGTCAGCCGGTCCCGGAAATAGGACGCCACGTCGAAGATCTCCCACCAGCAGTCGAGCACCTTGGTACATCGTCCGTCTTCGCCGTCGCAGTGCTGGCGACAGTAGCCGAAGGCCACGGGGTGACCCAGCCGGGGGCATCGGCGCTCCAGGGCGTCGGGATCGTCGGTCGCGTTCATCACCGGCTTTTGAGCACGGCCGGTTTCGGATGATTCGCAAAGACTTTTTCGGCCTCCGACAGCTCCGCGTCCGAGAGGACCTCGTTTTGAAGTTCGTTGGCGAAATACCGCTCATAAGCCCCGAGGTCGAGGAGGCCGTGGCCGCTCCAGTTGACCAGGATCACCTTCTCCTTGCCCTCTTCTTTGGCCTTTTTGGCTTCGTCGATGACGCAGGCCAGGGCGTGGGTGGTTTCGGGCGCGGGAATGTGGCCCTCGGTGCGGGCGAACAGGGCGCCGGCCTCGTAGGCGGAAAGCTGGGTGACGGATCTCGGGGAGATGAGTCCTTCGGCGGCCAACTGGCTCACCGTGGGCGCCATGCCGTGGTATCGCAGCCCCCCGGCGTGGAAGGGGGGCGGCACGAAGGCGTGGCCCAGGCTGTGCATGGGCAGAAGGGGCGTGTATTTGGCCGTATCGCCGTGGTCGTAGACAAAGGGGGCCCGGGTCAGGGTGGGACAGGCCGCCGGCTCCACGGGATAAATTTCCAGGTCCTTGCCGTTGATCTTGTCCAGGACGAAGGGGAAGGCCAGGCCCGCGAAGTTGCTGCCGCCGCCGGCGCAACCGATGACGATGTCGGGATACTCGCCCACCAGGTCCATCTGCTTTTTGGCCTCCAGGCCCATGATGGTCTGGTGAAGCATCACATGGTTGAGAACGCTGCCCAGGGAGTAGCGGGTTTCGCCGGTCACGTCGCTCACCGCCGCTTCCACGGCCTCGCTGATGGCGATGCCGAGGCTGCCGGGGGTGTTGGGATCCCGCTCCAGGGCATCCCGACCCGCCTTGGTCTCGGTGGAGGGGCTGGCGACGCACTTGCCGCACCAGGCCTCCATCATCGATTTCCGGTAGGGTTTCTGGTCGAAGGAGATGCGGACCATGAAGACCTTGCACTCCAGGCCGTACTGGCAGCAGGCGAAGGAGAGCGCGCTTCCCCACTGGCCGGCGCCCGTCTCGGTGGTGATCTTCTTGATGCCGAAAACCTTGTTGTAATAGGCCTGGGGCACGGCGGTGTTGGGTTTGTGGCTGCCCGGCGGGCTGACGCTTTCGTTCTTGAAGTAGATCCGGGCCGGGGTCCCCAGGGCTTTTTCCAGGTTGAGGGCCCGCACCATCGGCGACGGCCGCCAGATGCTCAGCACCCGCAGCACCTCGTCGGGAATGTCGATCCACCGCTCGGTGGAGACCTCCTGTTCGATGAGATTCATGGGGAAGACCGGCGCCAGGTCTTCGGGTTTGACGGGGTTTCCGTCCGGTCCCAGGGGCGGGTTCAGTTTGATGTCCGCCAGGATGTTGTACCACTGCCGCGGGATCTCCCCCTCCTTCAACATGATCTTCCGTGCTTCCATTAGATGCCTCTTTTCGAATGTTTAAGCGGATTTATCTGAATCGGCCTTCTCCAGGCCCTCGATCTCCCCCCGTTCGATGGCCAGCCTTACGCTGTCCAGAATCCCGTTGATGAAGGCGCCCGATTCCTCGGCGCCGAACTTTTTCCCGGCGTTGATGGCCTCGTTGATGGAGACCTTGGACGGGATATCGGGACAGTAGAGCAGTTCGTACACGCCGATGCGCAGGACGTTTCGGTCGACGCCGGATATGCGGTGGAGCTTCCAGTGGGCGGAAAACCGTTCGATGGCGCCATCGATCACCGCCCGTTGGGCCACGATGCCGTTGACCAGGGTATCGAAAAACCCGACGGCGCTCCGGGGCGGGTTGAAATTATCCCGGAACCGTTGCGCCATCTCCGGCGACATGTCCCGGTGCGCATCCATAAAAAAAAGCGCCTGAAGCGCCAGCTCTCGCGAGCGGGTTCGAACTCCCATGGGTCTGTTGCTAGGCTCCGTCCACGCTCTCCATGAGATTGGCCATCTCGATGGCGGCCATGGCGGCGCTCCACCCCTTGTTGCCGGCCTTGGTTCCGGCCCGTTCGATGGCCTGCTCGATGGTGTCGGTGGTGACGATGCCGAAGATCACCGGGATCTCCGCGTCCATGCTCACCTTGGCGATTCCCTTGGAGGCCTCGGCGCAGACGTAGTCGAAATGGGGGGTCGATCCGCGGATCACGGCCCCCAGGCAGATGATGGCGTCGTAACCGCCCTTGTTGGCCAGCTTTTTGGCCAGCAGCGGGATTTCGAACGCCCCCGGCACCCGGACGACGTCGATGTCGTCGTCGCCGGCGCCGGAGCGAACCAGGGCGTCCAGGGCCCCGCCCACCAGCCGGTCGGTGATGAAGTCGTTGAACCGGCCGACCACCAGGCCGAACTTTTTTCCCTCGGCAACGAGTTTGCCTTCGATGTTTCGCGGCATGTCAGGTTCTCCATATTGTATAAGTTTGGCGCTTAAGGATTGGCGTCGATGTTGAGCATGTGGCCCATCTTGAGTTTTTTGCACTCCAGGTAGCACCGGTTGAACTCGTTGGGCTCGATCTCGATGGGCACCTGCTCCTCGATGCTCAGGCCGTAGCCCTGGAGCCCCACCATCTTCTTGGGGTTGTTGGTGATGAGCCGCATTTTCCGGATGCCCAGGGCCACCAGGATCTGGGCCCCGATGCCGTAGTTTCTCAGGTCCGACTTGAAGCCGAGCTGTTCGTTGGCCTCCACGGTATCGTACCCCTGGTCCTGGAGGGCATACGCCTTGATCTTGTTGACCAGCCCGATGCCGCGTCCCTCCTGGCGCATGTAGAGGAGCACGCCGGCCCCCTCCTTATCCATCATTTCCATGGCCTTTTTCATCTGATCGCCGCAGTCGCACCGCATGGACCCGAAGATGTCGCCGGTGAGGCATTCGGAGTGGACCCGCACCAGGATCGGTTTTTCCGGATCGATTTCCCCTTTGATCATGGCGATGTTGAGGACATCCTCGATATCGTTTTCAAAGACCTCGATCTTGAATTCTCCGGCGAACTCGGTGGGAATGACGCTTTGGGCGGCCCGCCGCACGAAGGATTCCTTGCGCATCCGGTATTCGATGAGATCGGCGATGGTGCAGATGCCGATGCCGTGCTTTTCGGAAAATTTCTCCAGGGCCGGCATCCGGGCCATGGTGCCGTCCTCGTCCATGATCTCGCAGATGACGCCGGCGGGCTTGAGACCGGCCAGCCGGGCCAGGTCCACCGCCCCTTCGGTCTGGCCGGACCGGACCATGACGCCGCCGTTTCTCGCCCGGAGGGGAAAGACGTGGCCGGGCCGGACGATGTCGTGGGGTTTGGCGTCGTCGGCCACGGCCGCCAGAATGGTGGTGGCGCGGTCGGCGGCGGAAATGCCGGTGGTCACGCCCTTTCGGGCCTCGATGGAGACCGTGAAGCCGGTATGGAACCGGGAGGTGTTGTTCTCCACCATCAGCGGCAGTTCCAGGGCGTCGATCTTTTCGCCCGTCATGGGCAGGCAGATGAGTCCCCGGCCGTGTTTGGCCATGAAATTGATCGCCTCCGGGGTCACCATTTCGGCGGCCATGGTCAGGTCGCCTTCGTTTTCGCGGTCCTCGTCATCCACCAGGATGACCATTTTGCCCGCCTTGATCTCTTCGATGGCCTTTTCGATGCTAAGGATTGGCATGGGGTTTACATCGCTCCACAAAACCGATGGGTCGGTTTATTCCTTGAATATTTGAGGTATACAATCGTTCAGGACAGGCGGCTCCGTCGCCGCCGTTCAGAGGAATCCGGTCCTTGCCAGCAACTGGCGGTCGATTCCGGACCCCGCTTCTTTATCCCTTTGTTTTCGCTCTAAAAACTTCTCGACATACTTGCCGATCATGTCGGCTTCGAGGTTAACAGAGTCCCCGGCCTTTTTCAAGCCCACCGTGGTGAGGGCGGCGGTATGGGGGATGATGCTCACCTCGAAAAAATCCGCGCCGCACCGGTTGATGGTGAGGCTCACGCCGTCCACGGCGATGGACCCTTTTTCGATGGCGTACCGGGCGATCTCCGGGGGCGCGTCGATGACCACCAGAATGGCGTTGCCCGCGGGGGTCTTGCCGCGGACGGCGCCGAGGCCGTCGATGTGGCCCGACACCAGATGGCCGTCGAGCCGGTCCGAGAGGCGGAGCGCCCTTTCCAGATTGACCCGCTCCCCGGTCCGGGCCCGGCCGAAGGTGGACCGGGACAGGGTTTCGGGGGAGACGTCCGCGGTGAAGGCCCGGTCGTCCATGGAGACGGCCGTCAGGCAGGCGCCGCTGACGGCGATGCTGTCGCCGATCTTCGTCCCCGCCAGGGAAAAATCGGACCCGATGGTAAACCGCTTGCCCCCTTCCGGCCCCGAATCGACGCCCCGTATCGTGCCCAGCCCTTCAATGATCCCCGTAAACATGCCGTGTGTGTTTCCTTCCGATCTCCTGTATTCCGGAGGCTCCGCTCCCCGAAAAAAATCAAACGCTTCTTATAACCTTCCCTCAAACGGAAGTCAAAATAAAATTTTTCCGTTTCCCAACAGGCGTCCAAAGTCGAAACGGATCAATCCAGCGCCAGGCTCAACCGGATCGCCCGGTTCACCGCATCCATTTTCGCCGAACCGAGGCGGCCCAGTTTTCTTTCCAGTCGTTCCCGAGAAACAGTCAGGATTTGACTGGTTGTCACAATGGAAGCGTTCTTCAGCCCGCCCTCTGGGGGATCTATCAGCACATTCATGGGGTACAATTTTATTTGGGAAGAAATGGCCGCGACGATTGTGGTTGGCGCTTTTTGATTGCCGATATCATTCTGGATCACCAGTGCCGGGCGACGCCCGGCCTGTTCGCTGCCCCGGGACGGATTCCAGTTAATGATCCATACATCGCCGCGTCGGGGAAAATCGCCCATCAAAAAGTCTCCCTCTGAGCTTCAAATGTCAATTCAGCAAACGCTTTATTCTCCTCCCGCATCTCTTCGTACCCTTTGGCCATCTTCGCCTCGGTTTCTTTCTGGAGCCACAATTCGAGGGCCTGCTGGGCGATATGGCTTTTTTTCCTGTTGCCGGCCGCCGCAGCCTCTTCGATCGCTTGATAAACATTCCGATCGATCGTAAGACTCAATTTGCGTTTCGTTTGCATATTTTATCCTCCTGAATCATCTTCCAAATAAGAGGATAATATGGCATCCGATTGATCGCGTCAATAAGGGTTTGCCTTAAAACCGCGTCTAAACGGAATTCAATGGAGAACCCGCGTTGACGCGGTCGGCGGAGGGCTTTTGCCCGGCAAAAAAGGCTTGCGCCGCCCGCCGGATTCGTGGTTAATTTCTAAAGAGCTGAAAATGCATCATGGTGCGTGAATTCAATCCAGCCAGGGAGGTCCTCACATGAAGGTCAGAAAAGCGGTTTTCGCGGGCAGTTGGTATCCCGCCGCCCCGGACGCCTGCGAAAACCAGATACAGGAGTTTTTGGAAGAAGCGCCCCCGATGCCGGACGACGGCGGACGGCGGGTGGGCGGCATCGTGCCCCATGCCGGATGGGTGTTTTCCGGCGCCATCGCGTGCGGCGTCATCGCCAGCCTCAAAAACGGCGGCGCCCCGGATGTTATCGCCGTGTTCGGAAAACACCTGCCGCCGGGGGGGCCCAACTCCATCCTTGCGGAAGGCGCGGTGGAAACGCCGTTCGGCCCCATCGAGATCCGGACCGATCTGGCGGAGAGACTGGTGGAGCGGTTCCCGTTCCAGGTGGAATCCCCGGACCGGCCGGTTCAGGACAACACCATCGAACTCCAGCTCCCCTTCATCAAGTATTTCTTCCCGGACGCCAAACTGGTTCCCATGGGCGTGCCGCCGAGCCTCGGGTCGCTGAAAATCGGGGAAGCCGCGGCGGAAATCGCCGCCGAAGCGGGACTTAAACTCAAGGTGATCGGCTCCACCGACCTGACCCATTACGGGGCCAATTTCGGGTTCGAGCCCAAGGGGCGGGGCCGGGAGGCCGTGGACTGGGTCCGGTTCGAAAACGACCGGAAGGTCATCGAGGCCATGCTGGCCATGGATCCGGAAACGGTGATCCAACAGGCCCTGGACAACCACAACGCCTGCTGCGGGGGCGCGGCCGCCACGGCCCTGGCCGCCGGAAAGGCCCTGGGCGCGACGGAGGCCGAGTCCGTGGCCTATGCCACGTCCTATGAAAAGAGTCCCGGCAGCAGTTTCGTCGGATACGTGGGCATCGTATTTTAATGTTTTCCAAGAATATTCAAAACATCCCCCTGGATATCCGGGCCGTCCTCTTCGATTTCGACGGCACCCTGACCCACCCCGGCGCCCTGGATTTCACCGTTATCCGAAAAGCCCTGGGGTGTCCGCCGGACCAGCCGGTTCTGGAATTCATCGACGCCATAGCCGATCCGGACCGCCGGGCCCGGTGTCATGAAGCGCTGGACCGGTTCGAGGCCGACGCCGCCGCTGATTCCCGTCCCAACGAAGGGGCGGAGGATCTCATCCGATACCTGCGGGAAAAGGATCTGAAGGTGGGCATCCTGAGCCGCAACAGCCGGATGGCCATCGACGCGGCCATGGAGAACTTTACCGCCGTCGGCCCCGCCGATTTCGACGCCATCATCAGTCGGGACGATGATCCGCCCCCCAAGCCCGATCCCGGCGGCATCCTCATGGCGGCCCGGGATTTCGGCGTGCGGCCCTCGGAGATCCTCATGGTGGGGGACTTTGTGTTCGACATCGACGCCGGCCGCAACGCCGGAGCGCCCACCGTTTTCCTGGACAACGGAACCCCGGCCGGGGCTTCGGAGATCGATGCCGATTTCACCATCTCCCGGCTCGACGAACTCAAATCGATCATCCGGCTGGCCACCCCCCTGCCGGCCGGCAAATTCCCCAACGACCTGTTGAAGGAATTCCTGGACGACGCCCAGTTCGGCGACCCGTCGGTGATCATCAACCCAGGCATCGGCGAGGACATCGCGGCGGTGGACGTGTCCGGGGAAGAGGTGCTGATCCTCAAATCCGACCCCATCACCTTCGCCACCGACGCCATCGGCCATTACGCGGTGCTCATCAACGCCAACGACATCGCCACCTCCGGCGCCGCGCCCCGGTGGCTGCTCACCACCCTGCTTTTCCCCTGCGGGACCACGGCCGCCCGGATCTTCAAGGTGCTCTATGATTTGAAGACGGTCTGCGACCAGTGGGGGATCACCCTCTGCGGCGGCCACACCGAGATCACCGACGCCGTCTGCCGCCCCGTGATCTCCTGCGCCCTGGCCGGGTCCGTGAGCCGGGCCGATCTCGTCGATAAAAAACGGATGCGGCCGGGCGACCAGGTGCTGCTCACCAAAGGCGTGGCGGTTGAAGGCACCTCCATCATCGCCCGGGAATTCGGCAAGCAGCTCTCCCGACGCGGCATGACGGAAGCGGAGATCGAAACCTGCAAAGGATTTCTATGGGACATCAGCATCCTGGGCGAAGCCCGCATCGCCGCGAAAATCCCCGGCGCCAGCGCCATGCACGACGTGACCGAAGGCGGCCTGGCCACGGCCCTGGTGGAACTGAGCATCGCCGGGGGCCACAAAATCCGCGTCAGGATGGAAGACATACCGCTTTTCCCCGAGACCGAAAAAATCGGCAACCTGCTGGACATCGACCCTTTGGGCCTCATCGGATCGGGAAGCCTGCTGATCTGCTGCCGCCAGCCCGATTGCGAGGAGCTGGTGAACCGGGTCCGCGTAGAAGGCATCGCCGTGACGCCCATCGGCGAGGTGGTGGAAGGCGAACCGGGGGTGGAAGCCGTCCGGGACGGCGCGCCGGTGGAATGGCCCAAATTCGAAGTGGATGAGATTACACGGTTGTTTTAGGCATCGAGCGCAAACATGATCTCCAGAATTCAAACCCTCGACTATCGCTGTTTAAGGTACACGGACCAAAGGCTCGCGCCGTTTCATGTGCTCGTCGGCCCTAACGCCAGCGGCAAGACCTCGTTTCTGGACGTCATCGCCTTTTTAAGCGACCTTGTTTCCGGTGGCCTGGAAACCGCCGTCAACGAAAGATCGGCGAACTTCGAGGATATCCTGTGGCGGAAGAGCGGGGCCCGGTTCGAACTCGCCATTGAAGCCCTTTTGCCGGAAAGCGTCAAAGATAAGCTGCCCGGAGAGAAGCCTGGAGAGAAGATCGATGAGATTCGGTATGAAGTCGCCATCGGCCTGAACGAACACGGAGAGGTCTCCATACTTTTTGAAAGGGGTTTATTTAAAAAGAAAAAATCGAAAAACGAGAACGCCGGCCTGACCCAACGGTCCCTTTTCCCGCAAAAATCGGTTCCTCCGGAGTCCCTTTCCTCCAATAAAAATCGCATTCGCCGAACGATATTCAGTAAAAAACCCGGAGGAAATGACAATTACTATGCCGAAATATCGTCAAAATCCGGCAAAGGATGGCAGCCCTCTTTCAAACTCGGACCCCGAAAATCAACATTCGGGAACCTCCCGGAGGACGACCGGCTGTTTCCCGCTGCAACGTGGCTTAAAGACCTGCTGTCCAACGGTGTTCAGAAATTTGTTCTCAACAGCCTTTTGATCCGAAAAGCCAGCCCACCGGGACAGATTCGCCATTTCAAACCCGACGGGTCCAATCTGCCGTGGGTGATATGGCGTTTGAAAGAAAAAGATCCGGAAAGTTACGGGGACTGGATTGAACACCTTAAAACGGCCTTGCCGGACCTTGAAGAGATCGTCACCATTGAGCGGAAGGATGACAAACATCGATACATCGTCATTCGTTACAACGGGGGACTGGAAGTGCCATCCTGGATGGTCTCCGACGGCACCCTCCGGCTGCTCGCCCTGACGATACCCGCCTATCTGACCGATTTCGCGGGTATCTATCTCATAGAAGAGCCTGAAAACGGTATCCATCCTCGCGCGGTTTCAACCATGATTCAGTCCCTTTCATCGGTTTACGATGCCCAGATTCTGCTGGCGACGCATTCACCTGTCATTCTCAGCGAAGCGGAACCTGAAAGCGTCCTCTGTTTCGCCAAAGACGAGGATGGGGCCACCGATATCGTTTCCGGCAGACACCATCCCATGCTTCAACACTGGAGAAAAGAAGACAATTTGGGCATCCTCTTCGCCGCCGGAGTCCTCGGATGACGTCCGCCCCCTCAAAAAAAGACCTGATCGTCATCGCTGCGGACAAGAACATCGAGCAGACACTGCACGGCATCCTCCGGAGACCGGACGCACTGGGCATCCGCGAGATCAGTTTCGACATCATTTCCGATCAGGTCCGCGCCGATCCGGGATGCCTGAATCACAGCCATACGGTCATGCGCCTGTATCAGGATACCCATACCCATGGCATGGTGGTCTTCGATCGTGTGGGATGCGGAAAGGAATCCGCTGATCGGGAGGCCCTTGAGGCGGAAGTCGAAGCCCGTCTGAACCAAAACGGATGGGCGGGACGTTCCGCGGCCGTTGTGATCGACCCGGAACTGGAAGCATGGGTTTGGTCCGATTCTCCCCATGTTGAAACGGCATTGGGCTGGGGTGGACGCATTCCACGTCTGCGGCAATGGCTTGAGAATAAAGGCTTTGTGAAATCCGACGCCTTGAAGCCAGAAGATCCGAAGGCGGCGGTGGAAATCGCCCTTAAGTGCGTTCGCAAACCCCGCTCTTCCGCCCGTTATCGCCAGATCGCCGAGCGTGTCGGGTTCGGTAAATGCATCGACCCCGCTTTTCTCAAGCTGAAAACCGTTTTGAAGGACTGGTTCGGCTGATTCCGCCCTACCTCTCCTCTCCCATGGGATATCCCCTGGCCCGCCAGGCATCGATGCCGCCTTCCAGCGCCCTGACGTTCATATACCCTTTTTTCCGGTACCGCTCCGCCGCACGGGCGGAGGTGTATTCGTTGGGTCACTCGCAGTAGAAGATCAGCATCTGGCTGATGGGGAGATTGTCCAGCCTGTTTTTCAGCTCGCTCATGAAAATGGCGCCGTCCAGGCGCTTGGATTCGCAGGTTTCGTCGGTGTAGGAGCAGATCAACAGCGCCTCGCCTGATGCCACGAGATCGCGGGCGTTTTTCACATCGGTCCGTTCAACGGGCGCGCCCGCCATCGCCTCGCCGATGAATGGGCCGCGGGCGAGCGGCGACATCAAACTCAAAACCCATACCAAACAAGCGGCGACCGCCGTCGCCATGACGCGTTTTTTCATGGGAAACTCCTCTCGTGGAGGTTGTGGTTGGAGCGGTTCGGCCCACCTCCGGACGGGGACCGGCTATACATGAACGTATGGCGTTTGGACGGTTTGTCAAATGTCGGCGGCGGTCAGGCGGGGTCCAAACGGCCCCCCTCCCCGGATAGTATCATCAACGTCCGCAACAACACCTGACACCCGGCCGCGGCGTGCCGTTGCTCGATGGCTTCATCCGGATGGTGGCTGACGCCGCCCCGGCAAGGGACGAAGATCATGCCGGTGGGGACGTGGGGGGCGAAGGAGGCGGCGTCGTGGCCGGCGCCGCTGGGGAGATTGCGGGCGGCGAGCCCTTCCCGGAGGGCGGCCAGGGTGACGCGGTCCTGAAGCGGGGTGGAGAGGCGCACCGGGTCTTTCCGGTAGAGGGGCTGCAACCGCCAATTCGATTGCCGGGCGGCGTGCCGGTCCAGAAGGTTCTGGAGCGCCTGCATGTCCCCGGCGTTTCGGGAGCGCAGTTCCACGGTGAACCGGCATTCCCCCGGCACCACGTTGACCGCGCCGGGCGACAATTGGAGGCGGCCGATGGTCGCCGTCATCTCGGAGTTTCGGGAAGACGCCCATTTTGGCAGGAGGGTGAAAAGCGGGGCCGCCGCCACCAGGGCGTCCTTGCGGAGTTTCATGGGCGTGGTTCCCGCGTGGGCGGCCTCGCCCGCGACGATCACTTCGGTTCGCTGGATGCCGGCGATGGCGGTGACCACCCCGATGTCCGCCCGCTGGCTTTCGAGATTCCGGCCCTGTTCGATGTGGACCTCCAGGAAAAAGGCGATGTCCGACGCCGGCCGCGCGGCGTTATGGATCCGGGTCGGATCGCCGCCGGCCCGTTCCAGGTTTTCGGCAAAAGAGGGCCGCCCGTCCGGCCCCGGCCGAAGGATCTCCTCGGGGTCCAGCGCGCCCGTCATGGCCCGGCTGCCGACGGTGCCGGCGTGGTGGCCGCCCTCCTCGTCGCAGAAGCTGATGACCTCCAGGTCCCAGGGGAGTTCGATGTTGTTTTCCCGGATCGTCCGGGCGCATTCCAGGGCGCAGAGAACCCCCAGGGCGCCGTCGAACTTTCCGCCGTTGGGGACGGTGTCCAGGTGGGAGCCGATAAGGGCTTTTTGGCCGCTCTCGGGCTTTTTGGCGGGCAGGGTTCCGATGACGTTGAAGGCGTCGTCCACGTCCACCCTGAGCCCGGCGTCCCGCATCCGGGCCATCAGGAATTCATGGGCGTCCTGATCGGCGTCGGAGAGCGCGATGCGGGTGACGCCGCCGTTGGCGTCGGCGCCGATTGCGGCCAGGGCCATGAGGTCGGTCCAGAGGCGGTCGGCGTTGATGGAAATCTTTTTCTGGGTCAAAATCGGTTTTTCCTGTTTTTCGTTGATTTAGGACAATTGTCTGAACGGGGCGTCCTCAGCCTTCCGGTTGGGAGAAGCCGCCCCCATTTCATGAGCCTGCCCGCACACCATGCAGTGGAGCGGCGCTGCATCCGTCTCTTCCTCCAGCAGATGGGTGGGCAGCATATAAACCTCGCCGCAACGGGTGCAGGTGAGTTTTTCCGGGCTGCGGACCCCGCAGTTGGGGCAGAAATTAGACAGCGGATAGCCGACGCCGCAGGCGAGGCAGTGGAGGGTGTCGGCGGCCCGGAGGTCTTCGGCTTTCTTGCGTTCCCGCCGCGTTTTCAGGGCCGATACCGCGTCGGCGAGGTCGTCGGCGGCGTACTGAATGCGCCGCCGCCGTTGTTCGGCCGACGAGCGGATCTCGGCGGCGGCGGTCGACAGGGCCGCGTCCCCGGCGATCTCCCCGAGTCGCGACACGTCTCCCCGCATCTCCGCGATGGAGTCCTCCTGGCCGGCAATGTCCACGATGGCTTTTTTGAGGGCGTCCTGGTTGTCCGCCTCTTCTGGCGTCTTGCCGTGGGTCAGCAACAGCTCCGCCTCAGTCATCAGGTTTTCGGCCCGGCGCCAGCCTTCCTCCAGTCGGTCCGCGGCGGCTTTGGCCTTTTCGATCCGGCTTTTCCGCCATGCCTGGCGCTGGGCTTCTTTTTTACGGCTCTTCTCTTCTTCCAGGGCCTCGGCCCGGGCCGCATGGTATCGCCGCTCCTGTTCCGCGCGCCAGGCCTTTCGGTTTTCCGCCCAGGCCCGGTAGGTGAAGGTGAAAAAGGCGGCGGCCAGCACGGTCAGTCCGATGTAGATATAGGTTTTGTAGGCGCCGCCGTAGACGCCGTTGATGACGATGGCCAGGGTGAAGGCGGCCAGGGGGAGGATCCAGAGGGCGGCGAACCCCGCGCCCCAGAAGCGGCTGACGTGGATCATGAGCAGCGGCAGGGAGAGGACGGCGGACACCAGCAAAGCGACCCAGGCGCTCAGGTGCTGGCCCAAGTGGAGGGCCGTGAAGATGATGAAAAAAAGCGAGTAGGTGAGGGCCAGCAGCAGGAAATGTCCCCATCGGAAACTGTCCAGGCGGCCGGGCTCCTTCAGGTCGTTGAGGTAGATGAAGCCGAGGCCGAACAGGAGCACAGCCAGTCCGGCCAGCCGCAGAAACAGGATGGCCCGGCCGGTGGGGGACATGGTTCCCGGCAGTTCCACGGCGATCCGGCGGCGGGTGATGAGGTTTTCGAAGTCCCAGATCAGCCGGTCGTCCTCGATCCGGGTGGGCTGGAGGGCATCGGCCGGGATGAACTCGGAGGTGAGCCCCTCCAGGGTCATGACGATCTTGATGGACCCGGCCCGGCTCGATCCCGGGCCTTCGTAGACGTACCGGTCGGCGCCCTGGGCGCTGTAGGCGACCCGGGCCGTGAGCCGCTCCCCGGCGCCCAGCTCTCCGGACCATTGGATGCCGTCGAGGCTGTAGATGGCATCGTCCGGTTCGTAAAAGGTCCCGTTGTTTCGGGCGATCTCCAGGGAGACGTTCATGGCCTGGGTGGCCGACCGGGGAAACGGGAACCGCAGCCGCACCCGGTCGGTATCGCCGCCGGGGCCGACAAAAGTATACGCCCCGTTGAAATCGGCGTTGAACAGGGTGTAGACCTTGAGCCGCCGGATATAGCTGCCGGCGGACAGCCGGATCTGGATGTCGGCGGTCTCGGTCTCCGGCGCGACGGCGGTGGCTTCGGCCGGAGGCCCGGCCTCGTTCGGCGCGGGCTTGTCCGTCCTGTCCGCTTCCGCTTCCACCGCCGCCGGCGCGGCCGGTTCGCCGCCCGCTGTTTTTTTCTCCATGAAGGAAAGAAGGTTCGGGATAACGATGGCGGCCAGGAGGCCGATGATGACCACCACGATCATCAGTTCCATGAGGGTGAAACCGGCGCGTCGTCGGAGAATGTTCATGGGAGGATGCCCCTGATTTCTGTCCGTTGGAAGTCAGGTCTCAAAGGTTTCCTTTGTCAGCAGGGCGGCGCCGAAGGCGATAAGGGCCGAGACGAACAGGGCCAGGAAGGCGGCCTTGTAGCCCGGCAGCGTGAATGCGACCCCGGTTTTGGGGTACTGCTCTAAGATGTACCCGAGCAAGGGCTGGAACACCGCGCCGCCGGCGAATGGAAACAGGTTGATCAGCCCGGTGGCGGTGCCGGCGATCCGGACCGGGAAGAGTTCCTTGTTCATGGTGAATCCGATCACCACGATGGCGCTGGAACAAACGCTCATGGAAAAGACGAGGCCATAGAGCCCGATGCGGGACATGCCGTCGGTGTCAAAGGCCAGCATGCCGGCGATCAGGACCATGGCCCCGGCGGCGACCACCAGGACCGGCTTCCGCCCTTTAAAGATTTTATCGGAAAGCCAGGACAACAGGGGACTTCCCACAATCATGCCTACTGCAATCATGGAGAGAATCCGGCCCGATTCCGCCTTGGTCAGGCCGTAGACGTGCATCAGATAGGGCCCGCCCCAGAGGCCGCCGAAGGAAAAGAAAATGCCGCAGTTGAAGAAAAACCATACCGTCAAAGGCCAGAAATGGCGGCAGGTGAGGACCTGCCGGACCCCTTCCGCCAGCCCGATGGCCGGCGGCGCGGTCTTTTCGACGGAAAAAGGCGACGGCCACCCGAAGTCGGCGGGCCGGTTCCGCACGAAAATCCAGACCAGGGCCGCCAGCACCAGGGTGAACCCGCCCACGGCCACGAAGGAGTGCCGCCAGCCGATGGCCGAACTGAGCCAGACCAGCGGGGTGGCGGCCGTCAAGGTGCCCACACCGCCCATGGCCAGGAGGATGCCCGTCATGTAGGCGAACTCCCGGGCGTGGAACCATTCCGCCAGGGTCTTCATGGTGGGCACGAAGAGCATGGCCACCCCCAGGCCCACCAGGGTGCGGCCGACGATGGCCGTGGTCACCGAGGGCGCATAACCCAGCACCAGGGATCCGATAAAGGCCACAACGAAAAAGAAGGCGATGGTCTTCCGGGCGCCCCATGAGTCCGACAGCAACCCCGCCGGAAGCTGCATAAGGGCGTAGGGATAGAAATAGGCGGCCCCCAGCAGGCCCGTCAGGGCGCCGCCCGCCTGAAGATCCCGCATGATGTCCACCGCCAGCACCGCAGGGCAGAGGCGGTGGAAATAGACCAGGATGTAGCTCAGGGCCAGGATGGCGAAGATGAGCCACCGGTAGCGGCGGGCCTTCCGCAGGAGGTCGGTCTCCATGGGGGATCCGGCCCGGTCGTTCATCCGGCGTCGCCGCCGAAAGAGAGCGTTATTCATACTTTTTCAGCTCGCCTTTTTGGATCAGCTCATTGCGACCCCGTTTGAGCATCTTGAAGGCCGAATCGTGGGTGTTGACGTCGAAAAAGGCGATGTCCTGCCGGCCTTCCCGAATCCAGGCGCCCCAGTCCTTGTAGGTGAAGCCCCGGACCAGGATCACCGAATGGTTGCTTAACCTTTTTCCTCTTAAACAACTGCTCGAAATCGATATGCTTGTCAACAAAATTCTCCCTGTTGACCAGTCCGGCGATGCCGCTTTTCTTGATTTTGTACCGGAGTTCCACGGCAAAACGGATTTTTCACAGCCATTGGCGGAGGCATCCCCTTATTCTTAGGTTTCGAGCCGCTTGTACATGACATAGGCGTCCACGAACCCGAACCGCGGGTGCCGGAAGGCTTCCGGCAGGGTCCCGACCACCTCGAATCCATGCTTTTTCCAGAGCCGGACGGCCCCTTCGTTGGTGGAGACCACCAGGTTGTACTGCATGGCGCGGAACCCCAGGGAAAGGGCCTCGCGCTGGGAATGGCGGCACATCTCCGAGGCGATCCCCCGGCCCCGGGCCGTCTCGTCAACGATGTAGCCGCAGTTGCAGACGTGGCTCCCCAATCCGGGAGGGCTGAATTCGGATCATGGACCCTCCAGGATTTCAGGGGTTGCATTCAATGTCGGGGGAATCGCCCCGTTTGTTCGGGCCAAGCCGGGCCTCGGCCTCGGAACGGGCTCACTTTAGGATGTTTTCAAGAAATCGGGTGAAGCGTTCCCAGGATTTCCGATCCGCGTCCTCCCGGTACCGGTCGGAGCCGAAGACGGTAAAGGCGTGGGGCGCGCCGCCATAGGTGATCATCTCATGGGGGACGTTGTGGGCCTCCAGCTCCTTGGCGAGGCCGGCGAAATCGTCCATGGTAATGTGATTGTCCGCCGTGCCGTGCATAATCAGCATTTGGCCTTTGGTTTCTGAATAATCCTGGCCTTCCGGCGTGCCCAGGCCGCCGTGGAAGGTGACAAACCCTTTCATGTCCGCTCCGGATCGGGCGAATTCCAGCACGGCGGCCCCGCCGAAACAGTAGCCCATGACCACGGCGTTATCGACGTTCGCGCCCCTGGATTGGGCGGTCTCTATGGCGCCCAGTATCAGGTTCCGCATTTTTTCCCGGTCTTTATAAAGTTCGCCGGTGTGTTGCCGTTTGTCCTTCACCTCTGTCGGCCGGACGCCGGCGCCGAAGAGGTCGGCGGCGAAGACCGCGTATCCCATATCCGCCAGCAGTTCGGCGCGCTTCACTTCATAATCCGTAAGGCCGTCCCAGTCATGGATGAGCAGCACCATCGGGGCGTCGGGTTTCGGGCTGACATAATACCCTTCGTAAGGTTCTCCATCGACTTTGTAGGTGACGGATTCGCCGGCGGCGAAGGCGGTGGATGCAAGACTCAATGTCAACAACAACGCGATGATATGTTTCATGGCAGGCCTCCTTGGATATCGTTGGGTTGGGGTCATTGTCGGGCCAGATGCCTGTGGGCGGCCCGGGTTCTTCATGGTTGACGCCAAAGATATGTATCGGTCCAAACCGATGTCAACTGAACGCCATGAAGCGCCCAGGGAGATGAATCCTGTACATTATTCTTTTTCGAGACGCATTCTAGCGGTTTTATAGACAGCGTTCTTGTCCCGTTTCCCGACCGCGATGACCAGGACCACAATGTCGTCGTCGATGACCTCATAGACCATGCGCACCGAATCGAACCATCCAGCTTTTTCCATTCTTTCAGGGCGGAGGGGAGAAATTTGAGGTTATAGGTCATCGAGATCGACGGCTACCGCATGAATTTTTTCATGCTCCCTTTCCTTTACGAGCAGGCCGAGTTGAAAATCCTCGAGTTTTTCGAGCATCGCCTCGTAGGTTTCAGCCGGAATCAAATAAGCGGTGGGTCGATTATGGTTGAGAATGGCGATGGGTTGTCCGTCGGCCATTTCGATCAACGCCGTGGGGTTTTTCTTGAGTTCCGATATGCTGGCCGAGCAGTTTGCAAGAACGGATTTCATGATCTGCCTCATCTATAAAATTGACCATTTTTTCGGTCTTATTTTAGACTTTAAACCGGAACGCGTCAAGGCGAATAACGCGCCGACGATCTGTCGTTTATCGGATCGAATCCATTACTTTTCAACCACGTTTCGCACTTTTTCCGCCAGGGCCTGGATGGTAAACGGCTTCTGGATGAATTCCACCCCTTCGTCGAGCACGCCGTGGTGGGCGATCACGTTGTCGGTGTAACCGGACATGTAGAGCACGCGCATTTCCGGATGCTTTTCGAGGACTTTGACGTACAGCTCCTTGCCGTTCATTTCGGGCATCACCACATCCGTCAGCAGCAAATCGATCACGCCGTCGTGCGATGATAGAAGTTCAAGCGCTTCCGTGCCGTTTTCCGCCGACAGCACGGCATATCCCTGCCGCGTCAGAATATCGTTGGCGATTTCGCGCACCTGGGGGTCGTCTTCCGCCAGGAGGATGGTTTCAACCCCTCTGAAATCAGGCGATTCGGCTTCAACTCGCTCATTTTCGACGCCAGAACTTTCGGCCGCCGGCAGGTAGATCTTGAACGTCGTCCCTTTGCCGGGCTCGCTGTACACCCAGATATGGCCGCCGTGCTGTTTGACGATGCCGTAAACGGTGGCCAGGCCCAGGCCCGTGCCCGCCTTTCCCTTGGTGGTGTAAAACGGTTCGAAAATCTGCGAACGGATATCCTCGCTCATCCCGCAACCCGTGTCGCTGACGGCCAGCATGACATGATCGCCGGGGGTCACTTCCGGATGGGTCGCCGCATATTCTTCATCCAGTTTGAACGGCAGGATTTCGATGGTCAATCGCCCGCCGCCCGGCATGGCGTCGGCGGCATTGACCGCCAGGTTCATGATCACCTGTTCGATCTGGCCGCTGTCCGCCAGGACGGTCCGGACTATCGCCGATGGGACGATGTTGAGATGGACATCCTCCCGAATGGTGCGTCGCAGCAGCTTCTCCAGGCCATTGAGGGGCCGGTTGAGGTCGAGCGGCTTGTATTCCAGGGTCTGCTTTCGGCCGAAAGCCAGGAGCTGGCTCACCAGGTCCCGGGCCCGCGTGCCCGCGTTGATGATCTGATCCAGGGATTCCCGCCGGAGGTCGCCGGCGTCGGATTCGATGATGAGCAGTTCGGCATAGCCGAGAATCGGTGTCAGCAGGTTGTTCAGATCGTGGGCGACGCCGCCCGCCAGACGGCCGACGGCTTCCATCTTCTGGGAGCGGACGACCTGCCGCTCCAACCGCGCTTTCTCCTCCTCGGCCCGTATGAAATCGGTCATGTCCCGGATGGAAACAGTATACGGCGCCGGTTCTCCGGCGGGCCCTGTTTTCGAAAACGCCGTCACCAGCACATCGATGACGGCGCCGTCCCGGGTCGTCGCTCTAAACGGTTCATCCTTTATGAATCCGTCGGTATGAAACCGCGGGGCCGCCGCTTTCAATTCATTTTGTATTGATTCTTCGGTCAGGAAATCCCGGGCCTGGCGGCCGATCACCTCCTCCCGCGCATATCCCATGGTCTGCAACCACTGGTCATTGACCTCCAGGAGCCGCCCCTCCGGATCCTCGGTGTGCAGCATGACCGGCGCCTGCTGGTACAGTTCACGGTATTTTTCTTCGCTCCGGCGCAGCTCCCGTTCCGCCGCCTTTCGGTCCGATATGTCCCGGTGAACGCCGATGGCCCCGATCACATTTCCGTATCTGTCGCGGATCGGTGCGGCGCTCGCTTCAATGGGAACCGTTTCCCCGTCCCTGCGGACCAACGTCAACTCCCCGTGCCAGGTTTGGCCTGTAAATGCCGCGTCGATGGCCTCCTGGGCCGCCTCGTCTTCCCTGTACAAAACTGGGGGGCCTCCGGCATGGTTGAGGGTGTCGATGTCATAACCGCTCAGGCGTCTCATGGCGTTGTTTAAAAAGATGACATTGCCGTTCTCCTCGCTGATGCCGACGCCCTCTGTCGTGCTCTCCAGGGCCTGGATCAGACGATCCATCTGGCGCTTGTGCCGGCGTTTTTCCGTGATGTCCTCGATAGTGCCGACCCAGTGTCGAATGGCGCCGTCCCCGGCTCTCAGAGCCGTGGCCCGGATTCGACCCCACAGGATGCCGCCGTCCTTTTTCAGGTACCGCTTTTCCAGTTCGTAAACATCGGTTTCTCCCGAACGGACGGCATCGACAAGGGCGCGGTTCTCCGCGAGATCGTCCGGATGGGTGATGTCCATAAACGTCAACGGCGTCAGCTCTTCAAGTGAGTAGCGGAGAGCGTCGAGGAGATAGTCATTGATGGCCAGAAACCGTCCGTCCGGATCGGTGATGGCGATGCCCATGGGCGCTTCTTTGAAAACCAGCCGAAACCGTTCCTCGCTCTCCCGCAGGGCCGCTTCTCTTGCGACAAGGGCGTCCTCGGCCCGGCGGCGCCGGCCGATGCTGAAAACGAGACATGCGATCATGACGCCCATGCCGAGGACCACGACGGACACGCCGATAACCAGACGCCGATAGGTTCTGTAGAACGAAAACGGACGATTGACGACGATGCCGCCGGGCGGCAGGACGGACTCCGAAATGTCGAAGCGTTGAAGCTGCCGCTTGTTGAACATGTAAGGGTTGACGCTCGTTTCGATGACCGGGATATCGGCCGGGTCGGCGTCGCCCAAGACCTCCAGGGCCAGTTCGCCGGCGGCCCGGCCCTGCCGGAACCCATCCACCAGGCGGCCGCCAAAGGCCCCCAGCGAAGATAGGGGCTGCTCGTGGGGAAAATGGGATAGGGGGTCTCGCTGGACAACGTGGTCATGACCGTTTCCATGGAGAGGAATCGACCCTCGGCGTCCCGGAAAAAATCGGAAAAATAGACCACGCTAGGGTCGGAGACCGCATTGATCTTTTCAACTAGGCGGTCCAGATCGAGGCCGGTTTCCGCGTCATCCAAAAAGACGAAATCCGCGCGCCCTTCAAAGCGGCTTGAAAGCGCTTCCAGCTTTTCCCGATTGCCGATGCCGCTGGTGGTCCTGTCGGTGACGACCAAGACCTGACGGGCCTCGGGAAAAAGGCGCAGGGCCACGTCGATGGTGTCGGCCCGATCCAGGATCTCCACCACGCCGGTGACCTCGCTTCTGCCGGTCAGGTCGCCCTGTTTGTAATGATTCACGCCGCAAAAAACCCAGGGCGCATCGGGGAACAGGTCGTCTTTGTGGGCGAGGAGAAACCGGTACGCGTTGTCGTCGCTGGAGATGATGAGGTCGAAGTCGGCGTTCCGGTATTTGTACCGGTAGGCGGCGAACAGCAGCGCCAGATAATCCTCGTCGAGGAAGCGCTTGGTGTCCATGTATTCCACGAACAGTTCCGGCTCGCCGTCCATCGCCTCCAGGGCGTCGCGGATGCCGCGAAGAATCTCGTCGGACCAGTGGAGGCCGTTGTGATAGCTGTTGAGGACGAGGATGTTGGGTTTAACGGGATGGTTGGGGAGACGGTTTTCGGCCGGGGACGCTGCCGCGAAAACGAAGAAGAGGATCATCAGGATGATGGCGATTCGATGTCCTGATCGAGTCTCAATCTTTGCATTTTGCACCTCGCGCCGGTTCTTTATTCGGCACACAATACCGTACACAATTCTGGTTCGCAAGGAGACTTCCATACCAACAGCCGAATACCAAACATTTTTGGATCAATGAATGCCGCGAAGCGGTAAGGATTTATTTTCATGAGAGCTTTGCATAGGTCATCATGCCGGAAACAGCAGCGAATCCGGCTCGAATTTTATGGGTGTTGCTTTTCGAAAAATGCCGATGGGCCTATATGGAATCGGTTTGAAAGGGACTGAATTTGTTCGCGCGTCATATTTCGGGAACCATTTAAAATCTCTAAAACATGGTCCGTACTTCCAATCTCGTCCTCCAGATCTCCTGCGCCAATCCGATATTGATCCATTAGTGTTTTCAGAACCGCAGCGCCGTCATCAAGGTCTTCAATTCTTTGGTTAAAATCTGAAAAATTCTCAGCATCGTTTTCCCATTTTTCGATTGAAGCAGAAAGCACTTCAATCAAGGGTCGATATAAATCATAGTCTTCAATAATCTCGTCCATCAAAGCCAGAGCGTGCTCATAGTCCGCCTCATTGCGGATTCGGCTGATGAAACCGGCTTCGGCAAAAAAGTCCACCGCCTTTGCCTTGACGCTTGAAAAGTCCATCAGTCGGCCTCCTTTGCATATTTTTTACAAAGCCTATCGTACTCAGCATGGGATACGATGTGTTTCACATACATACGATTGTCCCTGAACTCAATGAATGCGATGAGGCGCAATCTGTTGCCCCCAATATCGATAACCCACCACTTGTCTTTATATTTGAAGTTGTCCAGACTGGGAAACAACACCCTCATTGCTTCGGGAGAGTAAAAATCGCTATTCCTCAGCGACTTGAAAAGCGCATCAATGGCAGCCGCATTGTTCGGGTATTTTTTCGCCGCATCTCTAAAGGGTTTTCGTGAAATGACATGCATGGTTGAGTTCAAGTATAGATATTGTAGAGCCTATCATATCCCAGGATCATTTCCAACAATTTGGCAGAAGAGGCCATTGGGCATGTTTTTGGCCCTCAAAACACAACGCCCCCCTGACCCTCGACGGGCAGGGGGGCGATGCGTGTTAGGATTTCTCCTGTCAACCATCCCCATCATGGCGATTCCTAATGCTATGCTTTTTCGGACGCATCCCCTTCGCCGTCGGTCTCCTCCTCCGGCACACACGCCTCGGGCAACGGCATCCGGCTGATGCGGATGATTTTGGGCCGGTAGGTCTCTTTGCCGCTGATCCGGTCGCCGATGAGCCGGACGAGGAGGAACGCGACGCCAAGGGCCAGGAAGCAGCCGATAGCCGAGGCCGCGGATTCGCTCATGCCGTAGTCGGGGGCCGCGTTCTGGCCGGCTACGGCCCCGCCGATCATGGCCAGAACGGGAAAAATGTAGATCAGGAAGGAAAGCTTGAACAGCGATGTCGACCGGAAACTGAGGATCACCCGATCCCCCTCCCGGGCGCCGACGGGGTTGAGGGCCTCCACTTCCATCTCCTTGCCGCCACCGAGGGTCTGGCAGGTCTGTTTTTCCGCGCAATGCTCGCAGGCATTGGTGCGAATCGTCCTCACCCAGGCAGTGTCGATGCCTGCTTTGAAGACGACGCCGGTTTCGGTTACCACAACGGTTCCCCTTTCATGGAACGCTGGTTTCGACGATCAACTGCCTTACCCTGGTTGCTCACGGGTTCCATTTTACGGTTCCAGTTGTTTCCAAACAGTACGGGCCGCCGAATCATGATCTTTCCTTCCACCGCTTCGGGTGACGACTGCCATGCATTACGGCATTTTTTGTAAATCACAATTTTTTTCGAATATCGGCGATCACATCGCTTGCCAGTCGGCCTTTTATTCCATCCGACTCATACGCATCGAGACGTCGGTCAAGCTCCGCTTTCTGAGCGTCGGTCAACGATAATGCATTACGATCGGCGGCGATACTATCCCATAGGTCTTCTACAATCTTTATTCTTTCTTCTATGGGCAGTGTACGAAGGTTGTCTATCATTGTTTTCAACGCTTCCACCGGATGGGGCGGCCCCGATTGCCGACCGCTCCATCCGGCATCTCTCTTTTACGCCGCCCCTTTGGCCCGGGCCGGTTCCGGCTGGGCGGTCTCTTCCAGGGAATGGACCGTCTCGCCGGTGGAGCGTTCATAGCAGATGAGGCCGCACTGGAGGCAGCGGGCCGCCTCTATCTGGGCCTTGTCCTCGTTGTATCCCAGTTCCAGTTCGTCGCAGCGGTCCCGCTCCCTGGCCGAACACAGCGGCATGATCTGGCGGGCGGTTTTGCCCACGTTTTCGACGTGATCGACGTCCTGGATGACGTCGTCGGGGGTGAGCGCGTGCTCGGGCAGATCCAGGGGGATGCCGTACATCAGCTCGTGAATGGACGCAGCGGCCCGGCGTCCGGCGCCGATGGCCCGGATGGCGGCGGAGAAATCGGTCAGCGCGTCGCCTCGCGCCAGGAGCCCCATCTCGCCGGCAAAGGCCGGGTTTTTGTAGGGCGCCGCGGCCTTCCACTTCAGGGGAACCGTTGACATGGCCTCGGCGGCTTCCGTCGGAACCTCCGGTGCGTTCTGAACAAAGATCAGCTCGGGGAACCGGCCGGCGGCCAGAAACAGGTTCTGGGCCGGAACCCGGGTCTCCACGCCCTTGTCGAGGGAGACGTAGGTCGCATGGGTGAGACGCCCGCCTTCCCCGTGCAGTTCGCTGACGGCGGCGTTGAAGACCACGTTGACGCCGTCTTCCAACAGTTCCTTCAGTTCCGCCAGTTCCGCATCTTCCTTGAAGAGGTCGTCCTGGGCTTCCCGGAAAATCAGCAGGACGTTTTCGCACCCCAGATCGGCGCAGATCCGGGCGGACCGGAGGCCCGAGATGCCGCCGCCCACCAGGACCACGTCGTCCCTGACCGGGATGCGGTTGCTCCGGCCGGTATCGGACTTGATCAGGTCGATCATCAGGTAGACGCCCCCCACCGGCTCTTCCACTTCCTCGCCGCTCATGCGGGTAAGCCGGCTGTCCCATCCGCCCGAGGCCATAAAAACCGCCTCGTGGCCTTCGGAAAAGAGGGATTCCAGGGTGATGTCTTTGCCCAGGGTCATGTTCGTCCGGGGGACGACCCCCATGTCGAGCACGCCCTGGATGTCCCAGTCGAGGATGTCTTCGGGCAGCCGTTCTTTGGCGATGGCGCCGCGGAGCAGGCCGCCCAGCCGGTCGGCGGCCTCGTAGAGCCAGGGGGTGTGGCCCAGCCGGGCCGCGAAAAAGGCGGCGGACAGGCCTTGGACCCCGCCCCCCACCACGGCCAGCTTCCGGCCCGTGGCAGGGGCCTTGTAGGGTTGAATCCGCTCCCCGGCGTCCCGCTCGTAGTCGGCGGCGAACCGCTTCAGATAGTTGATGGCCACCGGTTCGTCCACCATCTGGCGACGGCAGTCCTCCTCGCAGGGGCGGGGACAGATGCGGCCGATGACCGTGGGGAAGGGGTTCCGTTCCTTGATGACCTGGACCGACCGGTGGTAGTCGCCCAGGGTGATCTGGCGGATGTACTCCCGGATGTCGATCCCCGCCGGGCACCGCCGCTGGCAGGGGGTGGTGCATTCGTCGGTGGTGTATTCCCGCAGGATGCGCCGGGTCGCCGACGACAGGGTGATGATGTGCTTGGGGCAGACCCGTTCGCAGGTGCCGCATCCGGTGCATGCGTCTTCCAGCACGATGGGCAGCCCTTCGGGGCCCATGACGATGGCGTCGAAGGGACAGGCGTCGGCGCAGGAGCCCAGCCCCAGGCAGCCGATGGTGCAGACCTTCATGCCGCCGTTGAGCAGGGCCGCGGCCCGGCAGTCGCTCAGCCCGTTGTAGATGTATTTGAGGTCGGCGTCGTCCGTGCCGAAGTAGCAGCCCGGGCGGGCGATATCCGGCTCCTTGGCCTCGATGGCGACCCCCAGAAGACCGGCGATGGCCTCGGCGGTCTCGTCGCCGGCGGCCACGCAGGAGTTGACCGAGGCTTTTCCGGCCACGATGGCCTCGGCGTTGGCGCCGCACCCCGGCAGGCCGCAGCCGCCGCAGTTGGCGCCCGGCAGCACCGCTTCCACCGCTTCGATTTTAGGGTCCACCCATACGTAGAACACCTTGGAGGCCACCGCCAGCCCGACGCCCACGGCGACTCCCAGTCCTCCCATCATGAGAATGGCTTGGAACATGATCGCGACTCCTTTATCAGTTGATGGCGTCGAATTTGCACTTGGCGAAACAAGTGAGGCATTTGACGCATTTTTCCTTGTCGATGACGGCCTTTTCCTTCTTTTTCCAGATGACGGCGTCGGCCGGGCAGGCCTTGAAGCACATGCCGCAGGCCGTACACTTGTCGGGGTCCACCTCGAACTTCAGCAGGTTGACGCACCGTTTGGCCGGGCACCGCTTCTCCAGAACGTGGGCCTCGTACTCGTCGCGGAAATACCGGAGGGTTGACAAGACCGGGTTGGCGGCGGTCTGACCCAGCCCGCACAGGGCCGTTTCCTTAATCACCACGGCCATCTCCTCCAGGGCGTCGATGTCCGCCAGTTCGCCCTTGCCGTCGCAGATCTTCTCCAGGAGCTGGAGGAACCGGCGGGTGCCCTCCCGGCAGGGGGTGCATTTGCCGCAGGATTCGTCCTGGATGAAGTCCATGAAGAACCGGGCCATATCCACCATGCAGGTGTCCTCGTCCATGACGATGACGCCGCCCGATCCCATGATGGCGCCCACCTTGACGATCTCGTCGTAATCCACCGGCGTGTCGAGATACTGCTCGGGGATGCAGCCGCCGGAGGGGCCGCCCAGCTGGACCGCCTTGAATTTTTTCTTTTTGGGGATGCCGCCGCCCACGTCGTAGACGATGCCGCGGAGGCTGGCGCCCATGGGGACTTCCACCAGGCCGATGTTGTTGACGTCGCCGGAAATGGCGAAGACCTTGGTGCCCTTGCTCTTCTCCGTGCCCACGGACGCATACCATTCGCCGCCGTTTAAAATGATCTGGGCGACGTTGGCGAAACTCTCCACATTGTTGAGGATGGTCGGCTTCTCCCACAGCCCCTTGTGGGCCGGAAAGGGCGGCCGGGGCCGGGGCATGCCCCGCTTTCCCTCGATGGAGCGCATCAGGGCCGTCTCTTCGCCGCAGACAAAGGCGCCGGCCCCCTGGTAGATCTCCAGTTCGAAATCGAACCCGGAACCGAGGATGTTCTCGCCCATGAGGCCCATCGCCCTG
The DNA here is from genome assembly GCA_011389855.1 of Desulfobacteraceae bacterium. Classification (GTDB taxonomy): domain Bacteria; phylum Desulfobacterota; class Desulfobacteria; order Desulfobacterales; family JAABSP01; genus JAABTD01. Next base: position 28,496 of record JAABTM010000018.1, read on the forward strand.
GCGTCGTCGATGGCCTTCTGGAGCCGCTTGATGGCCAGGGGATATTCGGTTCGGGCGTAGACGTAGCCCTGGTGGGCGTTGATGGCCTTGGCGGCGATGATCATCCCCTCGATCACCGCATGGGGATCGGCCTCCAGGATGGACCGGTCCATGAAGGCGCCGGGATCGCCTTCGTCGGCGTTGCAGAGCACGAACTTGACCTCGCTGGGGCTTTTGCTGGCGAACTCCCATTTGAGGCCCGTGGGAAACCCGGCGCCGCCCCGGCCCCGAAGGCCGGAGGTCTTGACCTCGGCGATGATCTCTTCGGGGGCCATCTCCAAAAGGGCCTTGGCCGTGCCCTGGTACCCGTCCCGCCGGATATAGTCGTCGATGGATTCGGGATCGATGAGCCCCTTGTTGCGCAGAACCCGGGGCATCTGGTGGCTGAAGAAAGGGATGTCGTCCTGAAGGGGGATCCGTTTTTTGGTGTTTGGGTCCTTGTAGAGCAGCTTTTCCACGTGCTTGCCGTCGATAAGGTGCTCCTGGACCAGGGTGGGCACGTCGTCGGCCTTGAGTTTCTGGTAAAACACCCCTTCCGGGTGGACGACCAGGATGGGCCCCATGGCGCAGAATCCGTTGCAGCCGGTTTCGACCACCTCGTATTTGTCGGTCAGGCCCTGTTTCCGGATCTCCTCCCTTATGGCGTCGATCACCTTGATGCTGCCGGTGGCGTGGCATCCGGTGCCGCCGCAGATCAATAACTGGGAAACATGGGCGGACGCCGCCTTTTCGGACAACGCCTTTTGGCGTTGCTGAAGTCCCTCGAATGTCAGTTTTTCCATAGATTTCTCCTCATTACCGCATCGTCGGTCCTACCAGGACCCGTCCAGTCCTCTCAATCCGTTCATGTAGAGTCTTCCGCTCGCGACAAACATGGAATATTGCGTCCGCAATACAGGGATGCCGAAGGCCCGGGCCAGGTCGAGAAACTCGGGACTCGGCCGCTTTCCCCGGACGATGACCACCGCCCCCACTTCCGCCACTTTGGCCGTCTGGATCACCTGCTGGGTCGTGAGCCCGGTGAGCAGAACCGCCCCTTTGGCGACGGCGGACATCAGATCCTCCATCAGGTCGGCGCCGCCGCCGCCCAGGATGATGGTGCTGTCCAGCAGATCTTCCCCGAAGAGGACCTCCGCCTTTAAAATGTCCCGAACCTCGTGTAGTCTCATGGTCTCCTGCTTATCCCGAACTATTCCCCGAACTATTCATAGGTCTCGATGATGTCGAGCACTTTATCGGACTGAACGTCCCCGTGGGTGTCCTGACCGATGACCATCACCGGGGCCAGCCCGCAGGCGCCCAGGCACCGCACCGCTTCCAGGCTGAACCGACGGTCCGCGGACGTGCCGCCCTCCTCCAGGTTGTAGGCGTTTTCGATGCGGCTCATGACCTCTTTGATCCCCTTGACGTAGCAGGCCGTGCCCATGCAGACTCTGATGGTGTGGCGGCCCTTGGGCTCCATGGAAAAGAGCGCGTAAAAAGAGGCCACGCCGTAGACGTCGCTGGGCGGCAGGTTCAGCCCCCGTCCGATATAATCCATCAGTGGCGGCGGCAGGTAGCCCACCACGTCCTGGCATTCGCGCAGGGTGGCGATCACCGAGCCGGCCTTGTGCCGGTAGCGGCCGATAATCTCGTCGATGGATGCCCACATGTCGTTGTCGATATCCGGATGCCGCGGATGTGTCGTGTATGCCATCAATCCCTCTCCCACTCTCGTTTGGATAGATACAATTCGCTCCAGGAGCGCCTTTTATCAGGCGGCCAACATTTCATAATAAGGAAAAAAAGTCAATGGCTTCCATTTTGGGCCGGCTTCTTTGCCGGCCAGGAGGCCATGATCTTCATGCCGCTCCCGGGAACCGACCGGATATCGAACCGGCCGCCGGAGAAATGGGCCCGCTCCTGCATGGAACGAAGGCCCATGCCGCTCAGACGATCGGCATCGTCCAGCTTGCCCAGGTCGCACCCGACCCCGTTGTCGGCCACAAGGAGGTGGATGCGTTCCCCTTCCGGGGTCAGTTCGATCCGGACGGTGTCCGCCTCGCTGTATTTGGCCGCGTTGTTGAGGCTCTCCTGGATGATCCGGTAGATGACGATTTTGAGGGCCTCGGCGATGGCCGTCTCTTCGATCCCCAGACGAAGTTGGATGGCCAGGTCGGTGTAGACCTTCTGAAATTCCTCGGCCAGCCACCGGATGGTGGGCAGCAGCCCCAGATCGTCGATGAGGGAAGGCCGGAGGTTGGACGAAATCCGGCGGGATTCCTCTATGGCCCCCTGGACCATGGCGATGACCTTCCGCATACTCTCCAGAACTACGTCCCGATCCCGTTTGAGGTTGACGACCGCCTCTTCCAGACTGAACTTGATGGCGGCCAGGCTCGACCCGATGCTGTCGTGGATCTCGTCGGCCAGGCGCTTCCGCTCCCGCTCCTGGGCGTCCAGGAGCCTCGACGACAGCACCCGCAACTGCCGGGAGGTGTCGTCCAGTTGCGATTCCGCCATCTCCCGCCTGGCGATCTCCTTCCGGAGGTACTCGTTAAGGTCGATGACCTCCTCGGCCTCTTTGACCTTCCGCTTCATCTCGGCTTTGTAGATCGCCATGTGGATGTTGGCGTCCAGCTCCCGGTCCCGGAAGGGTTTGAGGAGATAGCCGTGGGACTCGAAGATCCGGGCCCGTTCCAGGGTGCCGGCGTCGGCATAGGCCGACAGATAAATAACGGGGATGTCGTACCTGGATACGATGTGCCCGGCGGTTTCGATGCCGTCCATGTCGCCCTTGAGGACGACGTCCATCAGGATCACGTCCGGCCGAAGTTCGCCGGCCAGCTGGATGGCCTGTTCCCCTGAAACCGCCACCCCGCAGACCGCGTGGCCCATCCGGTCGAGGCTGGCTTGGATGTCCTGCACCGTAATAAATTCGTCTTCGACGATGAGAATGCGCGGTTTCGCCATGGATTGTTATTCCTGTCTATCCGTTATGTTGATCGCTTATATTGATCGTTTTCTAATTGATCGCTTTCTAAATGGGCCGGGTTTCCACCGGCCTCGGCCATGAGGGCCCGCACGTCGGGGTGGCCGCCGAAGGCGGCAAGGGCCGCATCGAGATCCGCCAAAAGCGGATCGGTCGGTTTCAGCCGCGCACCGGCCGCTTTTGTTTCGATCTCCCGGGCGATGTCCCGCACCGCCGGGGCCGAGATATTGGCGGCCATGCCCTTTAGGGTGTGGGCATTGCGTCGGGCCGTCTCCGCGTCCCCGGCAGCCAGGGCCGCATCCAGTGCGGTCCGTTCCGTCGGCACTGTGTCGATGAACATGGAGAGCGCGCCGGCCGCCAGCGCGCGGTCGTCCGCCAGCCGCTGGAGAAGCGAGGTCGCGTCGAAGACCGTCGCCGCCGTTTCGGACGTCGGGTCGGGGGCCGTCTCCTCGGGCGCGGTCGTCTCTGCGGGCGCGGTCGACTCCGGCGCCGCCTTCTCGATGGCCCGCCGGAGCCCGTCGATGGAGATGGGCTTGGCCAGGTAACCGTCCATGCCCGCCGCCATATATCGCTCCCGGTCCCCTTTCATGGCGTTGGCCGTCATGGCCACGATGGGCACTTCGTGATCCAGAACCCCGGAGTCGGCGGCCCGGATGCGCCGCGTGGCCTCCAGGCCGTCCATGCCGGGCATCTGGATGTCCATCAGCACGGCATCATACGGTTTTTTCGCCAAAGCGGCAAGCGCTTCCTGTCCATCCGAGGCCGTATCCACCCGGTGCCCCAGTTTTTTCAGGATGCCCTGGGCCACTTTCTGGTTGGCCGGCTGGTCCTCAACCAACAGAATGCGGCGGGGGACCGTCTTCCCGTTTCCATCCGGAACGGCAGGAGTCCGGGCATCGGCGTCGGCCGGCCGATCCGCCCCCGCCCCCCGGGTCGTTTCCAGGGCGACGGTAAAACAGAAAACGGCGCCGCCTTCGCCCGAACGGTCCAGCCAGAGATCCCCGCCCATGAGCCGGGCCAGCTTCCGGGAGATCGGCAGCCCCAGGCCGGTGCCCCCGAATTTCCGGGTCATGGAGGCGTCCGCCTGGGAGAAAGGTTCGAAAATCCGGCGGGCCTGATCGGGGGAGACGCCGATCCCCGTGTCCGCCACCTCGAACCGGAAAACCCCCTTTTCGGCCGCATCCGTTTCCCGGAACGCCCGGACGGCGACTGACCCCGACTGCGTGAATTTGACGCCGTTGCTTACCAGGTTCATCATGATCTGCCGCAGCCGGGCCGAATCTCCCCGGACCCGGACCGGGGTTTCCGGATCGACCCCGGTCCGCAGCGCCAGCCCCTTTTCCCGAGCCGCGGCCGAGAACATGTCCCGGACCTCCCCCACCACCTCATCCAGCCGGAAGTCGATGGTTTCCAGTTCCATCCGCCCGGCTTCGATCTTGGAAAAATCAAGGATGTCGTTGATGAGAGTCATGAGCACGTCCGACGACCCGCCGATGATCTTCAGCCATTCCCGCTGTTCAGCGTCCAGATGGGTCCCGGTCAGCAGTTCGGTCATGCCGATGATGGCGTTCATGGGGGTGCGGATCTCGTGGCTCATGTTGGCCAGAAACTCGCTTTTGGACCGGTTGGCGGCTTCGGCCTCCGCCTTGGCGGCCTTGAGGGCGTCGAAGGTCTCCCGGACCTGTTTTTCGGCCAGATGCCGTTCGGTAATGTTGTGGTGGGCCACTACGGCGAAGGGCCGGCCCGATTCGGTGAACCGGGCGGCCAGGAGCAGGAACCACCGCTCCTCCTGCGGGCCGTGGCAGGGATATTCCAGGCGAAACGCCGTCCGTTCGTCCCGCAGCAGATCCCCGAAGGCCGCGGCCACCGACGGCGCCTCTTCGGAATGGTCGCCGAAGGCCCGCCGGCATATTTCCAGGTAGTTGGCCCCCACGCCGTATTTGGGGTCCGCCATGCCGTTCTTCTCGGCAAAATCGCGCCACGCCGCGTTGACGGCCACGATGACGCCCTCTCCATCCAGGATGGCGATATGGGACGGCAGGGCGTCCACCACCGCCTGCAAAAACCCCTCCGTTACCGGCATCCTATTTTGCAACCCGTTCATCTCCTTCATCTAATTCCTCCGTTTGTCCAAAAACCGTCGAAAATCCGTCCACCGACGCGACCGCCGATCAGCTCCCGATCCGTCCCGATCTGTTTATTGACGATTAAGCAATCGTGCCTTATGATACCGCCTTTAACCTTCAACGCAAGGGGAAACTGGCATGAGCGACGATAAGCAAAGGGCTGTGGAAACGGCCGCCTACCTCCGGGAACGAATCCCCTCGCCCCCCCGAATCGGGTTTCTCGCCGGCACCGGCCTGGGGGACAGCGCCGCCTTTCTCGACCCGTCGGTCGTCTTCGATTACGCCGATTTGCCCCATTTTTCCCGGTCCACCGTCCAGAGCCACAAGGGACAACTCCTCTTGGGCGAGATCGCCGGCCGCCCCGTGGCGGCCATGCTGGGGCGGTTCCACCTCTACGAAGGGTATTCCCCCCAACAGGTCGCCTTTCCCATCCGGGTCATGCAGGAACTGGGGGTCCGGACCCTGATCGTCTCCAACGCCTCGGGCGGGCTCAATCCGTCCTTTACGCCCGGCGACATCATGATCATCCGGGACCACATCAACCTGACCGGCGAAAACCCGCTGGTGGGTCCGAATGAAGACAGCTGGGGGATCCGGTTCCCCGACATGAGGGCCGCCTACGACCCCGATCTCGCCGCGCTGGCCGGGAAGATCGCCGACGCCGCCGACATCCCCTGGCAAAAAGGGATCTACGCCGGCCTCAAGGGCCCGTCCCTGGAAACGCCGGCGGAGGTGCGATACCTCCGGACGGTCGGGGCGGATGCGGTGGGATTCTCCACGGTCGGGGAGACCCTCGCCGCGGTTCATGCCGGGATGCGGGTGGTGGGGCTCTCCACGATTACCAATGTTCACAACCCCGATGCGCCGGCGCCGGCCGCCCTGGAGGAGATCCTGGAAGTGGCCGCCGGGGCCGCGCCCCGGCTGGCGATCCTGGTCCGGAGCCTGATGGAGGCCGTCCGTGTCGATTGATCTGCTCATCAAAAACGGCATCGTCCTCACCATGGACGGCGGGGACCGGCGGTTCGACCGGGGCGCCGTGGCCGTCTCCGGCGACGCCATTGTCGCGGTCGGCCCCGAAGAGGACATGGCCTCAAACAGCGCCGTCCGGACCATCGACGCCCGGGGCGGCATTATCATGCCCGGCCTGGTCAACACCCACACCCACGCGGCCATGACCCTCTTCCGGGGCCTGGCCGACGACCTGCCGCTCATGGAATGGCTCCAGGACCACATTTTCCCGGCCGAAGCCCGGATGGACGCCGACAAGGTTTACGCCGGATCGACCCTGGCCTGCGCCGAGATGATCCTGTCGGGGACAACCCTCTTCTGCGACATGTACCTCTTCGAAGGGGCCGCGGCCCGGGCCGCCAAAGACGCCGGGATCCGGGCCGTTGTGGGCGAGGTGCTCTACGACTTCCCCTCCCCCCATTACGGGCCCATCGAAAAGGGATTCGAGTACACCGAAGCGCTAATCGAGAAATGGCGGGGCGATCCCCTGGTGACCATCGCCGTGGAGCCCCATTCTCCCTATCTCTGCGCGCCGGACCTCCTTAAACGGGCCGAAGCGATCTCGCGAGCCCACGACATCCCCCTGGTCATCCACGTCGCTGAAACCCAGGGGGAAGTCGAGCAGATGAAGGCGCGGTACGGCAAGACCCCGGTGGCCCACCTCGCGGACCTGGGGGTTCTCTCGCCCCGCCTCCTGGCCTGCCACTGCGTGGCCCTCACAACAGAAGACATGGCCCTCCTCCGGGACCACGAGGTCAAGGTGGCCCACAATCCCGAAAGCAACATGAAGCTGGCGTCGGGCATCGCGCCGATTCCCGAACTGCTCCGGATGGGCGTTTGCGTGGCCCTGGGCGCCGACGGGTGCGCCAGCAACAACAACCTCGACATGTTCGGCGAGATGGACGCCGCCGCCAAGCTCCACAAGGTCCACACCCTCGACCCCACGGTGCTGGACGCCGACACCGTGCTGCGCATGGCCACCATCGACGGGGCCCGGGCCCTGGGGCTGGGGGACATCACCGGCTCTTTGGAACCGGGCAAGCGGGCCGACATCATCGTCATCGACACGGAGATCGGAAGAGCA
>JAABTM010000019.1 GCA_011389855.1 Desulfobacteraceae bacterium
CGGCCTTGATCATCTTTTCGGCCATGATTGCCGCGGAGCGGCAACGGTATATAGCCTGGGGTTTCAACCCCAGGTCGGAATCGTCCAACCAATGCGCCCTGAAGGGGCGCAGGCAGTGAATGGCCGAAACGATGATCAAGACCTGCAAAAACATACCTCTGTAAGGCAGAAAACACAATAGATTCGGCATAGCAGTCATCGTATTTTTTAGCCGCCATTCTTATAACTTCGATGCCAACTCATAAACAGATCTGACTTCCTCGCCCTCCACCTTAAAATAGCGCTCAAAAGCCTTGTTTGTGCTGTGCATGGTCGCCCGCTTGATTTGCTCAGGGGGTGTGGCCTTCCGAAGCGTCAAGGAGGTGCTATGCCTTGTGCTCCCATAAAGATCAACACCCTCGATCCCGTGGTCGTCACACGCCTTTTTCCATAATTTATAAAGGTACCAGGGACCGAACTTTTCCTTCCCCTTAACAATCAAAATCTCGTAAAAATTTATTGCTCTGAGAACTTGAGAACTTTCTAAATTGAGTTTGCACAATAACTGTGGTAACCATTATTAAATGACATGCCACGAACCCAAGAGGTATGGGGCTCACAGCAATAGGAGGGTACATCAAAAGATGAGCTTACAAAAAGTAACGTTAGATCTGCCCGAAAATATTTACATCCGCCTGCAACAAGCAGCTCAAGCTACACAACAACCCCTCGATCAAGTAATTCTTCGAGCCGTTCAGATGGGCAGCCCACCCGGATGGGACGACATCCCGGCTGAATATCAAGCGGATATAGCGGCATTGGAACGTCTCGATGATCGTTCGCTGTGGCGCATCGCCCGCTCTCGTCAGTCTCATACGGACTTTGACCAATATCAGGATTTGCTTGATATGAATCGGGAGGGAACGATTTCAGACGCCGAACGTCAAGAGTTGCGGGATTTAAGAGCTGAATCCGATCTCTTCATGCTCCGGAAAGCCCATGCGGCGGTTTTGCTTCGATGGCGGGGGCACACGATACCGCCCGCGGAAAAGCTCACAGGCCATTTCCAAAGAATTTAGCGTAAAAATCATGAACGAACACAATCTCAGCAATACCTCGAACATTCAAGCCAGCAGATATCAATCACCTTTAGAAGAGATTTCCGCAGAACTGACAGCGTTTGAGCAAAAATACGCGATGTCTTCAGAGGATTGCTACCAACGCTTCAATGACGGCGAGTTGGGTGATGACGCCGATTTTTTCGAATGGACAGGTCTTTACGAAACCTTCCTTCAGCATCGGAAGAGACTGAAAACCTAAGAAAATTACCAATATAAAACCGGATTATTGGGGATAATTTGGATGTGCAGGGATAACAAACCGCGAAAGGAAGCCATGCCGTCATCGCCCCCGTTGTTCACGCCGGATACCGCCCACACCGCCCTCTACCCCAGCCCCAACCCCGCCCCCAAACACGCCATCGCCCGCTACTTCGGCCCCCATCGCCTGCCGGGCACCACCGCCATCGGGCTCCGGAAAACGCATCCCGAGCTTTTCCAGGACACCCTGGATTCCCCCTTCGAGACCTACCCGGACTGGGTGGACCGGACGGTTCGCAAAATCTTGACGTCCATGAACGGAAACGGTTTCACGAATACGCTCGACGACCACGCCCAGGGCCGCATCGTCCGTAAAACCATGGACATGCTCGAATCGCCCACCGCCGACGGGACGCCCCTCCACGACGAAATTCCCCAGCAGATGTACGAGGATGTGTTCACCCGCCTCGTAACGATCGCCGTCGGCCCGGCGCCGACGCCGCCGGAAACCCACTCCTACGCCGCCTTCAACGCCCTTTGCCATCGGATCGGCCTTCGGCTCATCGACCAAATGACGGCACGGTCCATCATCGGCGGGGAGCGGCCCGACATCCCGACCCTGATCCGCGCGGCCGTGCTGTCGGGGCATGTGGGCATCAATCTCAAGAGCACGGCATCAGCCGCTTCGGCCCTGCTCAACCGGGATCTGCTCCCGCTGGATCGGGCCTGGGTCCGCGACCCGGAAACGGCCCGTTCCATACCGGCCGACGATCTGGACGCCGTCGCCCGGCATCTGCTCGATCTGGCCTCCATGCCAAGGGGCCGATTCGGACTGGATTCCCTTTCCCGGTATCGCGCGGAAGTCGTGGACGCCCCCGACCCCACCCTGCTGGTCTTTTTCTGCGACGATTACCTGGAATCCATGATCGACATGAAGCGGTTCGCGGTCATGCTGGCGCGGAATCCCCGGCTGTCCCTCCTGTTCGTGCCCCGGGCCGGTCGATACGGCAACGATCTGGCCCTTTCGGATGTGGACGCCCTCCTGGAAGAACCCCAATTTCGCGATTTCGATGACCTGCGCCGCCGCGGACGAATCCGCGTCAGCGAACACGGCCCCCGGGCCGGCTGCCTGGACCCAAGGGACGTGAGCCGGGAATTGATCGGGGCCATCGACGCCATGGGCCGGGGCCGCCGGATCATCTTCGAGACCAAAGGGTGCCGGAATTTCGAGATGCTCCAGGGGCGGCTGACGGTCCCCTGGTACGCCGCCTTCAATTGCAACCGGGCCCTGAGCATCCGGACCGTCGGGCTGGACGGCCCCCCGGTGTTTCTTCGGATTCCCCCCGGCCTCCGGGCCTACGACGGGTTCACGACGCCCCGCATCGGCCGGAGCCCCTCCTACCACGCGGCCGGGGTCCGGTTCGCCCGCATGACCACACAACAGCTTTTCGCGGCGTTGGCGTCGGAACCGTACCGTCGCCTCCGGGCGCTGTGCGGGGATGAACGCAAACTGAACACAGCCCTGGATCGATGGGGCGCGGATCGCGGAATGACGTTTTCAGAGCTGATGGACCTCTTTTCAACCCGCCCAGAGACCTTGTCGCGATTCCAGGAGGACCTCGTTGACGACCGGAACTAAAATCCACCGGAACGTGACCGTTTACCGCCTGGCTGCGGATTTTCTCCAGTTCATCCGCTGTCAGCGCCCCGTGATCCGGCGTCTGGGCCGGCCGTTTCATCGGAGCCGTCGGTATGTTGAATTGGACATCACCTACCGGTGCAACCTCCGGTGCGGCAACTGCAACCGGTCCTGCACCCAGGCGCCGAGCGATCTGGCCCTGACCGTCCGGGACGTGGCGGATTTCCTGGCCCAAAGCCGGGAACAAGGGGTCCGGTGGGACCGCATCCGGCTCCTGGGCGGCGAACCCACCCTCCACGCGGATTTCTTCAAGATAGTGGACCGGCTTCTGACCTACCGGGACGATGGCCATCCGGACCCGCGGATCGTGGTCTGCACCAACGGCGCCGGCCGAAGGGTCCGGCGCGTTCTCGACGGCCTTCCGGACGGCGTGGTCGTCAAAAACACCTCTAAAAACAGCCGCCAGCGCCTCTTCCGGCCCTTCAACAAGGCGCCCTTCGACGCCCCCCTGCTGCACCGGTTTTCCGATTTTTCCGCCGGATGCCGCATTCTCGAAGACTGCGGCATCGGCCTGACGCCCCTGGGCTATTACCCCTGCGCCATCGCCGGCGGCATCGACCGGGTCTTCGGCTTCAATCTCGGCCGACCGCGCCTCCCATCGCCCGACGACGACATGCGGGACCTGCTTTCCGTTTTCTGCCCCCTGTGCGGCCATTTCGGCGTTTCGGGATTCACGAAAAAGGCGAAGCTGTCGCCCGCCTGGAGAGCCGCCTACGCCAAATATCACTCGGAAACCACCAAGGAACCAACGCACCCATGAAAACCTGATCGCCCGCGACGGCGCCGCCCCTTTTTCTCCCTGTATGCGCGTTTACCGGCCGATGGTCCCAAATCTACGGGTTTTACCGTATTTACTTTTTGAGCCGTTTCCGCATTAAAATGGTCGGGTAAAACGAAACATAACGAATCCGGCAACCAAGGAAAGGAGCCCCCTTGAAACTCACCAGCACCGCTTTTGAAAATGAAGGAACCATACCGTCCAAATACACCTGCGACGGCGAGAACGTCAGCCCGCCCATCCAGTTCTCGGATGTACCGGCGGAGGCCGAAAGCCTGATCCTGATCATGGATGATCCGGACGTGCCCAAGCATATTCGGGAGGACGGCGTGTGGGATCACTGGGTGGCCTTCAACATTCCGCCGGACACCCGCGAGATTCCGGAAGGCCGGGAGCCCAAGGGGACGCCGGGTCTGGGCACCAACGGCGACACCGGCTATTTCGGCCCCTGCCCGCCGGATCGGGAGCACCGCTACTTCTTCCGGGCCTATGCCCTCGACGCCACGCTGGATCTGCCGGAAGGATCGGACAAGGTGACCGTGGAGCGGGAGATGACCACCCACGTCATCGACCGCGATTACCTCATGGGCCGGTACGAGCGGCGTTGAAAGGAAAGCCCATAACCATCAGCATCTCCACCTCTGAAATGAACCCAAACCCAGACCTCCGGGGTTTCCAAAACCTCGGAGGTCTTCGTCCGGTCCAAAATTGGTCTGACAACCTGTTGACAGGCCATCCTATAAGATGGTACAGGATCACCGAGGATAACAAAGACGGATCGCGGAGCCCATGAAGGTCGAATCGATACAGAAAACATCCACCCCGGAACTGGTGGTTCGGGAAATCTTAAAAAACATCAAATCGGGCGGGTTGAAGCCGGGCGACAAGCTGCCGCCGGAGCGGGAACTCTCCAGGGCTTTCGGCGTGGGCCGGTCTTCCATCCGGGAGGCGATTTCAGCCATGGTGCTGGTGGGATATTTCGAGGTGACCCAGGGCAAGGGCGTCTTCCTTCGGGAGGACATCCCCTCCCCTCACGTCTTCAACAGCAAACTCAGCGACGTGCTGGCCGCCTACTGGATTCTCGATCTCATCGAAACCCGGGAGCACATCGAGTGCAGCGTGGTCCGGATGGCCGCGGCCAAGGCAGGTCCCAAGGAGATCGAAAAACTCCGGGAGAGCGTGGCGGCCATCCGCGGCAACGGGGCGGACATCGACCGGTTTTACCAATCCGATTTCGACTTTCACATGGCCCTGGCCGACGCCTCCGAGAATCCGGTCATGGCCGGCATCCTGCGGATGATCATCGAAAAGATCCATGCCGACTATATGGCCTTCATGCCCGACACCCTCTGCCGGCCCGACCGGGCCATCGAGACGGCGGCGCGGCTCGTGGACCGGATCGAAGGAAAAGACGCGGACGCCGCCTGCGCGATCATGCTCGAACACCTGGGCATCGTGAAGGCCGAGCTGGTCCGCATCATCCCGGAGATCGACCAGTACCGAAACCGGAAGGACATGGTTCTGCTGGAATCATGATCCCCCTCTATTAACCCTTTCCCGGAACGCGGAGGTTGCCGAATGATTGGCAAGAAACTGGGGACCGAACCCATCCAGCCGACCCCCCGGCTGCACGATTTCCCTCATGTCACCGACGAAACCGTCAACATCAAGCCCAAACAGCGGTTTCTCAGCGACCGTCAGGTGGCGAGGCTCCACGAAGCCGCCCTCAACCTGATGGAGACCACCGGGGTCAAGGTGACCCATCCCAAGGCCCGTGAGATCCTCCACGGCCACGGCTGCCATGTGGACGACAGCCGGGTCCGGATACCCGGCTGGCTCGCGGAGCGGGCCATGCGGTTCGTCCCGCCCCAGGTGGTCTTCTACACCCGCCGCGGCAAGAGCGCGGTGGTGCTCAGGGAAGACGACACCTACTACGGCCCCACGCTGGACGCCTACGATTACCTGGAACCCCTTACCCAGAACCGCCGGCGGTTCACCATCGACGACCTGAAGGTCACCGCCACCATCGCCAACGCCTTGCCCAATTTCCACTGGACCATGACCATCGGCGTGGCGTCGGACGTGGACTCGGACGTGGCGGAGCGGACCACCGCCCGGACGGCGCTGACCTACTGCGAAAAGCCGCTGCTGTTCTGCACGTCGAGCCTCAAGGCACTGAAGGACATTTACCGGATGGCCGGCGTCATCGCCGGCGGGGAGGCGGCCCTGCTCATGCACCCCAACGTGGTGGTCTTCAATTCGCCCATTTCGCCGCTCTCCTTCGACGACGCCCTCATCGACCGGCTTTTGTTCACGGCGGAAAAGGGGTTGCCCCAGGTCTGCTATTCCGGGCCCCAGGCCGGGGCCACGGCGCCGGCCACCCTGGCCGGCACGGTGGTCCAGGGCGGCGTCGAATCGATGTTCGGCTGCATCCTGGCCCAGCTCGTCCGGCCCGGGGCGCCGTTCATCTACGGGGCCTTCGCCACCATCATGGACATGAAGAGCACGGTCTTTTCCTACGGCGCGCCCGAAATGAACCTGATGGCCTCGGCCATGGCCCAGATGGCGAATTTCTACAACGTCCCGTTCATGGGCATGTCCGGGTGCTCGGACGCCAAGTTCCCGGACCAGCAGGCCTCGGTGGAAGCCACCTTTTCGTGTCTGTGCTCTTCCATGAGCGGCGCCAACATGGTCCACGACAACGGGTGGCTCGACCGGTCGAACCTCGTATCGCCGGAATACATGGTGCTGGTCAACGAGATCATCGAAATGGTCAACCATTACATGGCGGGCATGAGGGTGGACGACGAACGCCTTGCCCTGGACGTCATCGATAAAGTAGGACCGGGGGGCAATTTTCTCTCCCAGCCCCATACCCTCAAATATTTCCGGGAGGTCTGGTATTCCAAACTCTTCGACCGGGCCACCATGTCCAAATGGGAGTCCAAGGGATCCAAGCGTTTCGAGCAGCGGCTCCAGGAGCACACCCAGTGGTACATGGAAAGAACGCCGGAACCCCTTCCCGACAAGGTGGTGGATGAACTGGACCGACTGTCGGACGATTGGGAATAAAGGAGGATTACCCCTTGCAACTTACAGCCATTCACGAAAACTGCTCCGGATGCCGCACCTGCCTCATGGCCTGCGGACTGGCGCGGTTCAAGGAAGTCAATCCGTCCCGGGCGGTTCTGCGCATCAACGGGCTGTTCCCCGCGCCGGGCGTCTATCGCATCGATCTCTGCGACCAGTGCGGGGCCTGCGCCGACGCCTGCCCGGTAGAGGCCATCACGGAAACGGACGGCGTCTACACCATCGACGCGGACCTCTGCACCGAGTGTCTGCTCTGCGTGGAGGCCTGCCCCCACGGCGTGATGTTCATCCATCCGGCGGAAACCGTCCCCTCCAAGTGCAACATCTGCGGGGCCTGCGCCGAGGCCTGCCCCCGGGGGGCCATCGTTCTGACCGACGAATCGGAGAAAGCGAGGGCTGTATGACGCTTTATGGATATGCCGGACAGATCCTCCGGGTCGATTTGAGCGGCCCGGCAATCAAAAAAGAGACCCTGGACCCGGACCTGGCGGAAAATTACATCGGCGGACGCGGCTTCGTGGCCCGGATGCTCTGGGACGAAATCCCGCCGGGGACCGAACCGTTCGCGCCGGAGAACATGGTGGTGGTGGCCACCGGCCCCCTCACCGGCCATTACCTGCCCGGCAGCGGCAAGACCCACTTCGGGACCAAATCCCCGGCTTCCGGCGGCTACGGCGACGGCAACATGGGCGGCCATTTCGGCCCGGCCCTCAAATACGCCGGCTACGACGCCATGGTCCTGACCGGAAAGGCCGGGCGGCCCAGCTACCTGGTCATCGACGACGACCGGGTGGAGATCCGGGACGCCGCCTCCCTCTGGGGAAAAGGCGCCATCCAAACCGAGGTCGCCCTCAAAAAGGAACTCGGGGAGGATTTCGAGATCTGCACCATCGGGCCGGCGGCGGAAAATCTCGTCAGGTACGCCTGCATCTCCCACGATTTCGGCCGTCAGTGCGGCCGGACCGGCATCGGAACGGTCTGGGGGTCTAAAAATTTAAAGGCGGTGGCCGTCCGGGGCCGGAAGCCCCTGCCGGTCTACGATTTCGACGCCGCAATGGAAGCAGGGAAACGGGCGTACGGGGATATTTACAAAAAGCCGGGCTTTACCGGATGGACCCCGGAAGGGACCGCCGGGATCACCAATTTCGTCAACCAGGTGGGGGCCTTTCCCACCCGGAACTTCCAGACCTCCTGGGCCGCCCACCACGAGCAGATCAACGGCAAAAAGATCCTGGAACGCCTCAAGATCACCGACAAGGGGTGCTTCTGCTGCCCCATCCCCTGCGGGAAATACGGCAAGGTGGAAACGGCCCGGGGAACCGTTTACGTGGAAGGTCCGGAGTTCGAGACCATCGCCCTGTTCGGCGGCAACTGCGTTCTCCAGACCATCGAAGAAGTGGCCTGGGCCAACCAGGTCTGCGACGAACTGGGGCTCGACACCATATCCGGCGGCGCCGTGGCCGGATTCGCCATCGAGTGCTTTGAAAAGGGCCTGTTGACGGAGGAAGACTTCGGCCAACCGGTTCGATTCGGGGATCTCGACTCGGTCCTCCACATCCTCGGTCTCATCGCCCGGCGGGAAAAGATCGGCGACGTGCTGGCCGAAGGGGTGGCCCGGGCCGCCCGGACCATCGGCAAGGGCGCCGAGGCCCTGGCGGTCCACGTCAAGGGGCTGGAATGGACCGGCTACGAATGCCGCAACGCGCCGGGCATGATGCTGGCCTACCTCACCGCGGACGTGGGCGCCCACCACAACCGGGCCTGGGTTCTGGGCAAGGACGTCACCGGCACGGACGCCGACGTCCACGCCCTCATCGAGGCCGGCGGATCGGGCGAGCGGATGGCCAAATCAGCGGTCCGGGGCAAGGCCCGGGGGGTCATCGACTCCCAGCACCTCCGGCCCATGTTCGACGTGCTGGGCACCTGCCGGCTCCAGATGATGGAACTGGGCTTCGAGGTGGCGCACTACGAGGAGCTGAGCGCCCTGATCACCGGCCGGAAACGGACCTGGGACGAACTGATCGCGGTGTCGGAGAAAATCTGGCACCTCACCCGGGCCTTTTCGGCCCGGGAGATCGACGGCTTCGGCCGGAAGATGGACATGCCCCCGCCCCGGCTGTGCCGGGAGGCGATCCTCGACGGTCCCAACCAGGGCCATTTCATCACCGAGGACGAGGTCAACATCATGCTGGACGAATACTACGCGGCCCGGGGCTGGAACGAGGACGGCATCCCCACCACGGCGACCCTGGAGCGCGTGGGCCTGGACGACGTGGCCCGAAACCTGAACCCCCATCAACCCCAATAAGGAGGCCCCAATGCGTAAAATCTACATCCCGGACACCGCGGACACCACCGCCGACGCGGTGGTCATCGGCGGCGGCGTCGTCGGCGCGGCCACCGCCTACTGGCTCTCCAAAGCCGGGCTGGACACGGTCCTGGTGGAGGCCAAGGACGGCCTGGGCGAACTCACCACCGGGGCCTCCGCCGAATGCTTCCGGTGCCAGTTCACCGAACCGGCCATCGTGCCCCTGGCCAGGGAAAGCGTCGATTTCTTTGAAAACTTCCCGGAGCGGATCGGGTTGCCCGGCCACGAAATCCATCTCCATCAGCAGGGATACCTCTTCATCACCGACAAGGAGGAGATGCTGCCGAACCTCCAGGCCGCCATAGAGGAACAGCATCGACTCGGGGTCGAAGGATCGGAATTTCTGAACCGGGACGAAGTCCGCAAACGGTTCCCCTTTCTGTCGCCGTCGGTGGCCGGGGCCACCTTCCGGAACGCGGACGGCTGGCTCTCGGTCCACGAACTGGTCCAGGGATACGCCAAGGCGTCCACGGCCCGGTTCTTCGTCCGGACAAAGGTCATCGACGTGCTCACCGACAAAGGGGGCGTATCGGGGGTCAAGACCGACCGGGGCACGATTTCGACCCGCCACGTGGTCAACGCGGCCGGCCCCTTCGCCGGCGTCATCGGAAAAATGGTCGGGCTCGACCTGCCCCTGGAGCCGGTCCTCCGGCAGAAGGCTTTCGTGGAGTCGGACAAGATCCCCACGGAAGCCCCCTTCACGGTCAACCTGGTCAACGGCTCCTACTGGCGGCCCGAGGCCGGCGGCGCCCTGGTGGGATGGGTCAATCCCGACGAGCCGGCCTCGGCGCCCCTGGAAAATCCCGTGGGAGACTGGGACTTCCCGGCCATGGCCCTGGACAAGGTCCGGGAGCTGACCCCCTTCTGGGACAGCATCATCGAGAACCTGAAGGCCAACGACATTTCCGTGTCCGCCGGACAGTACGTCTACACGCCGGACCAGCAGCCCATCATCGGCCCGGTGACGGAAGTCCCCGGGTTTCACCTCAACTGCGGCTACTGGATAGGCATCATGGTCTCCCCGGCCGTCGGCCGCCTCTGCGCCGACCTCGTCACCGGCGCCCGGGAGAACAAGGACAACCCCCTGCGGCTGAGCCGCTACAAGGAAGGCGCGGTGGACAAGGGGAGCAGTTTTTTGAGCGGACACTGATCGCTTACGGGATCGGGAAGCTTCGGGACACCCTAACCTAACCCCCCCCGGCCCCCCTTCCCTGGGAGGGATGGGGGGAGACAGGCTTTTGGGTGGGTGGGGATTTAAAGAATTTACGGTTGACAGGCCCGCCGCCACCGGTTAATGTGCGGATGTTTAGATCAATATGCTCGAATCATGGGCAATCGCCCCATTATGCAACCCAAACCACAGGAGGAACCATGAAGAAACTGCTCGTTGTACTCACAGTTTGCGCCGCGATGGTCGTCGGCGTCATGCCCGCCCTTGCATCCAAAGGCAAGCTCACCCTGGTCTATACTGAGTGGGCCTGAGCGACCGCGAGCACGCACGTGCTCAAAGCCGCCTTGGAACAGGCTGGCTATGATGTGGAAACCCTGCCCGTGGCCGCAGCGGCCATCTACCAGGCCCTGGCCACCGGCAACGCCGACGCCATGACCACCGCCTGGCTGCCGATCACCCACGCCGATTATATGAAGAAAGTGGGCGAGGATGTCGTCAACCTCGGCACCAACCTCAACGGCCCGGCCGTCCTGGGATGGGTGGTGCCCGACTATGTCGACATCGATTCGATCCCCGAGATGAAAGACCCCAAGATCGCCGACAAATTCAACAACAGGATCATCGGCATCGACCCGGGCGCCGGGATCATGCGCTACTCCGAAAAGGCCCTCAAAGCCTACGATCTGGAAGACGAGTATGAGCTGATGGGAGGCAGCGGCGCCACCATGACCGGCGCCCTGAGCAACGCCATCAAGGCCGACGAATGGGTCGTGGTCACCGGATGGGCCCCCCATTGGAAGTTTGGGCGCTGGGACCTGAAAATCCTGGAAGACCCCAAGAAAACGCTGGGCGAACTGGAGCACGTAGACACCATCGTCCGCAAGGGTCTGAAAAAAGACATGCCCGAAGCCTACGCCATCATCGACCGGTTTGAATGGGACGATACGGACATCGCCCAGGTCATGGACTGGAACACCGCCAAAAACGCCGATCCGGACGAGACCGCCAAGAAATGGGTGGCGCGGAACCCGGAGAAGGTAAACAAGTGGCTCACTGGTAAATAAGGGAATCCCATTCCCGAACCCAGACCTCCGAGGTTTTCAAAACCTCGGAGGTCTTCGTCCTGATGATTAGCCCCCGCAATCGGGTTCCCGACCCGTCATTCGACCCCAGCCCCGCCTTTTCCCCCTTCCCATGGATGACCCCGTGGAGCACGTCGCTCAATGGAAACCGAACATCACATTTATCATGCCCGAGATTCCATTGAAGAAATCCACCATACTCGTTGTGGACGACGAAGATCTCGTGCGGGAGATGCTGCGGAATTTCCTTGTCACAAAAGGCTACGACGCCTTTCAAGCGGAAAATTACGCCGGCGCCCTGGACCTGCTAAATCGGTTCGAGGTGGATTTGATCCTGGCCGATATCCGGATACCCGGAAAATCCGGCGTCGATCTTCTGGAGACGGTCAAATCCCTGGGCCTGGACGCGCCGGTGATCATGATCACCGGACAGCCGGACATCGAAACCGCCGCCGACGCCCTCCGGCTGGGGGCCTTCGATTACGTTGTCAAGCCCTTTAAGTTCAAATCGTTTCTCGCCATTATCGAAAAGGCGCTGCATCACAAAGCGCTGCTGGATGGAAAGCGACGACTGGAAATCGAAAACCGGGTCTATCGCGAACACCTGGAAGAGATGGTCGGCGCCCGAACGGCGGAACTCGAAAAAGTCAACAGAAGCCTGCGGCGGGAAATCGACCGCCGCATCGCGGCTCAGAAGCTCATGCGGATCCAGCGGGATCTGGGCATCCGCCTCAATGCCGCTACGGATTCGAAAACAGCCGCGGCGCACGCCTTCGACGCCTTGTTCGAGATCAACGAGATAGACGGGGCCGCCCTCTTCGGCCGGGATGACGAATCGGACGAGCCCTTCCTGCTGCACCACGCGGACTTGCCGGAACCCTTCATCCGGGCGGCGTCCGGGCTTGAAACGGACGGCGGAAAAGACGGATCGCTCTTCCCGGATGCGCCCGCCTGCGGCCCGCCTTCGGTGATCATCGGGGATTCGGAGGCCGCGGATCAAGGAGATTTCCCGAAATGGACGGGCATCCTCCCCCTCCGCCACGAAAACCGGACCATCGCCTCCCTGATCGTCGCGTCCCGGGAGCGCCGCCGCGTTTCGCATCATACGGTCCACGGCCTGGAGGTCATCGCCTCCCAGCTCGGCGGCGTCATCGCCCGGATAGACGCCCAAAAAGAGGCGCGGATCAAGGAAAAGCAGCTGATCCAGGCCGACAAGATGAAGTCCCTGGGCATCCTGGTCTCGGGCATGGCCCATGAGATCAGCAATCCCAACAATTTCATCATGCTCAATATCCCCCTGCTGTCGGACTCGTGGAGAGACGCCCTGCCGGTCCTGGAGCGCCACTACCGGTCCGCCGGCGATTTCCCCCTGGCCGACCTTCCCTTTTCCGAGATGCGGGATCACATCCCCGAGCTGTTGGCGGCCATCGGCGACGGGGCCAATCGCATCAAAAAGATCGTATCGAGCCTCAAGGAATATGCACGGGGCGGGGCCGCCAATCTGACGGAGGACGTGAACCTGAACGACGTGCTGGACGAGGCCCTGCTCCTGATGAACACCCCCCTCAAAAAAGCGACGGACCGGCTGATGATCGACCGCGATCCGGCCCTGCCGCCGGTGCGGGGATCGTTCCACCAGTTGGAGCAGGTGATGATCAACCTCATCCAGAACGCCTGCCAGGCCCTGACTGACAAAGCACAGCCCATCGAGATCGCGACCCGGCGCGACCCATCGACCGATACGGTGGCCGTCCAAATCAAGGACGGCGGGCCGGGCATCCCCGCGGATCATCTCGACCGGATTTTCGACCCCTTCTTCACCACCAAACGGGCCGCCGGCGGGTGCGGCCTCGGCCTCTCCATATGCGCCGGCATCGTCAAAGAACACGGCGGAAAGATCGAACTGGCGTCCGGGCCCGGCGAAGGGACCACCGTTATTCTTGTATTTTCGGCGGGGTGCGAATGACATCTCTTCGCTTGATGACGACAACCCGCAGAAATATCTTTAATTATCTATCTCAATCATGCTATGCTCGTCCAGGAATGAAACGATGAGCAAACACATCCTGATCGCCGAAGACGAAAAACAGGCCCGGCTGTCCCTGAGCCTCATCCTCAAAGGGGCCGGTTACCGGGTCACCGCCGTCGAAAACGGCGCCCGGGCCCTGACGGAACTCATGACGCCCGAACAGAACGGGCAGCCGGCGGATCTGCTGCTGACCGACATCAAGATGCCCGAAATGGACGGCCTGGCGCTGATCCAGGCCCTTAAATCCCACGGCCTCGATGTTCCGGCCGTTGCCATGACCGGCTTCGGCGACAAGGATGCGGTTGTCCAGCTTCTCAGGAGCGGCTGCAAGGATTATCTTGAAAAACCCCTGTCGGCCGAAGAGATATTGGCATGTGTTGAAAAAGTGCTGAGTGAAGCGGAGAAAACGACCGGCGACAGGATGGGTTCTCCGCGAGACAACGGCGACGATTCCCGGCTGTGGCGGGATATCGGCGCCTACAAACGCCATCTGGACCGTCTGAGCGCCCAGTTCGATTCGGCCGTGGGGGTTTACCACGAACTCGTTGAAATCGCGCCCCGGTCGCTCAGCATTCCCTTTGCCTGGAAAAACCGCCCTCTGACTACGCTCGGCGGAGATTTCATCGGCGTCGAAAGCCGGTCGACCACCCATGACGCGCTCATCGCCGACGTGGCGGGTCACGACCTCGGGGCCTCGTTCCACACGGTCCTGATCAAAGCCTTTTTAGAGGAAAACGCCCGGCAAAGGAACGACGGCGCCACCCTGTTCCACCTGATCAACCGCCATCTCCTTGAAAGCGGCAAGAACCAGCGGATGATCACCGCCCTCTTCGTCCGCATCGACCTCGACGCCATGGCGGGCTTTTTGACCACGGCGGGCCATCCGCCCCTGATCCATCTGCCGGCGTCGTCCGGGGCGATCGCCCGTCTTACCACCCAGGGGCCGGTTTTGGGCATCCATGAAACCGCGGCATTCGACAGCCTTCAATTCGACATCGGGCCCGGCGACCGGTTGTTTCTCCATACCGACGGCGTCACCGGCGCGACCCGCCTCGATACGACCGACGGCCGGATGGAAAAGCTGTCCGAAAGCGGGCTGGAAAAAATTTTGCTTTCCCATCGAAAAAATGATCTGACCGCCATGGTCGCAGCCGCGTGGCGGGATGTGCTGGCCCATTGCGATGGCAGACCCGACGACGATATGCTTCTGGCGGGCATCGAAATACCGGAAAATGAGGATATATAGAACTGATCCATGAACGGACCCTATCGAACATGAACGATCCCATGCCCATTCTCCTGGTGGAAGATTTCGGCGTCATTCGCAAGGCCCAGGTCAAGGTGCTTTCAACCCTGGGTTATCGGGACATCATCGAAGCCCGGGACGGCCGGGAGGCCCTCGGGGTTCTCGAAAGCCGGGCCGACATCCGCCTCATCATCAGCGACTGGAACATGCCCAACATGAACGGGCTGGCGTTGCTGGAAAGGGTCCGGGCCCACGAAACCTACAAGGACGTCCCCTTCATCATCGCCACGGCCCAGGCTGAAATGAGTCAGGCGTCGAAGGCCCGGGACGCGGGGGTCTCCGCCTTCATCACCAAACCCTTCGGGGTCCAGGATCTGCGATCCGCCATCGAAACGGTCATGGCGGCGGCGCCCCGTTCATCCCATAAAACCCAAATCCGGGTCGCCCACATCCAGATCACCGACCACCTGGCCCTGGGGGTCCTGGACCATCTAATCCGCACCGGCGAGGTCAATCCCCAAGGGTTCGAGCTGGACATCCGGTGCATGCCGGGGTGGAATCCGGTCCAGAAGGCCCTGGCCGCCGGCGAGGTGGACGCGGCCTTTGTTCTGGCGCCCATGGGCATGGATTTTTTCGCCGGCGGCGTGGACGTCCGGCTGGTCCTCTTCGCCCACCGGAACGGGAGCATCTGCGTCCGGAGCGCCGAGGGTGCGTCCGGATTGTCTCTCCACGATTACCTGAAGGGGAAGGTTTTTTTTCTGCCCCACATCCTGTCGGTCCACCACATGCTGGCGGACCTGTTTCTGCGGGAAATCGGCCTGAAGCTCGGCCCGGTGGGGGCGACCGGCGCCGACGTTTTCTATGAAGTCGTGGAGCCGATCCAAATGTCGACCTATCTGGCGGACACCCCCGACGCCCGCGGCTTCATCGTGGCCGAACCCCTGGGAACCAAGGCGATCCACGAGGGCGCGGCCAAGCCCATGTTCCTGTCGGGGGAACTCTGGGAAAACCACCCCTGCTGCGTGGTGCTCCTCCAGAACCGGTTCATCGAGGCCCACGAGGAGGCGGCGGCCGAGTTCGTGGAGCTGCTGGTGAACGCCGGCCGTTTCATCGGCCGCAACCCGGAAGCCTCGGCCCGGATCGCCCTCGATTTTCTCGATCCCGACCGGTCGCTGGGGTTGAACGAGGCCCTGCTGGAAAGCGTACTGACGGAGCCGAAAGGTGTGGCCATGGGCGACATGTACCCGGTGATCGGGGATCTGGACAAGATCCAGCGGTACATGACGTCGGAGATGGGGGTCGGCGTGATGATCGATCTGGAGCGGTTCGTGGACCTCCGGTTCGCCCGGGCCGCCATCGGCGAACCGCCGGCGGGACGGCGGCCCTCGGCCATCCGGGACTCCGCCGCCATCGTGGCCGGCATGATCAACCGCCGGATGACCGCGCCGGCGGACGAAGCCCCCGCCCGCGCCTATACCGTGACGGAGGACGACGCGTCGATACGATTCGAAATCTCCTCGGAGATGCAGTTGGTGGACCGGGTCGCGGCCGACGCCCGGCGGTTTCTCACCAAACTGGGATTTGAAACCTTCTCGGAATTCAAGCTGGTGCTGCGGGAACTGCTCATCAACGCCATCGAACACGGCAACCGGAACCAGTCGGACCGGATCGCGACCTGCGCCGTCACGCTGTTGCCCGGCGGCGACGGGGCGGTCTTCAAAATCGAGGTCGCCGACGAAGGCGAGGGTTTCGATCACCGCGGCCTCGACATGACGATTCCCGAAGACGCCCGGCAGGTGCGCCATCGCGGTTACGCCATCATCAACGCTTTCAGCCGGAAGATCGAATTCAACGAGCCGGGCAACCGGGTCGCGGCCTATGTAAAATTAGAGCGGGAAACCAGGTTCGATGTGACCGAAGACGGCGACTGGACCGTGATCCGGCCCACCGGCGACATCACGGCGGCGGTGGCCGACAAGTTCCGGGCCCTGCTGGACCGGCGCGTGGAGAAAGGCCGCACCCGGTTCCGGTTCGATCTGGCCCGGGTCCAGGACATCGATTCCGTCGGCCTCAGCTCCTTTCTCCTTCTCCACAAAATCCTGTCGGACCGCGATCCGAAGCTGGAGCTGGACAACGTCGGCGACGATCTGCGCCGGTTTTTCCGGATGATCCGCCTGGACCGGTCCTACACCATCCGGTCCCCCCGGAAAGGAAACGGTTAGACCATGGGCGACAGCCAGACATCGGCCAATGGGGAAGGGTTCGGCGACCTCCACGAGGAATTCCTGGTCGAGGCCCGGGAACACATCGAAAAGGTCGAACGCCGGCTGCTGGAATTGGAAAAACGACCCGGGGGCGCCGCCGGGAGGGAATCCGCCGAGGCGATCGCCGAGATCTTCCGGGCCATCCATTCCATCAAAGGCGCGGCCGGGTTCATGGGGTTTTCCAACATCACGGACCTCACCCACGCCATGGAAACGCTGCTCCAGATGATGCGGGCCGGCGACATCCAGCCGGCCCCCCGGATTATCGACGCCCTTTTGGCCGGCATCGACGCCCTGCGGGGACTGCTGGACGACCTGGACAGCGAAGGCGAAATGGACATCGCCCCGGTCCGGGACCGGCTCGCGGCCATCATCGACGAAACCTCATCGGACGCGGCCAAAACCGAAATGAACACCCAGGTGCGGGTCGGCGAGGGCGAGGGGTTTACGGTGGACCAGTTCACCCTCAACCAGGTCCTCCAGGCCCACGGCCATCTCTATTTTCTTCACTACGATCTCAACGAACTTCAGAGCCGGAGCGGAACCACGCCCGTGGCCCTGGTGCGGCGGCTGCTGGCCCGGGGATCCATCGTGGACACCCGCCTCGACACCGGCGCGCTCGCCCTGAAAGAGGACCTGTCTGCGGCCCCCCTGACCTACCGGGTGCTCTACGGAACCGGCATCGGGCCCGACGCCATCGAAGACGCCGCCGGTTTGCCCGGCGACCGGATCATCCCCATCGACCGATCCACCCTGGCGCCGTCGTCGCCGCCGGTCCTGGACGACCGAACCCGGCCCGAGGAAACGACGCCGGCGGAAGCGGAGTGCGCGCCGGCGCCGGGCATTCACGGAGGCGCCGAGACCATCCGGGTCAAGGTGGACATCCTCGACCGGCTCATGGAGCTGGCCGGCGAACTGGTTCTGGTGCGCAACCAGCAGATGATCTCGGCCGATGCCGCGTCGGCGGCCCGGGTTATCTCCCAGCGGCTCGACATCGTCACCACCGAGCTGCAGGAGACCATCATGCGCACCCGGATGCAGCCCCTGGGCAACGTCTTCGCCAAGCTGCCCCGGATCGTCCGGGACCTCTCCATCAAACTGGGCAAGGAGATCGACATCGACATCTCCGGCAGCGAGGTGGAGCTGGACAAGACCATCCTCGAAACCCTCACCGACCCGCTCATCCACCTCATCCGGAACTGCTGCGACCACGGCGTCGAGCGGCCGGACGTGCGGAAGGCGGCCGGAAAGCCGGGGGAAGGCCGGGTCCGGATCGACGCTTTTCACGAGGCCGGTCAGATCAACATCCGCATCGAGGACGACGGCCGGGGCGTGGACCCCGAGGCACTGAAGCGGATCGCCCTGGCCAGGGGCCTCCGGACCGACGGCGACCTGGCCCGGATGACGGAAAAAGAGATCCTGTCCCTGATCTTCCTGCCGGGGTTTTCCACCACGGAAACGGTGAGCAGCGTCTCGGGCCGGGGCGTGGGCATGGACGTGGTCAAATCCGCCATGGACGCGCTGGGCGGGTCCGTGGACATCGACGCCGTCCAGGGCAAGCGGACCGTCATCCATCTTCGACTCCCCCTGACCCTGGCCATCATCCCCTGCCTCATCGTGTCGTCCGGGGGTCAGCGGTACGCCGTCCCCCAGGTCAACCTGGTGGAGCTGGTCTGCCTCTACGACGACGAGGTGTTCACCCGCATCGAACGGGCCGAGGACCAGGAGGTCTTCCGGCTCCGGGACCGGCTCCTGCCCATGGTGCGGCTGGAAGAAGCGCTGAAGCGGCCCGAGCCCTTCACCCGTGCCGTGCGGCGGGAGATCGCCGACGCCCGCCGCCCGCCGCCCCTCGACGGCGATCCGGCGCCGGAATCCCTCCATTTCGCGGTGGTCAAGTTCGGAAGCCAGCGGTTCGGCCTCATCGTCGACGCGGTCCTGGGCGCCGAGGAGATCGTGGTCAAACCCATGCACCCGGCCATGAAGTCCATTGCCGTCTATTCGGGGGCCACGGTGATGGGCGACGGGCGGGTGGCCCTGATCCTCGACGTGGAGGGGATCGCGCGCCACGCGGGGGTTCTGTTCAGCGGACTCCGGGAGACCCGGGAGGAGGCGGCCGCCAAAACGGACGAGACCCAGACGGTGCTCCTGTTCAAGAGCGGCGACCAGGAACGGTTCGCCGTTACTTTGCCGCTGATCCGCCGCATCGAAAAAATCGACCCGTCCCGCATCGAAACCATCGGCGACAAACAGTACATCACCATCGACGGGGTCTCCACCATGGTTCTCCGGATGGACGACGTCCTGACGGTCTCCCCCTGCGCGGCCGTGGAAGAGCCCTTCCTGCTGCTGCCCAAACACATCAAGCGGCCCTTCGGCATCCTCGTTTCGTCCATCGTGGACATCGCCGACGCGCCCATGACGCTCAGCACCGACGGCTACATGGCCGACGGCCTCCTGGGCACGGCCATCATCGACGACCGGACCACCCTGTTTATCGACATCTTCCGTCTTATCGAGCTGGCCGAGCCGGAATGGTTCGCGGAACGACGAAAGCTGGCGCCCCCGCCCGACGTTCAAAAGCGGGTCCTGCTGGCGGAAGACACGGCCTTTTTCCGTCAACTGGTCAAGGGTTACCTGGAATCGGACGGCTACACGGTGGCGACGGCCGAGGACGGCAAGGAGGCGCTGCAATATCTCAACGCCGCCGACTACGACCTGATCGTGTCGGACCTGGAGATGCCGGTCCTGGACGGCTGGCGCTTCCTGGAGCGGGTCCGGAGCGATCCCCGGTGGTCGGACCTGCCGGCCGTCGCCCTTACCGCCCTGGATTCCGAGGCCGACCGCCGGTCGGCACTGGCGGTCGGTTTCAACGCTTACGTCATCAAAATCAACCGGGAAGAACTGTTGGCCACGGTTTCAAAGCTGATAACATAACCGGGAACAGGCGACGCCATGAACGATGAAGAGACCCGACAGATCTGCACCTTCGCCATCGAAGACCGCCGCCTGGGGGTGGACATCCTGGATGTGAAGGAGATCAACACCGAAACCGATTTCACCCCCATCTTCCACGCCCCAAGGGCGGTCAAGGGGTACGTCAACATCCGGGGGCAGATCCACTTGATCCTCGACCTGCGGCTCATCATGGATTTGCCGGAAAAGCCCGTGGACGAGGAGAGCCGCCTGGTTCTTTTCAAACCGGAGGTGGGCGACAATTTCGGCATCCTGGTCGACCGGATCGGAGATGTGATGGAAATCCATAGGGAAATGGTCGAAGACCGCCGGAAAGCCGACGAAGGCGTTCCCGAGGCCGGCGACCGGCGCGGCCTGGATTTGGGCAGCGGCGTCTGCAAGCTTGAAGACGGGCTGCTAATCATTTTGGATGCAAAACAGTTGCTGATTGATATCGAAAAACCGGTATAGCCGGAAATGTTCCGGTAAATCATTTAACCGCAATACCCGTGAATGAATGAGATTCAGTCGGTTTTTTACCCGTAAAACAGCCTTCCAGGCTGTTTGAACAGCCTGGAAGGCTGTTCTACGGAGAATTCGTTCACGGGTATTGCATTTAACCGCATAGCGGGAAAAAAAGGAGTGTATTATGAGACGAATTGCAGTGTTGGCGATGGTCCTTTGCCTAATGTCCGCCGGTCTGGCCAGTGCAAGAACCTACAAAATCGCCGTGGTGTCATGGGCCGGATTTTCACCCTCCCATGTCGCCGACGCCGAGGGCTTCTGGAAATCCGAAGGCGTGGATGTCAAACTGGTCACCACCACCGCCCCGATGCATTTGACCATGCTGAAGGATCGGCTTGTGGACCTGACCTTCGACATGATCGGAACCGTCATTGGAGTCTTCCAGGAGGGAACGCCCGTCGCGATTGTGGCGGAGACGGGCTGGTCCCACGGCGGCGATAAAATTATCGTGAGAGAAGACCTCGACTTGTCGAAGCTCAAAAACCTTCCCATAGGCATTTACTACGACCAACCCTCCGTGACTTTTTTTCTGGACCAATACCTGTCGACGATCGGCATCGCCATGTCGGACGCACGCGTCATCGAGATGGAACCATCCACCCTGGCGGACAATTTCATCGCCGGACGCCTCGGCATTATCGTCAACTTCGATCCGGACGCCATCCGCGCGGAAAGACAGGGCAAAGGAAAGGTGGTCGCCACAAGCGCGACCTATGAAGGATCCATTCCGGAAGGCCTGATTGCCCTGGATGATGTGTTGCAATCCATCCCTCATGCCGATCTGGTCAAGATATTGAAAGGCTGGATCAGAGCCGCTGAATGGATTCAATCGCCCGACAACTGGGAAGCGTACGCGCAAATACTCAACGCCCGGGCTTTCAAGAACGATCCCCCCTATCCGGAAAGCGACCTGAGAGCCATGGTGGACGCCGTCCGCATCCACGACCGCGAGAGGCTGCGGGAAAGAAACCGGACCGGCGGCGGGTTGCACGCCTACCTGACGCATCTCAAATCCTTTCTCGAAAAGAACGGCATGTTGGAAAAAGATTTCACCGCCGACATGATCTTTGACAATACCGCCGTTTTGAACGCACTCGGAGTCGAAGACGCCCCGGCCCCGTCCCGGACCCCCGCCGCCTCGGACTGAAGCGACAGCCGGCGCGTCTTTCGGGCGCCGCCCAACCGAACCGTTTTGAAGGGAGCAACGACCTATGGCCTTTAAATCCTTGCGAACGAAACTGATGGTGATCGTCAGCCTCTGCATGGTCCTTGCGATCGGCGCTCTGCTGGCGATCGGAGTGATGGCCGCGCGGAAAAACGGTGCATACATCGCGCAATCCTCGGGGGAAAGCGCCACCAAAGCCGCCGGAGAGATTATCCTGAAAAACGCCAAGGCCGTCTCGTTTGAAATCGACGCGGCCATGGAAGTCGCGCTGGACGCCGCCCGCACCATGGCGGACGTCTTCGCCGGCATCAAGGATCCGGACGTCAATCTGAGGATGGACCGGAAGCGCATCAACGGCATACTCAAAAGCCTTCTGACCAAAAACTCTACGTTTCTAGGCACCTATACCGCATGGGAGCCCGACGCCCTCGACGGACTCGACGACATCTACAAGGGCACGGCCGGGCACGACGCAACGGGCCGTTTCATCCCCTACTGGAACCGGAACGCCGAAGGCAATGTCATCCAGGTTCCCCTGGAGGATTACGAAAATGAAGAAACCCACGAAAACGGCGTTCGGAAAGGCGCATATTACCTTCGGCCCCGGGAGCGGAAGAAGGAATGCGCTATCGACCCTTATCCCTACCCGGTTCAGGGGAAAACGGTCTGGCTCGCCTCCCTCGTGGCTCCCATCATGGTCGGGGAGACGTTTTACGGCATCGCCGGCGTCGATATGCGCCTCGATTTTCTCCAATCCCTCGCGGCGGCCGCCAATAAAGGCATCTACGACGGCGTCGGCGACACGACGGTCATCAGCTACAACGGCATCATTGCCGCGTCCAGCGGCAAACCGGAACTGATCGGCAAGCACATGAAGCTGCTGATGCCGGATGGATGGGAAAAAAAACTGGCCCTTATGCGCAACGGGAAAGAACAACTGGACATTACGGAAGCCTCGGCCGAAGCCATGACGCCGTTTCATCTGGGCAAGACGGACACCCCCTGGTCCGTGATCATCACGGTACCCAAAATCGCCGTATTTTCCCATGTCGAAGAGCAACTACAGGAGCTTGAACGTCGAAACCGTGAAAGCCTTGTCTACCAGGTCATCGCCGGCGTCGGCGTCCTTTTGCTGGCGTTGCTCATCTTCTGGCTCATGTCGGGGTTCATCGTCCGGCCCATCAACCAGGCCAAGGATCGATTAAAAGACATCGCCGAAGGCGAAGGGGATCTCACCGCCCGCCTGGATGCGACAAGCGAGGATGAAGTCGGCGATCTGGCCCGGTGGTTCAACGTCTTTATCGAAAACCACCAGAAGATGGTGGCCGACATCGTCGGCAATATCGAAACGCTCAACGCCGCCTCTTCGGACCTGAACGAACTCTCGGTCCGTTTGGCCTCGGGTTCCGAGGAGATGAGCGCCCAGTCCGACAACGTGGCCGGGGCCACCGAACAGATGTCGGCCAGCATCAACGCCATGGCGTCGGCGGCCGAAGAGATGTCCGCCAACGCCAACAGCGTCTCGTCCACGGCCGAGGAACTCTCCATGAACATGAACGCGGTGGCGTCGTCCATCGAGGAGATGTCCATGGCCATCAAGGAGGTGGCCCAGACCGCCAAGGGCGGGGCCGAGATCGCCGGCAAGGCCGCTGAGATGACCGATTCGGCCACTCAAACCATGAGCCTGCTGGGCGCCGCCGCCGGGGAGATCGGTCAGGTGACCACGGTGATCAAACGGATCGCCGAGCAGACCAACCTCCTGGCGTTGAACGCCACCATCGAGGCGGCCTCGGCCGGGGACGCCGGCAAGGGGTTCGCCGTGGTGGCCAACGAGATCAAGGAACTGGCCCGCCAGAGCGCCGGCGCGGCCGAGGACATCGGCAAGCGCATCGAGGGGGTTCAGTCCAACACGGAAGAAGCCGTCCGGGTGATTTCCGAGGTATCAGCCACCGTGGCCAACCTCAACGACGCCTCCACGGACATCACCAAATCCGTGGAGCAACAGACCGAAACGGCCAACGAGATCTCCGGCAACGTCCAGCAGGCCAACACCGGCGTCAACAACATCGCCTCGGCCATCGCCGAAATCGCCAAGGGAACCGAGGATGTGGCCAAAAACGCCGGCGAGGCCGCCAAGGGGGTCAACGACGTCTCCATGAACATCCAGGGCGTGAGCAAGGCCGCGTCCGATTCCAATGCAGACGCCAAGCAGGTCCAGGCATCGGCCGAAAAACTGGCCGGAGTGGCCGGGCTGTTGCGAGACATGGTGGGGAAATTCAAGATCAAGGATGAATGATCTCATCCCCAGGCACGGCGGGTACCGTAAGCTGAAAAGTTTTCGGATCTCACAGCTGGTGTACGACGTTACGGTGCGGTTTTGCGACCAGTACATCGACAGAAGAAGCCGAACCCATGACCAAAGGTTCAGGCGGCCCGATCCGGGGTTCAGAATATCGCTGAAGGCAGCAAGGCGTCCGGAACGTCTAAAAAGATGGAGCTGAAACTGACCAATGTGGCCCGCGCCAGCCTTGAAGAACTGCGATTAGATTATGAAGATTTTCTTCGGCAAAGAGGGCTCGAAATGCTGCCGCCCGACCACCCGGTTTTAATGCGGTTTAAACAGAAACGCTGCGCTTCGCTCGACTGCGTCAGAGACTGGGTGGCTGAAGAAAGGGCGCGGCAGTTGAAGATTTATCAGGAAAGCGTGAAAGAGACACAGACGAACACGGACCAACAAGGACGAACACAGACCACGGACAGAACTACCAAAGCGGTCAAGGCGTCGAACAAACCGTCCGTGTCAGTCCCTGTGTCAGTCCGTGTCAGTCCGTGCCATCGTCGGTGTCAACCATTGCGCTCTTCCGAATTGGCGGCCAACGCCGCCCTCTCTTTGCTGAACCTGGCCTGTTATTTTCTCGATCGCCAGATCTCTTCTCAGGCCCGATCCTTTGAAAAAGAGGGCGGCTTTACCGAGCGCCTTTACAGAAGAAGAATCCAGGCGAGGAAGAATCATTGAAAATCCTCATCCTCATTGTCGACGACTCGCTCATTTTCCGGAAGGTTCTGGAAGAGGGGCTTTCCGGCGAGCCCGATATCGAGGTTATCGGCTCGGTGAGAAACGGTCTCAAGGCACTGGACTTCATCCGGTCCCGGCGGCCCGATCTGATCACCCTCGACGTAGAGATGCCCGACATGGACGGCATGGAGACCCTGGACGCCATCCAGGCCCTCAACCGCGAAACCCCGGACATGCCGCCCATCGGTGTCATTATGCTCAGCGCCCATACCCGGAAAGGCGCCGACATCACCATCAAGGCCCTGGAGGCTGGGGCCTTCGACTTCATCACCAAACCCCGAACCGATTCCCTGGAGGAGAGCCGCGCGATCCTTAGACGTCAGCTCCTGGTCAAAATCCGGTATTTCACCGGCAAGCGGTTCTCCTTCGCCCGGTCGGCGCCCCCGATTCAGGCGATTCCCGCGATTCAGGCGATTTCGACCGAACCGCTTCCGGCGCCGGCCGGCGCGGTGGAGGCCGTCGCCGTCGGGGTCTCCACCGGCGGCCCCAAGGCCCTGGCGACCCTGATGCCCGCCCTCTGCGAGGGGCTGCGAGCGCCCATCTTCATCGTCCAGCATATGCCCGCCGGGTTTACCCGGTCCCTGGCCGCGAGCCTGGACAAAAAATGCGCCCATACCGTGGTGGAAGCGGAACACAACCGGACCGTGAAAGCCCGGCACGTCTACATCGCGCCGGGGGACCGGCACATGCTGCTCCGGAACCCGGAAAACGGCCCTGCCACGATCATCAACCGCCAGCCGCCCGAAAACGGGTCCCGGCCGTCGGCGGACGTGCTTTTCCGGTCCGCGGCGACGGTGTTCGGTCCCCGTCTCGTGGCCCTGATCCTCACCGGCATGGGGAGCGACGGCACGAAGGGGGCCGCCGCGATCAAACGGGCCGGGGGCCGCGTCATCGCCCAGGACAACGCCACCGCCGTGGTCTGGGGCATGCCGGGCAGCGCGGCGGCGGCCGGTCATGTGGACGCGGTGCTGCCCCTGGACCGCATCGCCGACGCCGTCGTCCGCCTCGCCGGCGGCTGAAGGAACCCGGTTCTTGGATCTCTCTTCTCAGGATTTCGACATCATTCGCGACTACATCCAACGGGTGTCGGGCATCTCCTTCAGCCGGGAGAAGGTCTACCTGATCCAGCAGCGACTGGAACCCCTGGTTAGCGCCGCGGGGTGCAGGGATTTCTCGGAATTGAGCCGCAAGCTCGTCCACGACGATTCCGTTCAGTTGCGAAACGATGTGATCCTGTCCATCACCACCAACGAAACGTCCTTTTTCAGGGACGTCCACCCCTTCGAGGCCTTCCGGACGACGATCCTCCCCGAGCTGGCGGACCGGATCAGACGCCGCAAAGCCGCCTTCCCCGGCGGCGGTTCGCCGACTAAAGCTCATATTTTGAGCACCGGGGCCTCCACGGGTCAGGAGCCCTACAGCATCGCTATTCTCGTCCATGAATTCACCGCCGGTCAATCCGGATCAAACATCACGCCCCAAGATTTCAACATCCTGGCCACGGACATTTCAAAAAAGGTGCTGCAAAAGGCCATGGCCGGCGAATACACGAAAAGCGAAGTGGACCGGGGGCTGTCGGAAAAGCGGCGGGCGGCGTTTTTCACGGAATCCGGCAAAACCTGGCGGCTCAGGGACGACATCCGGAACATGGTCCGGTGGCATCAGCTCAACATCATCGAACCCTACGCCATTTTCGGCATCAAATGCGACGTCATCTTCTGCCGGAACATGATGATCTATTTCGACGACGCCACCAAGCGGCGGGTCTTCGACACCCTGTCCCGGCTGCTGACCGACGAGGGGCATCTTTTCCTCGGGGCCATGGAGAACACCTACATGCTGACGGACAAGTTCGAATCGGTCCGCATGGGCGATACCCTGGTCTATCGAAAACGGAAAACCGGCTAATACCCTATCCGAAAACCTTGTTCCGGCCTCTCCCCCTTTCTCATCTCCATCGGTTTTGACGAGTGTTAAATTTCCGGGTATCATGGATATAATGAGAACTGGATCTGTTTTCCGGATGCGCCGAACAGATTCCCAACTATAACCGCCCGTTTCGGACTCGCCGCCAAAGGAGCTTCGCCATGAAACACGCGCTGTTCGCCCTTCTGACCGCTTTCCTTTTTCTTCCGCGGCCCCTCGCCGCGGCTCCCCCGCCCGACCCTGATACGGCCAGGGCCTGGATCCAGGAGATGAAGGAACGCCACCGCGGCCCCTTCAAGCGGATCCGCTGGTTCTGCGAGGACGGGACCATTCTCGCCCCCAAGGAGAGCTGCTCCGAACACGGCGGCGGGGTCCAGCACGGCGAATGGACCGACAAGACCAAAGCCCTCCGGGAGGCCGGGTATTATGTGGCCACCGTTTTGGCGGACATCGACCCCAAACGCTTCGCGGCCCGGCCCGAATTCCCGAATATGCTGCGCGGGATGATCCTCGAACAATATCTAATCCGGGCCGACGACGGGTGGATATTCCGGAAATCACGCTATTATCGCGGCTCTCTCCAGGCCGAAGACGAGACGGAAAAGGGGCGGGACCTGCTCCTGACCCTCCTGAAAGATCCCCACTGGCAGGTGGACCGCTTCCTGTTGCTTCGCGAGGCGGTCCGGGCCGTGCCCCACGGGCGGCAAGGCGCGCCCCTCACCGAGATGCGCCAGCTCTCCAAGACCATCGCGGAAAAGGACCCGGGGTTCGAAAATCTTCGGATCAAGCTCCACGTCCTGCCGGAGGCTTCGGACGCCGTCGCCGTGAGGCAATACGCCAGGGCCGGGGGGAAGAAAATGCTTCAATCAGACTACGCCCGCCTGGCGGACCTGGCGACGGCGGTCTTCACCGTGCCGGACATCCACGCCGAGGCGGCCTCGGTCATCGGCCGCATCGAGACGCCGGCCATCGCCGAATCTTTCGGCAATATCCTGCCGACCCTGTCCCCGGAATTCCCCCTGCCCCGCCGCATGGCCGCCGCCAACCGGATGATGGCGACGATCCGGGACACCCTGCCCCAGCTCCGGAAAGCCGGAACCCGGCTGGCCGTCATGGACCTGAGCCTGGCCCTGGAGGATTTCATCTACGGCAACGGCGCGGCCCTAACCGCCGACGCGCCGGACCTGATCCGCCGGGAAATCGTGGTCCGGACCTGGGAGGCGGCCATCGGGATCTACGGCATGGGGCTCATATCCTCCAGGCAGCAGATGGCCCTGGGCGATAGCCTGGCCAGGGTGCTGGCGACCCCCCTCTACCTGGACGTCTATCGAAAAGAACTCCAGTACCTCAGCCGGATCTCGGACTGGGCCGACGGCCAGCTCTCCTTCTATTTTTCCCGGCCCGTGGATAAGATGGCGGAAGTTGAGCCCAAGGCCGCGGATTTCATTCACGACCGGCTCCACGGCAACCCCGTCCTGTTTCTGGCCAACACCCTCGATCTCCTGATCCGGGACGCCGACCGGCTGGCGGGCATGGCGCACACGCTTTTTGGAAGCCCCATCGGGGCCGGCCTCCGGGCTCTCAACCCCGGCATGGCCCGGGGGCCTCTGCGCCTGGCCGCCGACGGGATCACGCCGGCGGAGATAGACCCCGGCGGGATCTATCTTCTGCCCATCACCACCAGCGACCTCCCACGGGTGGCCGGGATTCTGACCGCCGGCCGGGGCAACGCTCTCTCCCATGTGCAGTTGCTGGCCCGGAATCTGGGGATTCCCAACGTCTCGGTCGAAAACCGGCTCTTTCCGCTCCTGGAGAAACGGGCCGGATCGCCGGTGGTGCTGGCCGCCAGCCCGGGCGGGGTGGTCCAACTGGCCGACGACGGCCCGGCATGGGACGGCGTCTTCCAGCGCCGTGAACAGCAGCGGGACGTGCTCATCCGGCCCGATCTGGAGAAGCTCGACCTGTCGTCCCAATCCTTTGTGACCCTGTCGGAAATCCGGGCGACGGATTCGGGCCGGATCGCCGGTCCCAAGGCCGCCAACCTGGGAGAGTTGAAGCACCATTTCCCGGAGGCGGTGGCCGAGGGTCTGGTGCTCCCCTTCGGGGTGTTCCGGTCGGTGCTGGACCAGCCCTTCGATCCGGCGGGCGGCCCCTCCATCTGGGAATGGATGGGGGCCCGGTACCGGCAGATGGAGGGGCTGAAGGACGATTCCAAGCTGCTGGCCGCCTTCACCCAGGAATTTCTGGATCAGCTCCACGCCCGGATCGCCGGCATTAAACCGGGCCGGACGTTTCGGGAGCGGCTGCGGGCCGCCATGGCCAAGGCATTCGGACCCGACGGGTCTTACGGAGTCTTCATCCGGAGCGACACCAACGTGGAGGATCTTCCCGGTTTTTCCGGCGCCGGGCTCAATCTCACAGTGCCCCACGTGGTGGGCGTGGACAACATCATCGACGCCATCCCCCGGGTCTGGGCATCTCCCTTCACCCGGCGGGCCTTCGGCTGGCGCCAGACCCACATGTCCGAGCCGGAGCACGTCTACGTTTCGGTGCTGCTGATGCGGAGCGTGCCGGTGGACGTATCCGGCGTGCTGGTCACCGTGGACATCGACAGCGGCAGCCCGGACTGGCTCACCGCGGCGGTCAACGAAGGCCCCGGGGGCGCGGTGGAGGGTCAGGGGGCCGAGGAAGTCCGGATCCACATGGAGACCGGCCGCGTGCGGCTGCTGGCCCAGGCCACGGAGCCGCGCCGGGCCGCGCTGCTGCCCGAAGGGGGGATCCTCAAGATCCCGGCCAGCGGCCGGAACCGGCTCCTGACCGAGTCTGAAATCCGCATCCTCATGGACCTGGCCCGAACCGCGCCCCAAAGGTTCCCCCGTCTTCGGACCGCCGGCGGAGAAACGATCCCGGCGGACATCGAATTCGGCTTTTTAGACGGCAAATTGGCCCTGTTCCAAATCCGTCCGTTCATCGAGAGCAGCCGGGCCCGGGCCAACGCCTATCTCATCAGCCTCGACGCCGAGCTGGCCGGGGCGGCGGACCATCGGGTGGATTTGGATTCGCCGCCGAAATTATAACCATTCAGCGCAATCAGCTAAATCCGCGTCAATCAGCGGGCCGGACCGTCTGTAGGGGCGAAAAATTTTTCGCCCCTACGGAAACGACGTCATTTCGGCCCGTCGTAATTACATACGACCCCATTCCGGCCCCCTAAAAGGAGGAAACATGAAACTTACATCAACGACCATCGCCCTCATTTTCGCCATCGGCGCCCTTTTGACGAGCGCCCTTCCCGTCGGCGCCTACCCCCTCGACGGGTACGAGCACACGGGCATCAACCGCCTGGAGGCGTTCCGTCTGGCCCAGGAGGGAAAAGTCCGGGGTCGGAAGGCGCCGGTGGGGGCCATGCTCACCATGGAGGAGGTGGACATCCGGTTGACGGATCAAAAAGATTTCGAGATCCCGCCGGAGAACCCGAAATTCCTCTCCCAGATCCGGAACCTGATGGGACGCGAGGCGAACCGTTACGGCGTGGCGGTGCTCGACCTCACCGACCGGGACAATCCGCGGTACGCCGGGCATCGGGGCGAGGCCATGTACAATCCCGGCAGCATCGGCAAAATTCTGGTGGGGCTGGGTCTTTTCCAGGCACTGGCGGACGCCTATCCCGACGATCCCAAGGCTCGTTACAAGATCCTCAGGACGACCCAGGTGACCGCCGACGAGTTCATCCTCAGCGATCATCACAAAATCCCCCTGTGGGAACCGGGGGACAAGCGGATCCGCTATCGTCCGCTTCGGAAGGGGGACACGGCAAACCTTTACACCTATCTCGACTGGATGTTTTCCGCCAGTTCCAACGCCGCCGCCGCCATGAACCAGCGGGAGCTGCTCCTGATCAAGCGGTTCGGCCGGGGGTATCCCCTGGAGCCGGCGGCCATCGACGCTTTCTTCAAGGAGACGCCCAAGGGTGAACTCTCGGATCTTCTTTCAGAGGCCATGCACCTGCCCGTGGACCGAAACGGCATGAACTCGGAGAAACTGCGCCAGGGGGGATTTTTTACCTGGCGGGGCAAACAGAAGGCGCCGGGGAAGAGCAGCTATGCCAACGCCCGGTCGCTGATGGAATACCTGGTGAAGATGGAGAAGGGAACCCTGGTGGACGAATTCTCCAGCCGGGAACTGAAGCGGCTGATTTACATAACCCAGCGCCGGATCCGGTATGCCTCCTCCCCGGCCCTGCGGGAGTCCGCCGTCTATTTCAAGTCGGGGTCTCTCTACAAGTGCCGGGAAGAGGCCGGGTTTTCCTGCGGAAAATACAAGGGGAACGTCTACAACATGATGAATTCGGTGGCCATCGTCGAGTCGCCCCACCACGATCCGCCGCTGTACTACATGGCGGTGGTCATGTCCAACGTGCTGCGAAAGAACTCAGCGGTGGAGCACCAGACCCTGGGGACCCGCATCCACCGGCTTATCGAATCGTTCCATCGGCCTGAGAAGACGGCCGACTAGCGTACAGTTCGGGTTTGAAAATCAGATCGTCCAGCCCCACGATGAGCCGGGGAAACCACTCGCCGCCGGCGCTGGTGTTGGCCAGGGCCACGGCGATGTATTTCCGGCCGTCCCGCTCGACAATGGCGCTGTCGGCGTGGTAGGTTCGCCAGGTGCCGGATTTCCGGAAAATCCTGGACCCGGGCCGTTCCGCCGTCAGCCCTTTGACGAATTTATGGCGGATGGCCGGCTTTCCGAGGATCTCCTTCATCTTCCGGCTCAGTTCCGGCGAGACCAGGCGGCCGGTTTCCATCATGTAGTAGAACCGGGCCGTCTGGACGGCCGTGGCGCCGTGGGACAGGTTGTACATGGGGTCCCGCCGAAACGCCGGACCCTTGCCGTATTCCTTGCCCACCCAGAGCCCGCCGTTGAACTGGGGGTCATACAAACGGTAACGCCGCGACTGGAGCAAGTCGGCCAGATACGCCTTGCCCACCCGGTTGAGCATCGTCGTGGCGCAGGAATTGCTGGAGTTGCGGATCATCCGGGTCAGGGTCTTTTCTGTCTCGCCGTCAAAGGGCAGATCCCCTTTTTGTATCCGGTCGAAGGCCCCCAGGAGGATGGCGATTTTGGGCAGGCTGGCGGCGTACATCATGGTATCGCCGTTGAGGGCGGCCATGCGGGGCGCGTAGGGTTGGGTGATGTCCACCAGGGCCACGCTCAGGCGCCTGGATCGGACCGCCTCGTCCATGCCGAGATCGGAGACGAGCCCTTCGAGGGCTTTTTGCAGCGTCGGGTCCACGCTGGCTTTCAACGGCGGGCAGGATTCCTGGGCCCCAAGTACAGGATGGACGCCGCCGGTAAAAAGAATTGCTAAAAGGACCAAAAACACGGATAAAGACTGTTTTGTGCGCATCATGAATCTCCGCCCCTTTTCCGAATGGGGAATAGTTAAAAATTGGTACTTCATAAAGAATAAGAATAAGAATGAATACTATGTGTAAAAATTCCCGACACTATAAACGGCTTTTCTCCGATTGTAAATGATAATTCAAACTAAAAATCGCTCCGTCGAATTTTTCGGGAGATACATCTCACTGAGAACCCCGGGCTTCCGGGCGCTGTTCATGTTCGCCAATTTCTGGCTGATCATCATGGCCATCTACCAATTGAAGCCCGCCAGCCGGTCCCTCTTCATCGGGGCGGTCGGGGCCGACGGACTCCCCTATGTCTGGATCGGCGGCGCCCTGACCATGGGTCTGTTCATCCCTTTTTACAACCGGCTGGTGGCCCGGTTCAGCCGCCTCCATGTGGTGATGGGCAGTTGTTTGGCGACCTGCGTTCTTCTGGTGTTTTTCCGGGTGTTGTTTATCGTCCACGCCGGGCCATCCGTTTCGGTGCTCTTCTATCTCCTCGTGGATCTCATGAGCGTCATCCTGGTGGAGCAGTTCTGGAGCCTCTGCAATTCCATATACAACATTGACGAAGGAAAACGCTGGTACGGGCTGGTGGGGACCGGCGGCCTGGCCGGCGGCATGGTGGGCGGGGCCATGGCGGGGTTTCTCATCAAGCATACCTTTCTCATCACGGCGGACCTCACCCTGGTGGCCGGCGGGTTCATCTTCCTGCTCTTCCTGCTGACCTGGTTCATGGGCGTTTGCGGGATCTACTGCGAGGTGGATGGCCCGGAAATCGGCCCCGGCCGCAGCGCCCGGGACGAAGGGGCGTTGCGAATCATTGTGGGAAGCCCCTATCTTCTGCTGCTGGCCGGCATTCTGTTCCTGGCGCAACTGGCGTCGCCCCTGGTGGAATATCAGTTTCTCAAGACCGTGGCCGTCTCCTATCCGGAACAGGAGATGCGGACCGCGTTCCTCTCCATGTTTTTCAGCCTGCTGGGGTTCTTCTCCATCGTCGTCAACCTGGGGATCACCCCCCTCGTCCACCGGTACGCCGGGATCATTCCGGGGCTGCTGGTCCAGCCCCTCGTAATGAGCTTCTTTTCGTTGTTTTTCTACGGCGCCCCCACCCTCTTTTTCGCATCGGCGTCCAAGATCAGCGACCGGGGGCTGTCCAATTCCATCAACCGGGCATCCCGGGAGCAGCTCTACGTGCCCATCGACCCGGTGCTCATCTACCAGGCCAAGGCATGGATCGACATGTTCGGCTTCCGGGTTTTCAAAGTGGCTGGTTCTCTGCTCATCCTCGCCTTCACCGGGTGGCTCCCCGTCACCCTCGGCGTCTCCCAGTTCAGCGTATTCACCATCCTCATCTGCGCCGTCTGGATCGCGCTGGTGCTGGGGCTCCAGCGCTACTACCGGAGCCTGGCCGCCCCGGCGGCGTAAGAGCCGGTTGCCGTCAAAACCCCCGGACATGCCCCATTTTGGGCTCGGTCAGGGCCCGCTCCCACGAACCGTAAATGGGGTTGGGCAGGATGAACCACATGCGGCCCCATCGGTCGCGGTGCCGATCCACGAGGTCTTTGCGCTGGTCGGGGCCGATGCCGTTTTTGACGCCGGGGAGGAAATCGCCCAGGTCGTCGCCGATGAGCATGAGGATGCGGTGGTCCGCCGCCGCGGCCGCCCGGCGGTTCTCCTTTTCGGATCCCCACTCCTGCTTTTCCCGTTTGAGGAGCATCCGGTCGGGCGATACGTCGGGAAAGCCGAGGCGCCTTAGGTTGCGGATGGTTTGGGCCTCCTGGGGGCAGGGATTATTTCCGTCCCCGACGGCGCAGGCCCTGTTGGTGATGTAGAAGACGGCGATGTCCCGCTGGATCGCCGCCTTGACGAAGGCGAGAGCGCCGGGAATCGCCTCGGCCTTTTCCATGGCCACCCAGGCGTCCCACCGGACGGGATCGAAGGGGGCGTTGTCCAGGAGCAGTCGTCCCTGGAAAGGCGCATTGTCCAGGACCGTCTCGTCGATGTCGAGAATCACCGCCGGCGGCAGGCCGCTGTAACCGCCCGTCTGTTCGAGGGCCGCGGTCCAGGATGGATCGGCCAGGGCCGCGTCCAGGCGGGAAGCGGCCGCCGAATAAGTCTCCAGGGCCTCGGCCCGGTACTCGGCGGCGGTCTGGACCCAGAGGGTGCTGTAGAGATTGGGGGGTTGAGCGGCGCAGGATGAAAACAAAATCGCGAACAACAAACCAATGCCCAAAACCGTTTCTTTCATACCGTTCATGGCGACCTCCTCGCTCCCATTAAGACCCCACGCCCCGGAAATTGTCAACCGGGTTTTTCAGGGAGCCAGGCGGCCGCCGGCGCCCGGCCAGGCGCGGCGTGCTTCTGAATTTGCGAAAGGGTCCGTTGTGTGGTACAGGTAATTCCCTGTTCGCATCACCTCAACGCCGGGAACCCGTATCATGCGCCTTCGCCTGATCCTGCTCGTACTGTCCCTGATCGCCTTCATGTCCGCCTCCATCGGCGGGGTGCTCTACTACCGGTCCCTCAAGCAGACCGCCATAAAGGAGGCCGAACAGCGGTCCCTGGACCGGGTGGACGCCATCCAGAAAAACCTCTCCTTTTTCCTGTCTGAGAACATCCGGCCGGCCCGGGCCATGGCCGGCATCGGGGCCTTCAAGAGGGCCCTGGACCGCCGGACCGAACAGCGGATGCGAACGGCCAACGCCATGCTGGACCACTTCCGGACGGCCCTGGGCGTGGAGGTCTGCTACCTCATCGACCGGACGGGAACCACCATCGCCTCCAGCAACCGGGATGATCCCGACAGCTTCGTGGGCGAGAACTTCCATTTCCGGCCCTATGTCCGGCTGGCCCTGGCGGGCCGGGCCTCCACCTACCTGGCCCTGGGCACCACATCCGGCCGGCGGGGAGTTTATTCCAGCCATCCGGTGTCCGTCAAAAACGAGACCGAACCGGGGGGCGTGGTGGTGATCAAGGCCCCCATCGAACGGATCGAAAACCAGTTCCACCTGGAAAAGAGCGAGGCCATGCTGGTGGTCTCCCCGAGGGGGGTAGTGTTCGTCTCCAGCCGGGACAAATGGCTGTACAGGACCCTGGGCCGACTGTCGGAGGCCGACGCCGACTACATCGCGGCCTCCAAGCAGTTCGGTTCCGGCCCCTGGCGGCCCATCGACCTGACCCTCGGAAAGGACGGATACGCCGTTGACGGCGGCGGCGACCGGTACCTCTTCCACCGGCGGGAACTGGAGAACTTTCCCGGCTGGAACGTGATCTATCTCCAGGATCTGAGCGTAATCTCCAAGCAGATGAGCGCGCCCCTGATCAACATCACCAAGGAAATCGTCTTCGCTCTCTGCCTCCTGGTAGGGGTGGGGGTGGCGTTTCTCTACGGCAAGGCCAATGTCGAAATCCGACGGCGGGAGGACGCAGAGGCGGCCCTGAGGGAGAGCGAGGAACGGTACCGGTCCATCTACCACAACGCCCCGGCCATGCTCCATTCGGTCAACCCCGAGGGACGGCTCGTCCGCGTGAGCGACCACTGGCTCCGCATGCTCGGGTACGAACGGGAGGAGGTGATCGGGCGGAACCTTTCCGATTTTCT
>JAABTM010000484.1 GCA_011389855.1 Desulfobacteraceae bacterium
CGCTAACATCCTATCCACACCACTGAGTTGGTATCCAGCGTTGCTGTCCGCGACCGAAGCCCAACGGAACA
Source organism: Desulfobacteraceae bacterium (assembly GCA_011389855.1). Lineage (GTDB taxonomy): Bacteria > Desulfobacterota > Desulfobacteria > Desulfobacterales > JAABSP01 > JAABTD01. The sequence continues at coordinate 72 of JAABTM010000484.1, forward strand.
ACTATCGATTGATCGCCAGAAAAACGATGATCGAGTGGGCCGAACTGGATTTACACCTGGATATCGAAGAAATGTTTAAAATCGAGCGAAAAGAGGAAGCTGCTTAATCCAATCGATCAAGCGCCTTCCTCAAAATCCCTCAAACTCATCCCCATCAAACACCGCCGGGATGGGGATGAATGCTAAAGGTCAAATATCCGCATCATCCCGCCTCGATTGCCGCAATATTCGCACGGCATTGTGACGCCGCAGGTGCAGCGGTTGCACCGTTCGCAGCGCCATTCCCGCCAGTCTCTACAGGTCTTGCGGATCTGTCCGTCGCTCACAGCCCCCCGGTCAGTCTCCTCTTGTTGAAATGCCGTGTTTTTTCATCTTCCGCCACAGCGTGGTCCGGTTGACGCCCAGGGCCTCGGCGGCCCGGCCTTTGTGCCATCGGTGTTTTTCCAGGTTCGCGATGATCCGGTCCCGCTCGTGGGAGGCCTCCGAGGTGCGAAGGGAGGCCCCGTCCGGCGTCGGGGCCGGCCCCGCCGCCGGCTCTTCCGGGTCATGGCGCTGGTTTTTGGTAAGGGACATCGGCAGGTGCTTCCGCTCGACGACCGGCCCCTGGCAGATGATCAGGGCGTGCTCCAGGATGTTTTCCAGTTCCCGGATATTCCCTGGATAATCGTGGTTGAGCAGCACCTCCATGGCCTCTTCCGAAATCCGATCGAACTGGATGTTGCGCTTGGCGCAGAGTTTTTTGAGGATGTGGGAGATGAGCAGGGGCAAATCCTCCCGCCGGTCCTTGAGGCCGGGCAGTTCCAGCCGCATGACGTTGAGCCGGTAGAAAAGATCCTCCCTGAATTTCCGCTCCCGGACCTGCCGCTCCAGCCCCAGGTTGGTGGCCGAGATGATCCGGACATCCACCCTGGTGGTTTTGCGGCCGCCCAGGGGGTAGAACTCCTTGTCCTCCAGCACCGTCAGGAGCTTTGCCTGGAGGGCCAGGGGCAGGTCGCCGATCTCGTCCAGGAAAATGGCGCCGCCGTCGGCCTCCTGGAACCGACCGCTCTTGTCCTTGTCCGCGCCCGTGAAGGCCCCTTTGACGTAACCGAACATCTCCGATTCCAGCAGGTTTTCCGGCAGGGCCGCGCAGTTGACCTTGACCAGGGGCTTGTCGGCCCGGTCGCTGGCGGCGTGGATCACCCTGGCCAGAATATCCTTGCCCGTGCCGGTCTCCCCCTCCACGAGCACCGTGGCGTCGCTTTTGGCGATCACCGGCAGGATCTCGAAGATCTTTTGCATGGACGGCGATTTGCCAACCATGTCGTGGAAGGTGTACCGGTCCCGCATGGCGCTGTCGAGCTGGTAGACCAGGGAGAGGTCGGTGAACGTGGCCAGTCCGCCCACGATGCGGCCCGCCTCGTTGTTGAGCGCCATGTAGTTGACCCGGACGGGCAGGGTCAGGCCGTCCCGGGTGACCAGGGTCCCTTCCTCCCGGGAGCGGGTCTCGCCGTCCTCGATCGTCCCGCTAAGGGTTACGTCGTCGTCGAACCGCTTCCGTCCGAAGAGGCGGGCGCAGGATTTGCCCAGCACCTCCTGGCGGCGGAACCGGGTCATGGTCTCGGCGGCCGTGTTGAAGAAAGTGACGTACCCTTTCCGGTCCACGGTCATCACCCCCTGGTCCATGTTGTCCAGGATGAGCTTCATCCGCTGGCTTTCGTGGCGGACCCGCCCCAGCAGCTCGTCAAAGGCGGAATGGTCCTCGAAGACCTCCAGGCAGCCCAGGGGACGGCCGTCAGGATCGTACAGGGGCGAGACGACCTTGGTGAGGTGGTGGGGTTCGCCGTCGGCGTCGGCGGCGTGGATGTCCGCGGCCAGCGCCGTCCGCCCCTCGGAAACGGCCCGCTCATACAGGCAGTCGTTATCGCACAGGTAGCCGGCGAAGATCTCGCGGCAGGGGCGGCCCAACGCGTCCTTTTGCGGGATGCCGGTGAGGAGTTCCGCCGTCTCGTTCATGAAGACCACGCGCCGGTCCGGATCGATGAGAATGGACCCGACCGCCAGGAAATCGCAGAGGGCGGCGAATTGGGTTGTGTTAAGCGGGATTTCTTTCATGGGGGGGGATGGGCGCCGGGAACGGCCTCCGGAAACCAAAGCGAAATCTCGGCGCCCTCCCCTTCTTCGGATGTCGCGTCGATCCTGCCGCCGTGTTCGTCGACGATTTTCTTGGTCAGCATGAGGCCGATGCCGGAGCCGCCGGTTCCCTTGGTGGTGAAAAAGCTGGTGAAGATTTTCTCTTTCACCTCCGGGGTCATGCCGCAGCCGTTGTCGCTGATGCGGTAGATCACGCCGCCCCCTTCGGGCCGGATCGTCTCGATGCGGATCCAGTCGCCATCTCCGGGGGCGTCCGCTTCGGATGCGGCTTCCTTGCAGGCGTCCACGGCATTGGTCACCAGGTTGAGCAGGCACCGGTGGACGGCGTCGGGATCGACGTAGATCTTCCCGAGATCCCCGGCCAGGTCGAGCCGGAGGTCGATGCCGTTTTCCTCGATCCGGGCCGCCAGGGTTTCCGCCACCTCCCGCACCGGTTCGTTGGGATCGCACCAGGCCGGGTTCATCCGGGCGCTGCGGGCGTAGTCGAGGAGATCGAGGGAGAGTTTGGTGATCTTGTCCAGGTTGCCCTTGAGCATCCGCCATCCCTGCCGGAGGTATTCCTTGTCGTCCAGCTCGATCCCCTTTTCCAGGACAAAGGCCCCGCCCTTCAACCCGCCGGCGATGTTTTTGATGGCGTGGGACAGGTCCGCCACGGTCTGGCCCACGGCGGCCATTTTTTCGGCTTCCACGATCTCCCGGCTCTTCTCCTCCACGAGCTGCTCCAGGTTTTCGGTGTACTCCCGGATCTGGCGGCGCATCCCGATCCGCTCTTCGGCCCGGCGCAGGGCGATCTCCAGCACATCGTCGTTGATGGGTTTGGCGACGAAGTCGGTG
>JAABTM010000189.1 GCA_011389855.1 Desulfobacteraceae bacterium
TATGGGGTTGTCGGCGGTGAAACGGGCCGTGTTAAGGGGGATGCTCTCCCATCCGGGGTTCTTCGACCGGGCGGCTGAATGGGGGAGCAAATTTCAGGATATTTTTACCAAGCCGGTCAACGACATGGTGGGCACCTCCTGCGCCCGGTACATGTCGCCGCTCATCGGCGACCGTCATTTCCGGCCCCTGGCCAAAACGCCCTTCCACAAGATCCTGCCGGAAAAGGACAGTCAACCGGGCGCGTCGGGCATCAAGGTCGCCTTTTTCGTGGGCTGCCTCCTGGACAAATTGTTTCCCAATGTGGCCGACGCCGCCGTCAAGGTGCTCGACCACCACGGCGTAGGCGTCTTCATGCCCCCGGGCCAGGCCTGCTGCGGCATCCCGGCGGTCTCCTCCGGCGACGCCAAGACCTTCGAAAAGCTGGCGCGCCACAACCTGGAACGGTTCGGGGACGGCGGTTACGACTATCTCATCACCGCCTGCGCCACCTGCACCGCCACCATCCACGAGGTCTGGCCCATGCTGACCCGGGATATGGATCTCCGGGACCGGGTGGAGGCCCTGGCCGGCAAGACCCTTGATATCAACCAGTTCCTGGTGAAATACGTGGGGATTTCGCCGGAGGCGGCGCCGGCGGGGGACGCGGCGGCGGTCACCTACCACGACCCGTGTCATTTGAAAAAAACCATGGGCGTGGCGGCCGAGCCCAGGGCCCTGATCCGGACCCATCCAGGGTACATTTTGAAAGAAATGCCCGAGTCCGACTGGTGCTGCGGGCTGGGGGGCAGCTTCAACCTCCAGTATTATGAAACCTCGGCCCGGATCGGTCGCAAAAAGCGGGACAACATCCGGGCCGTGGACCCGGCGGCGGTGGCCACGGGATGCCCGGCCTGCATGATCCAGATCTCCGACATGCTCTCCAGGGCCGGGGACCGGATCGCCGTGAAGCACCCCGTGGAACTCTACGCCGAATCGTTGAACATCAGTTGAGGATCGTTTTATGTCTGTGAGACTCAAGCCCATCAAGCCCAAGAAGATTTCCGACCAGGTCTTCGACCAGCTCCGGGACCTTATCGACCGGGGGCAGCTTAAATCGGGCGAGAAGATCCTGCCCGAGCGGGAGCTGGCCGAGGCCATGAACGTGAGCCGGACCACGGTCCGGAACGCCATCAGCCGACTGGTCTTCATGGGGTTGCTGGAGCACAAGCAGGGGCAGGGGACCTTCGTGCGACCCCCGGAATCCCGGGAGGCCAACCCCCTGGCCCTGGCCATGGAGGCCCAGAACGCCACCCTGGAGGATCTGCTGGAGGTCCGCATGGGCCTGGAATGCAACGCGGCGGCCCTGGCGGCCGAGCGGGCCGATGAAGCCGACATCCGGTTTCTGGAGCAGAGCCTCAAGGAGATGCGCTCCGAGGTGACCTCGGGCCGGCTGGGCACCGAGGCCGACGTCTCCTTCCACATGGCCATTTCCTACGCCACCAAGAACCCGGTTCAGGTCCACATCATGCGAAGCTTCTATGATTTTCTGTTTTTCGGCATCAAGGAGAACCTTTATTACCTTTATGAAGAAGCGTCCCGGATTCAGCAGATCATTGATCAGCACAAGGCCCTGTTCGAGACCATCCGGAACCGCGACCCCGATGCGGCCCGCCAGGCCATGCAGACCCACATCTTTTTTGTCCTCAATTTTTTCCGAAACCGGGAAAAAGAGGAGCTGGAGGGTTGAAAATGGATAAGATCAGGATTATTTTCTTCTAAAGAAAATCTTTATCCTTTATAGGGAGGTCGCGCCATGATGATGAATCTTGAAGATGTCAAACAGGATCTGAACCTGGTCAACGCCATCGACTGGGACATGACCCCGGAAGACGCCGTCACCCTTTACCTGGAATGGGGCAACAACTGGGCCCGATCCAACTACGTGATCCGTTCCGCCGACGATGTGTCCCACTATTTTGTGGTCAACACCTGGAAGGGCGACCCGGTGGTCTATTTGGTCCGCCGGAATTCCGAAGAGGCGGTGGAGCTGGCCAAGTTCCGGATGCCCGAACCCGTCGAGGAACAATTCCTGGAATCCATCGGCCACAACAAAGGCGTCTATTCCACCGAAGGGCCGGTCCGGGATTGGCTTCGGTCCGAACTGCTTCATTAGACTGTTTTCGAGCCGCCTCCGTCTTATAGGATAGGGGGCGGTTCGTTCCCGCCTTGGCGCCCCGCCTTGGGTTGAAACCCCAGGCTCAATCATCCAAAACCGGCTAAAAGCCGGTTCAAATTGCAAACCGCCATCCGTCCCGCGACGGCCATAACCGGCTTCCAGCCGGTTTTATAGGTTCAGCCTGGGGTTTCAACCCAAGGCGGCGAGGACGATCAACTTGAATTAAAATTCAGAATGGAATCGATCATCCATTGGGATCAGCGGTATATTGATTTTAGAAAATTACCTTACTTCTTTCCAAATATCCCTTTTCCCGCGGACCGCTCTTTGCTATGAATGAACTGTTGAATCGCAAAAGAATCGACAGGCGAATTGAATCGTTGGCTTGCGAGGGACAGCATGCTTTCGACCCCTAAAGGATGGAAAAAGATGGAACAATTACAGCATGTGTTGGTTGAAGATATCAGAAAAAATCCCGAACTTATTGCGCGGCTTCTTCTGGAGGAACGGGATGTTTCGATCCTTTTTGAAAAGCGGGGAGACGAAGTCAGATATGCTTATCTAAAACCCAAAAACAAAGAAAGCGTTGAAATTCTTCAGCGAGCCAAGGATGAGCATATGCGGCTCAAAGAGAAAGGATACACCAGAGAGCAGGCATTCAAAGATTTTGAAGAGGCCCGGGAAGAAATGATGGCCGCAACCGTAAATTATCGACAACACCGGCACACTGGTCGGGTGTTTACCCTGGAAACCGAAAACGTCACCCTGGACAACGGCGTGACCATCGACATCGATGTCATCCGCCATCCCGGCGCGTCGGCCATCGTGCCCCTGACCGGGACCGGCGACGTGATGATGATCGAACAATACCGCCATGCCGTGGGCGGGTATATCTGGGAGATCCCCGCCGGAACCCTCGACCCCGGCGAGACGCCCCTGACCTGCGCTAAACGGGAGCTGATCGAAGAGGCCGGCGTCTCCGCCGCCGAGTGGCACAAGTTGGGGGAGATCGTGCCGGCGCCGGGCTATGCCGACGAGCGGATCCACATCTTCCTGGCCAGCGGCTTGTCCCCGGCCGAGCAACATCTGGACGCCGACGAGGTGCTCCAGGTCCATGAAATTCCGTTGGAGGACGCCCTGGCCATGATCGACCGGGGCGAAATCCAGGACGCCAAGACCCTGTGCGGTCTGCTCATGACCGCCCGGCGTCGCGCATCCGAACCCTAATCCTCATCGAAAAACGAAAGGAACCCGCCTATGCTGGCGTTTCTCAAAAAAGTGCTGATGGTCATCGGGGCCTTGAGCCTCGTCTCGTTGATTTCCTTCACCATCACCCTCATCGTGATGTGGCGGGGCAAAGACCCCGTGCCGGACAAGACGATTCTGGAGATCGATTTCGAAAAAGGCGTTGTCGAATACGTGTCCGACGACCCCATGGGCCGGATGCTGTCGGAGACCCATATGACCGTTCTGGAAGCCGTGGAGGCCCTGACCCTGGCCAAGGACGACGAGCGCGTCGTGGGCCTGATCGCCCGGATCGGGTCGGCCGGCATGGGGTTCGCCCGGCTCCAGGAGATCCGGGACGCCATGATCGCCTTCAGGGAGGCGGGCAAGCCCGCCATCGCCTACACCGACACGTTCGGTTCCATGTCCAGCGGGAACATTCCCTATTACCTGGCCTCCTTTTTCGACGAGATTTACATGCAGCCCTCGGGGGATCTGGCCATCACCGGGTTTCAGTTCAAGGGCCGGTTTTTCAAGGGAACCCTCGAAAAGCTCAATGTCGTACCCCGCATGGATCACCGGAAGGAATTTAAAACGGCCATGAACCGGTTCACGGAGAAAGACTTCACCGAGGCCCAGGAGACTTCGACCAGAGCGATCATGACCGGGTTTTTCGATCAGATGACGGCCCATATCGCGGCGTCCCGGAACCTGCCGGAAGACGCCCTGCGGGATCTTTTCGACAAGGGGCTGTTTTCCGCCCAGGAGGCATTGGACGCCGGGTTAGTGGACGCTCTGGCCTATCGGGACGAAATTTACAAAAAGGCGGAAACCCGTTTCGGATACGATGCCGAACCCCTGGGCCTTTCCAAGTACCTCACCCGGGTCGATCGCCTGTACCGGAAAGGAGAGACCATCGCGTTCATCCACGGGGTCGGCCCGATCCACCGGGGCAAGGCCGAATACGACCCCATGAGGGAAGGGCCGCTGTTCAGCGCCCAAAAAGTGGCCCGGGCCTTCCGGTCGGCCATCGAGAACGAGGACGTCAAAGCCATCGTCTTCCGGGTGGACAGCCCCGGCGGTTCCTACGTGGGATCAGACACCGTGTGGCGGGAGACCCTCCACGCCAAGGCGGCGGGCAAACCGGTCATCGTGTCCATGGGCGACGTGGCCGGGTCAGGGGGCTATTTCGTGGCCATGGCCGCGGACAAGATCGTGGCCCAGCCCGGGACGATTACCGGCTCCATCGGCGTCTTTGCCGGGAAGATGATTTTTACCGGATTCTGGAACATGATCGGCGTCACCTGGGACGCGGTCCGGACATCCGAAAACGCCGATTTCTGGTCCTTTACAGACGATTACACGCCCGATCAGTGGGAAATGCTGCAAGACCTCCTCGACCGGATCTACGACGATTTCACCAACAAAGTCGCCACGGGCCGAAGCCTGCCCATCGAAACGGTCCTGGAGATCGCCAAGGGCCGCGTCTGGACCGGCGCCGAAGCCAAAGAGAAGGGGCTGGTGGACGAACTGGGCGGCATCCAAACAGCCATCGCGCTCGCCAAAGCCGCCGCCGACATCCCCGAAGACCAGCCGGTGAAGCTGAGACGGTTCCCCGCCCGAAAACCCCTTCTGGATACGCTGTTGGAGAAACTGCCGGTCAGCGTCCGTTCCTCTGCCACTCAACAGGTCGTCGTTCAAACGATTAAAGAGATTCGCCCGGCGTTAAGGGCGCTGAAAGAACTCGGGATTGGCGAACCGCCGGGGGTGTTGCGGATGCCGATGCCCCAAGAGCTTTGGGCGTTATAACTGTTGACGTGAACGGCCTGACCATCCAGGATCTTCGATTCCAGCACATCGGCCCGCTGACTCTGCACGTCAAAACCGGCGAATGGGTCGGCGTCACCGGGCCGTCCGGGGTGGGTAAAACCCTTTTCCTCCGGGCCGTGGCGGACATGGACCCTCACGAGGGGCGGGTGTTCCTGGACGACAGGTCGTCAATGGACTTGACGGGGCCGGAATGGCGGCGCCGGGTCGGATACCTGCCGTCGGAAAGCGCCTGGTGGTTCGAGTCCGTCGGAGAACATCTGAATGGCGTGGCGCCCGAATGGCTCCGCGACCTGGGATTTGAAAAGGACGTGCTGGACTGGCGGGTGTCCCGGTTGTCCAGCGGCGAGCGGCAGCGGCTGGCTTTGATCCGGCTGCTCGCCAACAAGCCCCGGGCCCTGCTGCTGGACGAGCCCACCGCCAACCTGGATGCCGACAATATCGATAAGGCCGAATCCTTTTTGACGGCCTACCGGGAGCGCCGCCACCCGCCGGTGATCTGGGTGAGCCATGATGCCGATCAACTGGCCCGCGTCGCCGACCGCCGATTCCGGCTTCTCCCGGACGGCCTGGCGCCTTTATAGCGTTTTTGCATCATGGACATCATTCCCCTCACGCCCTTTGATCTGTCCCTCGCCGCCCTGCTCATGGCGGCCCTTGCCCTTCTCTCACTGCGCATGAAGCTCCGCTTGGAACGCCAAATATTGGTCGCCGCGGCCCGGACCACGATTCAACTGCTCCTGGTTGGGCTGGTCCTGAAAGCTATTTTCTCCAACGTCCACCTCGGCTGGATCGCCCTCATGGCCGCCGTTATGCTGCTGGCCGCGGGTCGGGAGGTGGTGGGCCGGCAGAAACGACGCTTCACCGGATGGCGGGGGTTCGGCATCGGCACGCTCTCCATGTGCATTTCGTCCTTTACCATCACGGTGCTGGCGTTGACCGTGGTCATCGAAATAGATCCCTGGTACGAACCTCAATACGCCATTCCATTGCTGGGGATGCTCTTGGGCAACACCATGAACGGCATCGCCATCGGTCTGGACCGGCTCACCGGCATGGCCCGGGATCTTCGGGGGGCCATCGAGGGGCGGCTGATGCTGGGCCAGACGGCCCGAGAGGCCATCGGCGACATCCGGCGGGAGAGCATCCGGGGCGGCCTCATCCCCATTATCAACTCCATGTCGGCGGCCGGCCTCGTCAGCCTGCCGGGGATGATGACCGGCCAGATCCTGGCCGGCAACCCGCCCATGGAGGCGGTCAAGTATCAGATCCTGATCATGTTCCTCATCGCCGGCGGCACCGGCTTCGGCACCATGACGGCGGTCTGGCTGGGCGCCCGACGGTTGTTCGATGAGCGGGAGCGGCTGCGGCTGGATCGGTTGAAGGTCGTGCGGAAATAAGCCGGTCAGATGATTGGGAAAGGGTTTGAGGCTAATCCAACAGGCTCAACTGAACCGCTTTTTTCTCTTCGCCGTCCTTTTTAAGCTGCTTTTTCTTTGAGCCCGGTGAAGCCGTAGCGCTTTTCTTGTTTTTCGCAGCTGATCGAGGGGCATTGACGTCGAGTTCTAAAGGGGCATACGTGGCGTTCAGGGTGTTTTCATCTCCCCGCTCCACCGAAAGCAATTCCTGGAAGACCAAATCCGCCTCCTGTTTGGTGATGACGGGGAACCCGTAAAAATGGTTGGTGTGTTTGCAGGGCTTGTTGTTTTCGGTTCGGTCTTTGATGAAATCCTGGTGGGCGGTCAGGCGCTGCAAAAGCCGTTCGTTTGCGAGGGGGACGATGTCGTCTGTTTTTGAAAGGATGGCCTCCTTAAACCCCGTTTCGATCTCGTATCCCACGGAATTCCGACAGGAGCCCATGGCGGCGAACAGCGTCGTGCCGATGCCCAGGAAGGGGTCCAGCACCGTATCCCCGATGACCGAAAACATGTTGATCAGCCGGTAGGGCAGTTCAAAGGGGAAGGCGGCGGAGCGTTGGCGGGTTTTCTTTTCGAACAACCCCTGCCGGGTTCCCTTGAGTTCCATCCAGACGTCCGAGAACCACTGGTTCCGTTCCTCCCAGAAATAGGCGCTGGCCCGTCGATTCTGTTTGTCCGCATCCCGGTTGAATTCCCGTTTGCCGCCTTTCCGAAAAATCAGAACGAACTCGTGCTCCAGGGTGACGTAGGCGCCGGGCGGGTACATACCCGACCCCATGAATTTGTTGGGGGCGTTGGTCTGCTTTCGCCAGAGGATGGCGGGCAACATGGAAAAGCCGAGCGCAAGCATGGCGGAGACGATCCGGGAATGGCTGGCGTAGAGGGCGAAATCGTCCTTGATGGTCCGGGTGGCGTCCCCGATGTTGACGCAGGCGATGCCGCCGGGCTTCATGACACGATAAACCTCCTTCCATACCTTATCCAGTTCCTGGTTCATCAGCTCGAAGGCTTTCGGTCCGTCGCCCCTTTGGAGGGCGAGATCGATCTTGGGATTCTGGGAAATGAACATCTCGTCCCACATCTCGATCATGGGGTAGGGCGGCGACGTGACCATCAGGTCGATAGTGTTATTAGGCGTTTCCGCCATCTTCTGGGCGTTTTGAAAATGGATTTTGTGGGTAGTTTTCATATTTTTAACGTAAAGTATGGTTGATGATTTATGGGATGAATCGAATGTTGAATTGGCATTGCCAATTCAACATTCGATGATATATTAATGACAGCGGCGATGCGGCGCAAAACCATAGCAATCATGGAGGCAACATGCCAGTAGAAAAAGTGGATGGACGCGTTTCAGCGCAGATCCCTGCTCATGTCTTTGATACCATTTCCCAAGCAGCTGAAATCACGGGGGCGACGCCAAACCAGTTTCTAGTGCAGGCCGCTATCGAAAAAGCCAATGCTGTTATTGAGAAAGAAAGTAAGATTCAATTGAGCTTGGCGTCGGCGACGGCCTTTTTCGACGTGATCGAAAATCCACCGGCCCCGAATCGCAATTTAATCGATGCCGTGAAGCGCTACAAAGAGAAAATGGGGAATGCTTGATATAGTATAGCGCCCCTTTGAACTTTTCCCCCTTCTAAACTCTCGAAACTATATTTGCGGATTCCCCTCAATCAAACATCGACAGATAATTGGCGAACAACCGCGGATGGACTCTCGAAAACCGGTCGAAATCGGCGGTGAGGGCCAGGCCGGGGACGATGGCGCGGACCGCGGGGATCTCCAGGTCCGCCCGGGTGATGTCGACGTAGACCGGCGGGAAGCCGTTGGCGGTCAGGAGGGATTCCAGCAGCGCCAGATCCCCTTCCGCGGACCCGGTGCTGTAATCCGGGAGATCCTCCAGGCGGCGGGCCGGAAGATCGCGGTCGGGCACGACCGACGGCGGGCCGCCGGGAAAAGGGAAGGGGGTTTCGGTCAGGGCCGAGATCAGAGCCCGTTTTCCGTCCAGCCCGGCGCCGACGCCCTTGGCGATCTCTCCGCCGGGCTTGACCACGAAGCATTTAAAGCAGGGGACCCCGTGGGCCGGGGTGATGTCCTGGAACTGGACGTGGATGCCGTAGGACCGATACTCTTTTAAAAGGGCCGCCAGCTCGGGGTCGTCGGACGCGATTTGGAAGCAGCGTGCCGGGTCGAAGGGCGTGGTCCCCTCGGCGTCCCGTTCGATGCATTCCAGAAGCCCGCTGACTTTGGCCCCCGCCAGGGTCGCGCCCGAAGCGAGGCCGGTGGAGCCCAGCCCTGAAAAGAGGTCGATCTCGTCCAGGTTGGAAAACAGGAAGACGCACTGGACGGGAATCTGAATGGGCGCGTCCCCGGCGGTTTCGCCCTCGATCCAGTGGAGTGGTTCGTTGTCGTAGGGCGCTTCCAGCGGGAGGCGGTTCGGGTCCAGGGCCGCAACCCCGTTTCCGGACAGTTCGCCGTAACGGGCCCGGATCAATGGATATGGCCGGGTGCGATTCAGAATTTCGCCTTCCCCGACACTGGCGAACGCCGACACCCGTTCGGCCACTTCCATGGCGCAGGCGGCCTGGGCCGGTTCGATCCGGAGACCCCGGCCGTAAGAGTTCTGGACCCCGGACACCGTGAAATCGTGGCGGCCCTGACGGACGGCGAAGGAAAGCCGCCACTTTCGGATCAGGGCCCAGGGACTCAGAGAGGCGGTGTGGCGTTTGGCTTCGTCCATCAGCACGCCGAGGGCCGAGAGCCAGCTCAGGGCCGTGTGGGCCACCGCCTTCGGCCCGGGCGGTGGTTCGGACGCGTCCCGGTCTTTCCCGGTCGGCGCCAGGTCGCGTATGTGGACGGCGGCCGCCGGGGACGGCGGCGGGTCCGGGGGCAAGGGCGGCTCGATGCCGGCCTCGTCCGGCGGCGGCAGCGGCCGGTGGAAAACGATGTTGGGCTCGAAAAGCTGCATCCATCTTAAATGGATTTCATGGTCCGGCTGAAGGAGGGATCTGATGTAGACCAGGGGCGTGCTGTCCGCCATTGCCCGCAGGTCCTCCCGGCTGAAGAGCGACTGTAGGCCGGTGAACTTCCCATGCATCAGGCATGCCTCGTAAAGGAGCGCCCCGAAAACCGGATCCCCGGGCACGGCCTCCTCGATCCATCCCTTTACCTTCCCTTCCGGTAGCACCTTCAGGACGTTGAGGAGGTGCTTGTGGAGAAACCCGTCATAGGGATGTCCGCGCAAATAATCGACCCAGGCGCTGAAAAACCGGTCCTGGACCGGTTCGCAGGCAAAGTATCCGGAACCGGCCGATGTGTCCTGGAGTTCAAGGGCGTATTCGATGGGCCCTTCCGCCCCCTGTTCATCACTCATCTCCGGCTCCTTTCGTATCCGACGCCGGTTCCGCTTCGTCTTCCAGATCCTCGTCCCACCGCTTACGTCCGAAAACCCGGGCCCCGATGATGCTCAGTTCGTAGAGAAACATCAGTGGAAACGCCATCATGACCTGAGTCACCACGTCCGGCGGGGTGAGGATGGCCGATCCCACGAAGAAAAGCAGTAGGGCGTATTTTCGGTTTTTCTTGAGAAAATCCACGGAGACCAGGCCCAGCCGGGCCATGAAGGTGAGGACCAGGGGCAGTTCGAAGGCGATGCCGAAGGCCAGGAGGAGCTTGGCGGCGAAGCTCAGGTACTCCTTCATGGAGGGCAGCGGCTGGATGGTGTCGCTGGCGAACCCCAGAAAAAATTTGAACCCCCAAGGA
>JAABTM010000190.1 GCA_011389855.1 Desulfobacteraceae bacterium
GCGATCCCGCGGCCGCTGCCCGCAGGGCCAGGCCCAGGGCCGAAGTGGTCTTCCCTTTCCCATTGCCGGTGAACACCGACACCTGACCGTTTTGCATGATATCCTTTCCAGTCGAACGTCGAATGCTCGGCCGTTCGCTCGATGCATGGCGCCAATTGACCTGGCCGCGCTCCTCCGTCGACCAGACGGATGGCTTACCACAATCCTGGTCCGAATGTAAAGAAAAGGCACAGAGTTCTTAGAGCCTATCCGAAAATTTCAACCGCAGGAATAGTGCGACTATTTCGAGGATTGAAAAAGAGCCCGAACGCCGATATCCGCGCCGCCAACGACAAAGGGCGCGCCGGGGTTTGCCCCAACGCGCCCTTTTTCTCTTCAACGGTTCGAATTCCCGGATGGAAGCCGTATCCGTTATCCCTTCACTTCGATCTTCTTCGATTTGGCCTTTTCGCTCTTGGGAACGGAGACCGTAAGAATGCCGTCCTTGTAGCTGGCGTCGATCTTGTCGGACTCGACGCTGGCCGGCAGACGGACCGTCCTGCGGAAGGACCCGTACCGGCTTTCGCGGACATGGTAGTTCTCCTTTTTCTCCTCCTGCTCATCCTTCTTCTCGCCGCTCAGGGTCAGAAGGCCTTCGGAAACGGTGATGTCGATGTCTTCTTTGTTCATCCCCGGCATCTCGGCCTTGACCGTGACGGCGTCGTCGGATTCGGAGACGTCCACGCTCGGCGCGAACCACCGATCTTCTTTTTCTAACAGCGCCGGCCATCGAAAATCGTCGAAGAACCGATCAAAAAGGTCCGGCTGGAAACGACTCACACCTCGGTCTGTCTTGGTAGTCGGCATAAGATGTCTCATCGCGCAAACCTCCTTTTATAGTATTGTTATCATAGGGAATTCGTTCTCTTTCTCCCTTTGACTTTAACTTTAATCATGATCGAAAACCTGTCAAGGGGTGTTTCGAGCACATTTCATGCCACCACACCCGTTACACGAATTATTCTGTAAAACTCCTTGATCCGACCGACGCCGAAACGATATGGAAGCAACAGGTGATCGGTTCTTGAAGATCTCTTTTATTATGGAGACGATAATGGAAAAAATGAGCATAATAGACGAGGTCCGCCTGGGATGCGCGGCGGTGGCTGGAAAGGCGACGTTTGTCCGAATCAACGAGAAACAGATCCCGGACTACGCGGCGACCCTGCCCCTCGGGGAAGCCGCGTCGCCGGAACTCGACACGGACCGCCATTTCATCGGCGACCCAGCCGACACGGCCGCCTTTTTCCTCACCCTGGACAGCATCAACTTCGGGTCCGGCTATTTCCCTCATCTCCGGAAGCGACCGGGCATGTCCGGCTATTTCACGGTGGCGAGTTCCCTGACCGACCATTACCGCGCCCATGGCCCGCTTTCCGCCGAAGCGCTGGCGGCGATTACGGCCGCCGACTGCACGGACATTTTCGGCCAGCGGGACGCCGACGGAATGGTCCAGGAACTCATGGCCCTTTTCGCCAGGGCGCTCAACGACCTGGGGACTTACCTGCTGGACCGCTTCGACGGCGATTTCACCGCCCCCGTCGCCGCCGCCGGGGGGGCCGCCGAAACCCTCGTCCGGATCTTGGTGGAGATGCCGTTTTTCAACGACGTCCACCCTTACCAAAATCTCCGGGCGCCGTTTTACAAACGAGCCCAGCTTACGGCCGCCGATCTTTCCATCGCCCTGGGTGGAAAAGGATTGGGCCGGTTCCACGATCTCGATCATCTGACCATCTTCGCCGACAACCTGGTGCCTCATGTGTTGCGGGTGGATGGGGTTTTGGTCTATGATGAAAGCCTGACGGCGCGCATCGAATCCGGAAGCCTCATTCCAGCCGGGTCCGAAGAAGAAATCGAAATCCGGGCCTGCGCTCTTCATGCGGTGGAGCTGATTAAAGGCTCGCTGAACGCGGCCGGTCGCGCCGTCACTTCGCAGGGTCTGGATTATCTGCTCTGGAACAGGGGGCAACAACCGTATTACAAGGCGATTCCCCGGCACCGGACCCGGTGCGTCTATTATTAAAATTCTAAATCCAAACGCAGCAAACGGAGGCGCTATGAACATCGCATTCATCGGCATGGGAACCATGGGCGCGCCCATGGCCATTAACATTTTGAAAGCCGGCTTCGACGTGACCGTCCACAACCGGACCCGGGAGCGGGAAGAACCCGCGGCCGCGGAAGGGGCCAAACGGGCCGAATCTCCGAAGGCGGCGGCGTCCGGAGCGGACATCGTCATCGTCTGCGTGAGCGATACGCCGGATGTTGAAAACGTGATTCTTGGCGGCGACGGCGTGGTCCATGGCGTCGGCGAGGGCGCGCTAGTCATCGACATGTCCACCATCAGCCCCGCGGTCACGAAGGAGATCGCCCAAAAGCTGAAGGAAAAAGGCGCCGCCATGCTCGACGCGCCGGTGTCGGGGGGCTCCGAGGGAGCCCAAAAAGGAACCCTCTCCATCATGGCGGGGGGCGAGGCGGCCGATCTGAAGCGGGCCATGCCGGTGCTTTCGGCCATGGGCAAAACCATCGTCCACATCGGCCCCATCGGCGCGGGGCAGACCACCAAAGCCATCAACCAGATCCTGGTGGCCGGCACCTACTGGAGCGTGGCCGAGGGCATGGCCCTGGGGCTCAAGGCGGGGCTGGACATGGAAAAAGTCATCGAGGCGGTGGGCGGCGGCGCCGCCGGCTCATGGGGATTGACCAACCGGGGACGCTTCATGGTGGAAAACGACTACCCCCTGGGATTTCGGGTGAAGCTCCACCGGAAAGACCTGCTCATCGCCCTGGAGGCGGCCCGGGAACTGGGCGTCCCCCTGCCCATGGCCGCCTTTGTGGAGCAGGTGGAAAACGGGCTCATCGGCCGCGGGTTCGGGGACGAGGATGTATCCGCCATGGCCCGGAACCTCCGGGAAGCCGCGGGGATCGACGCATTAAGCGATTGACCCGGTATCCAAGCGCCTGATCGGCGTCGAAGGCCTTTTTTCGTTTTTAAACCCACCCGATGGCCGCCACATGCAGCCGCACGCCGTCAACGGTCCTCTCGCCGGAAAGCTGCGCCAAAATTTCTTCGTCTTCCACGGGAACGAACACGGCCAGGGTGATGGTGGAAAAATTGAGCTTTTTGGCGTAGTCGACGGCCTGCGCTTTCGCTTTTTCCAATTTGGAATGGTTCCGGAAACTCTTGACCTCAATGACGCCTTTTTTTCCGGCGCATCGCAAATGCAGGTCAACCCGGCCGTTGCCCGTCGGGAATTCCGGGCTGATGACGCAAATATCTTCGGCGGCCTGCCGCAACCAAAAATAGAGATGAAAATGCCCCACATATTCCGTGTAATGCAAATCTTTACGCCTCGGTTGGTCCTTCCACGGATTCAAGCCTTTGGCCTTAAGGCGTTTCAGATAGGCTTTGTATCGCTTGAGCAGGGCGGGGATATCGAGTTCCGGTTTTCCAAACACATCCGCTAAGGTGTCCAGCGGATCAATGGCCAGAATGGGCAGGCGGTCGCCGGCGAAATTCATGGTAAAGGATTCATACAGGCAGGTTTGAACAAACGGTGATGAAAAGCGGCAGAGATAAATTGTATTGCCGGAAGCATCCGAAGTTTCCAGGCTGTCGATGATGCCGTTCAAATATAAATAGCCGCACCATTCCGCGCGGATGCTGAAGGGCAGATCGGATTTAGTGAAGAGTTCCATCACATAATCCGCATATTCCCCCTGGGCTTTTTTGATGAGATTTAAAATGGTATTGTTCCATTCCTTGTGCAAAGCCGCCGCATAGACATTTTTCCAGACATGGAGATCGATTGGTTTTTCCGGACCCGGATTGTATTTCTCGGTTAAAAGTTCCCCGAACCACCCTACCAGGCCGGGCTGTCCCCGGGTGTCGTCATACACCTTTTCCACCACCCCGGCTTCGATTTCCTGCCCGCTTTCGGCGCGATATTGTCCGAAGAGGTCTTCCACTTCTTCTTTCGTGAAATTCGGCACATGAAGCGATCTCTGGATGTTGAAGGGCGATCCCCGTTCGCTGTCCACGCCCAGCACCGCCCGGACGCCGATGAGGGCGAGACCGTGAAGATTGAAGCTTTCGCGTTTCAGATACATGTCCCGGAAGATCGTGACCAGGCGATCGATCATTTTCCGGGGCAGGCTGTCGAACTCGTCGATGAATAAAATCAGTGGTTTTCTAAAGATCCCTTCTGTTTTATGGAAAAAACGAATCCATGCTTTCCAGTCTTCAGGCGTATCGGGGCGGATGTTCAGGGAATCCCGGAACAGCTCCGGAAACCATGAGAGCAGTTCTTTTTCGGAATCTGCGTCGTCCAGGATAACGCCCTGCATGGACATCATGCCGACCAAGAACTTATCGGGATATTGTTTCTCGATCTCCTTCTGTGCCTGCCGCATCAGCCACGTCTTGCCGCATTGCCTCGGCGACCAGATGGTGAAGAAATGGCCGCCTTCCTCCGGGACGCCGATCAGTTGCTGAAAACAGCGGTCGATCAATTGTCTGCGTTCGACGCAAAAATGGTGTCGGCAATCCACCGGCCCGTAGGAAAAAAACGTTCTCATGGCGCCGGCCTCCGTCAGTCCGCGCAGTACGTCCGCAACATGCCTCCGTCAAAAAGAAGATCGCCGCCCACCAGGTAATTGGAGAACCGGGAAAAGCCATAAACGAACTGGTTGGCCACTTCCACCGGGGCCATCATTTCCTTGACCCGGGACGACCCCATCATGACAGACCGGACGACCTCTTCCTGGGTGATGCCCCGTTGCTCGGCCTGGGCCGGGATCTGGTTGAGGGCCAGGGGCGTCTTGACGAAGCCGGTGGAGATGGTAAACGACCGGATTTTCCCACCCCCTTCCGCCGAGATGGACTGGGCCAGGGCCCGAAGACCGAACTTAGTGATGTTGTAGACCGGCTTGTTCTTGGTGCAGATATGGCCATGGACCGAACACATCTGCCCGATGGCGCCCGTGCCGTCGCTGCTCTTTTTCATGTGGGGGATGGTCAGCTTGGAGATCAGAAACGGCGCCCGGAGCATCAATCGCTGCATAAGGTCGTATTTTTCCATGGGAAAGTTCTCCACGGAATCGATGTGCTGAAGCCCCGCGATGTTGGCTACGTATTTGACGGCCCCCAGTTTGGCGGCGTCCTCGACGGCCCGCTCGACCTGGTGGTCCTCGGTCAGGTCGGCCTTGATGAAATGAACCTTGCCGCCCAGATCCCGGGCCATGCCGACGGTCTTTTCTCCCTCTTCCTCGTTGATGTCCAACCCCACCACGGTCAAACCGTTGACGGCCGCGACCACCGACGTGGCCCGGCCGATCCCCGTGCCCGCGCCGGTGACGATGCAGACGTTGTCGGCGTTGAAGCGTTCGTCCTCGAGCACCAGAATCCGGTCCCGCGTGATTTTCGGTTCACTGATATCCACGATTGTCTCCTTTCCTTTGGTCGTCCGTTGTCAGCGCCGGTAACGCCGATACCCCATGATCACCCAGCCCGCGGCCCAGCCGGCCGCCACCGGCAGAAGGCCCAATCCCAAAAACAGGAGCGGATCCCCCTGCCAGGGCCGCAGATACAGGGCCAACCCCGCCGGCCAGAGCACCGAGAGGGCGATGGCCAGCCGCATCCGGCCGGAGGCGGTCAGGGGGCGTTTGGCCCGTCGCATCGTGGCGGTCCCCTCCCGGGGCCCCCGCCGGGGGAAATACAAAACCCCCAAGAGAATCAGGAGGATGACCAGGATCTCTTGTAATCCCGACATAAACCGTTCGCTTTCCGATCCATTAAATCCAGCGTTCACATCCGCGCGATCAGCGCATAATCCACTCCGCAAAATATCGGCATGGCGTCTCTTTTTCAAGGGAATTCTCAGCCGCCCAAAAAAGGGTTTACAACCCTCCGGATCTGGATGATGATGAAGGTTTAAAATACGGCGGCGCCCTTCCGGAAACCGGGCCGCCGGCCATTATCCGAAACACCCGACAGGATTGAGAGGAGCGCATGTTCGAACCGATTCAAGCCACCGAGCGGAGCGGTCTGTACCTGACCAACACCCTCACCCGCAAAAAGGAGCCCTTCGCCCCCCGCTCCGGCGACCGCCGGGTGAAGATCTTCACCTGCGGCCCCTCCATCTACAGCCGGCCGCACATCGGGAATTACCGGACCTTTCTCTACGAAGACCTCCTGGTCCGGCACCTGGAATATCTGGGATACGACGTGGAGCGGGTGATCAACTTCACCGACGTGGAGGACAAATCCGTCGCCGAGGCGGAAAAAAAAGGGGTTTCCAACGCGGATTTGACCGAACCCAATGCAAAGCGGTTCCGGGACGAGTGCGACACCCTGCGCATCGCCCTCCCCGAGGACATCCCCCGATCCTCCACCAGCGTGGACCAGGCGGTCCATCTGATCCAACGGCTCATCGAAAAAGGCGTGGCCTACTGGCACGAGGGGGACGTCTTCTACGATCCCCTGAAATTTCCGGAGTTCGGCAAGCTCTACGGCCTCGACATGAGCCGCTGGCCCAAAAAGAAGGTCCGGTTCCGGAAGGACACCTACTCGGGCCACCGCTGGAACCTGGGGGATTTCATCCTCTGGCACGGCCACAAAGGCGGCGACGGCATCTACTGGGAGACGGAGATCGGCAAGGGGCGGCCCTCCTGGAACATCCAGGACCCGGCCATGATCACCAAAACCCTGGGCTACGAGATCGACATCGCCTGCGGCGGCATCGACAATATCTACCGGCACCACGACTACAACATCGCCGTCATCGAAGCCATCTCCGAAAAACCCTTCGCCACCTACTGGCTTCACGGCGAACACGTGCTGGTGGACGGCAAAAAGATGTCCAAGAGCAAAAACAACGAGACTTTCCTGGAGGAACTCCTGGAAAAATGCGGCTCGCCGGCTCACGCGCGGTTTTTCCTCATTTACCGCCACTACCGGCGGCAGCTCAACCTGAGCGAAAAAAACCTGTCGGAACGGCTGGACCGGTTCGACGCTTTCCGGCGGATGGCGGGGGAGATCGAAGCCGCGCCCGGCGGCGCGGGAAACGGCGAGGCCCGACCCATCATCGCCCGGCTGGTGGACGGCTTCACCGGCCACATGAACGACGATCTGGACGTCGCCGGCGCCTTCGACGCCATGCACGGCGCCCTGGCCGATCTGGTCGCCCTGAAACACGAGGGGCGCTTAAGCCGGGAGGACGCCCAGTCCGCTCTGGCGGCCATCCATAAAATCGACGGGGTGCTCCGCATTCTTTCTTGACCCTTTCCCCGTCGGTCTGTAGGGTGTGACGGGGGAAAACATCCTATCGCCCCGGCGGCCGGGATTCCCGCTCCCGCCAACCCTTTTTTTCACGTTTCGAGGTGGACCATGCCGTCGCAACCCAACAAGCCGGATTTGGACTGGAGCCAGGTCAAGGAAACGGTCATGATGCTCAACCTGGCCGTCTCCCGGATCGAAAAGGCCATGAAGGACGGAGACGATTCCGTGACCACCCTGGCGGATCTGTTCACCTCCATCATGGGAAACGTGGGAATCATCGGCCGGGCCGCGGACAAACTCGCCGACAACCACGAGAAAGAAACCATCAAGTCCAATTTCAACCAGGTCTCCAAAAAGATGAACGAGGCCATCGTCGCTTTCCAGTTCTACGACCTCCTGACCCAGCGGCTGGCCCACATCTCCCATTCCCTGGCCGACCTGGCCGACCTGGTCGCCGATCCCGGGCGGTTGTACAACCCTTATGAATGGTTCGGGCTCCAGGATATGATCAAATCCAAATACACCATGGACGTCGACCGGGCCATGTTCGAGGCGGTGATCAACGGCGCCACGGTGGAGGAAGCTCTAAAGCTCGCCCCAAATGTTCCGGATGAACCTGATGAAGACAATGTCGAATTGTTCGATTAAAGTGAATTACGGAAATGAAGGTCCCAATAAAAGTCCGACGCCTTGGCCGCCCCGCCTTGGGTTGAAACCCCAGGCTCAATCATTCAAAACCGGCTAAAAGCCGGTTCGGATTGCAAACCGCCGCCATGCCACGACAGGCATAACCGGCTTTCAGCCGGTTTTACGGGTTCAGCCTGGGGTTTCAACCCAAGGCGGCGGGGCTGCTCATTAAAAGCGGTATGTTAAATCCAAAAATCCGCCTTAAGAGCTTATCCAAATGTTTTATTGAATGGAATTGGATTCAGCGGAAAATGATGGAAACGGAGGCCCTCACGGATGCCAAGCCATAGAGGAAGAACGACCGGCCCGCCGGCGGGCGGGACGGCGCCCAGGACACTGTTAATGCTCCTGGCCCTGCTGCTGGCCATTGCGTCGGGGTGCGCGTCCAACGCCCTGTTCATCAACCGGGTCGTGGACGGGGATACGGTGGACATCACCGGGCCGGACGGCGAGACCAAGGTGCGCCTTTACGGCATCGACGCCCCGGAGCTGAACCAGCGGTACGGAAGAGAGGCCCGGGGATTATTGGAGGCCGTAGCCGACAGCGACGACGTGCTCATCGATCCCATGGAGCGGGATCAATACGGACGGGTGGTGGCGGTGCTCTATGTGGACGGCCGCAACATCAACCGGGAACTGGTCAAATCCGGCGCGGCCTGGGTCTACCGCCCCTTATGCCGGGCCGACTTCTGTTCCGAATGGATCGGCCTGGAATCCGACGCCCGGGTCAACCGCCGCGGCCTCTGGTACGACCGCCGGCCGGCGCCGCCGTGGAAGTGGCGGCGGCGATGACGCATCGGTAAGACGCAAAAAAGGCCACGATTCTATCTTAACCGTGGCCTTTTGATTTTTTGGTAGCGGGGGGCGGATTCGAACCACCGACCTTCGGGTTATGAGCCCGACGAGCTACCAGACTGCTCCACCCCGCATCAACTAAACACTACTTTTATCCTAAACATCGTCCTGTGTCAAGATTTTTTTTCGATCAGCGACAGACCCCCTATTTGTGCGTGTAGCCGAAATAGAGTTTCTCGAATTCCTTGAGCAGGTTCCTGAGTTTTTCAACGTTTCCGAGATCCGTGGTCTGCTTGCACTTCATGGCGTATATCAGCATCCCGTGGAGAGCCCCGATCTTATCGTTGTATTTGTCAGCATCCAGCTTGATCCGCTGGGTCATGAAATACTGGGTGACGATCTCCTGGAGCTTGTTGGCGTGGAGTTCCTTGTTGTTGATCCAGCGCACCAGTTGATTGTAATCGATCAGATCGGCCTTGCTCAATCCCTCGATCTGCTTCATCGATTTTTCAATGGTGTCGATGTGCTCGGAGATGAGGTCGGCCCGCGCCTGGTCGTCGTAGATCCCGCAGGGAATCTCGCAGTGGGCCCCGACAACGCCGGCCGTCATCAGCAGTGCGGCAAACGCGAGGGTCAATGTAACAGCGATCTTTTTCATGGATGGCCTCCTTTTCTGGTTGGCGATGCGATTCTGAAAATCGAATTTTCCATACACACCACCATGATAACGCGCGGGCCGCGGCGTGGCAAGAAAAAACGCTTTATCATTCCGGATTTACTGGATATTGCCAACATAGCAGGTCCACTCCGGGGTCGCCGTCAGCGGGACGGTCTTGCCGTCGCCCGACGGGCGGGGTGGGGATATGGCAAAAATGAATTTTGCCTTCCATTCCGGGAGAAAATCTGATATACGTCCTATTGTAGCATTAAAATCAATGATCTTTGGACGGACTTCTCAGTCCATGGCCCCCTCATCGGAGCAAGCCGATGAACCGGAAAGCCTGTAACGATCAACCGTTCCATCTAATCCGCGAGCTGGAAAAGGCCAACGCCGTCCCCCGGCGTCGAAAGCTCCCCCTGCGCCCAAATCCGATGCCCGTTTTCCCCTCCCTCATCTCATCAACCCCTCCATGGCGATGCGGCGACGCCGCCCTGGCCAAACCCGCCTTTTATCAATCCACCCTACAAGGAGACGCCCCATGAAAACCGTTTCAAACTCCATAACGCCGATGACCGGGCCGGCAAGACCCTCCGGTTCGAGATCGCGCCCAGGCCCGAAGACATGACCGGCTACGGCGACCCCGACATCGAATACGGCACATCGAAGCCCAACCTGCGGCAGGGCGCCCAGGAGATGACCCACCACCTGTCGAAGCTCGGCCCCGGCGAACATACCGTCGCCATGGCGGTTCGGTATTACGGCAAAACCTGGGCTGAGGGGAGCTTCACCATCTCAACAACTAACCCAACCATAGAAAAGGAGGAACCCATGAAACCCGTTCGTTTTTTCATCGTCCTGTTGTCGGCCCTGGTCATCCTGTTCGGCATCGGCTGTCTCAAGGATGTCAACGTCCAGCGGA
>JAABTM010000020.1 GCA_011389855.1 Desulfobacteraceae bacterium
TGCTCTTCCGATCTGTTTCGGCCGAGATTGCGTCCTTGCCCAGGCGAAACGTCCCTTCGCCCCCGTGGGACAAGATCGTCACGGACTCGATGGGCCGCCCCAACTCCTCAGACAATGCCGCAACGCGGTCCATCACATCCTCGGCCGTCTCGCCGTCCGCGTCATACACGATCACTTCGGCGTCCGGATCAACCGCGTCCTTCAAGGTTTCCACATCGGAAAGGTTGTCCGAAATCAACACCACATCCACCGGCTCCGCCGCGGGTTCGGGGTCGGCCAGGAGCGCCGCGGCGCCGGCGGCCGCATCGGCGAACCGGTTCGCATCATGGCCGTCATCCGGAGCGAACGACGCATCGGTCTGCGCGTCGGCCTGGACCGCATCGTGGTCGATGGCGTGATCAATGGCCTCGCCGACCGCGGCCCCGTCCAGAACGATCCTGTCTTCCAGTTTCATCAGATGCAACATGGCGACTCCTCCCTTCCCATTGGGCTATCTTATGTGTGGCGCGTTTCCTGGTGTTTAAATGATCTTGGCCGGCTGCTCATATGCAGCCGGCCGTGTCTGTTTCAGGGCGGACGTGCGGCCCGAACTGGCTACCAGTGTTTGCTGTCGGGCGGAATGACCCAGTATTCCATCCCCTTTTGCTGCAAGTCGCTGGCAAGGGTTTTTGCCTGGGGTTCGGTCAACCCCATCACCCGGACCCGGTTGAACAGGCTGGGTCCGAGGCGCTTGGTGGTGATCCGCGCGTCCCGGTTGTCCAGGAGCCGGAGGTCGAGATTCTGAACCTGGTCGATCCGTTTTCCGGGGCCGCCGGGCTCGGTGAAGGCCCCCATCTGGACCTTCCACAGAAAGCGGTCCGACGCGCCGCTGGCCCAGCCTTCGTCGCCCATGCCCGCCGACCTCGTTCCGCCTGCCGCGGCCTCTCCGGCGCCGGAGGAGGAGGATTCCCATTCCGCCGGCGGCAGGTCGCTGCCGAACTCGGAGGCGTCCGACCACCCCCCCGCGCTCGCGTCCGGGGGATTATTGACGGCCGTGCCGATGGCGTCGCCGCCCAGGTCGGCGGTGTTGAACCCGCCGGTCCCGGCGCCGCCGAAATCCGATGCGCCGCCGCTCATATCGCCGGCCAGGGTCGTATCGAATTGAGTGGGTTCCCCTCCACCGACGAGAACCGCGCTGTCGCAGTCCTGGGGGGCCATGCCGATGCTCACGCAGAGTCGCTTGTGGGCCACCAGCATGTCGACGACCGCCTCGTCCCGCCTCAATTTAGAGGCCATCTCTTCCAGGTATCGCTGGGTCACCGCCAGGTCGGGAAGGCGTCCCGCGCTGTTTTTCGTCTGGGCCATGTCCAGCAAATCGGCGGCCAGCAAATAGGTCTCCTCGAGCAACCTGAAGCGGTCCACCTTGATGGCGTAGTCCAGCAGCGCGATGTGAACCTGGGTGATGACGCCCACGGTCATCATGAGGCGCTGGGCTTCGGCCATGTCGATTGTTTTCTCCTGGCCCTTCAACCGGGCCAGATTGGCGGGGATGTCCAGAAGATTCCAGCCGATGCCGGCCCCCACCGTATTCCATGTGTTGGAGAGGAGCAGCCGGTTGTCATCGTAATGTGTAGCGGCAAAAAAACTGACGCCGGGAAAGAGACTGAGGAAGGCCCGCTTGGCCTCCTCTTTCTGGATCATCACCTGGATGTCGCTCTGATAGAGTTCCGGCCGATGGAGCAGCGCGTATTCCTCCAGGGAATCGATATCCAGCTCCCTGGTGTGGGGCATGGCCGCCACGATGGGCTTGATGGGGGGGCGGGCCAGGGTGTACTGGACGTTCTGATTGAAGCCCAAAAGCCGGGAGAGTTCCAGCCGGGACGAAGAGAGGTTGGCCTGGAGCTGCCGGATGGTCAGTTCCAGCTCCTTGAGCCGAAGCTCCGATTCCGCGGCGTCCATGCGATCAAGATCCCGGGCGTCCACGGCGCTGTCGATCTTCCGTTTCACGGCCTTGAGCCGTTTCTCCACCGCGTGGACGTAGTCGAGGGCGTCTTCAAGGGCCGCCGCCTGCCAGTATGCCTCGGTGATGTCCAGGGCCAGTTGCTGGGCCTGCCGGATTCGCTTCCGCTCCAGCACCTGCTCCTGCATCTCCATGGCGTTGGACCGGACGTAGGCCACGACCGTGTCAAGAACGTTCCAGGTCAGGGAGAGATTCCCACGGAGCGAGTCTTTGAGTTCGGAGACGGTATAATCCCGATCATCTCTGTCGTCTTTCCAATTGTAAACATCGCTTTTCCGGAGCAGATCCCGATACTCGAACCGGGCGTCCGCCGTCAGCCCGGGCAGCATCCGGAGCCGTTGCGCCAGCGTCTCCTTGTTGGAGATCTCCTGGTTCAGCTTGGAGATGCGGACCTCCAGGTTGTTGTGCAGCCCGATCTGGATGAGATCTTCGAGTGTCAGGGGTTGCTCGAAATTGATGTCCATGGGCGGCTTGAGAACTTCCAGGTCGTTTCTGGCCTGCCGCTCCCGATGATCCGCGAGTTCCGAATCATTGAGAATTTTGGTACACCCGCCGATAAGCAGCAGCACGCAGGAGAAAACCAGCAGCTTTTTCCATGCCGACCGCGACACCCTTCCACCGGAATGTTTTTCTCTCTTAACCATAAGAACCCTCTCCGTTTTCTACGCTGGCGTTTTTGTTGTCAAGTCGTCGCACTACAAACCGCCCCTCGATTTCCGTTCTATTACTACTTTATTATTGAAAAGCCTCTTGATTGTCAAGCGATTTTGCTTATAAACGCTTGCGGACAGAGGCTTGGAAGAAAAAGTGTCTCAGAAACCCCCGGCTTCGGCAATGGGTGAATGCTCGTATTCAACGGTAGGATTTCTCTACTTGATTTTCATATTGGCCCGTCCCGGTCAATAAATCCCCCAGGAGCCTTCCTGGTAATATCGAAATAGCACCGGGGTGATTTTCGTATTGACGGCTACCGCGTCCATGAGGTCCGGCTCCAATACGCCTTTTCCGAAATGGAGCATGCCCACCACCGCGTCGCGGTTCAGAAACCGGGTCTCGATCCCGTCGTAACCGGTTGTCATGAGCCGTTGCTTCAGAAGGGCCGGGTCGGCCTCGTCGGCGTCGATCCCGAGGCCCCATCCCCATTCCCCCATGGTCGGCACCTGGTTGTGGTAGGGGACGACCGAAAATCCGGCGGCGGCCATGGTCTTCAAAATGCAGCGAAATGCCTTGTTGGAAAAATAGGGGCTGGTCGCCTGGGTCACCGCGACGCCTCCCCGGATCAGGTGGCGGCGCGCCATCTCATAGAAGCTGGCGGAATAAACGTGCATCAGATCCACGGTGTCGGGATCGGGCAGATCGATGATGATCACCCCGAACAGGTCTTCGCTTTCTTCGAGGAACCGGTAGGCGTCTCCGTTGACCACGTCGACGCGAGGGTCTTTCATGGCCCCGTCGTTGATGGTCAAAAGGATCGGATGGCTGGCGGCCAGATCGGTCATGGCCGGATCCAGATCCACCAGCGTGACCGCGGTCGCGTCCGGATATTTCAGCACCTCCCGGAGGGCCAGACCGTCGCCGCCGCCCAGGATCAACACCCGGGACGGGTCGCCGGACAGGGCCATGGCCGGATGGACCAGGGGTTCGTGATACCGCTCCTCGTCGTAGGTGGAGAACTGCTCCTGCCCGTTGATGTAGAGCCAGTAGTGGGACTTCCACTGGGTGATGACGATTTTCTGGTAGGCGGTCTGCCGGGCATAGACGATCTTGTCGACGTATTTCCGCTGTTCGCCGTAGGTCATCACCGGTTCCGCGAGCACCCCCAGCAGGACCAGGATCGTCAGGGTCGCGCCAAAGGCCGAAACCAGCGCCTTCCGCCGCTCCAGCAGGTAGAAAAACCGCCACAGGATAACCGAGGCCACCAGAAAATTGATGGACCCCAGGACGATGGGGGTATAGGTCAGGCCCAGGTTGGGCAGGGCGAAAAAGGCGAAGAGCAGCCCGCCCGCCAGGGCGCCGTAATAATCCTTTTCCATGACGCCGGAGATGTTGACCCGCAGCACTTCGTAGGCCTCGTTCATCCGGGTCGCGAGTGGGATTTCCAGCCCGATGAGCACCCCGATGGCGAAGGCCTCGGCATAGATGATCAGATCGTAGTGTTCCACGAAGGGCGCCAGGGTGTATGCGAGGATGGCCGAAACGGCGCACAGGATGGAAAGGCCGAATTCAATGGCCACGAAGGCGTCCAGCAGACGGGTATGGAAAAACCGGCTGACGCGGCTGCCGACGCCCATGGCGAAAAGCATCAGCGACATGACGATGGTCCACTGGATGATGGCGTTGCCCAGCAAGTAGGTGGCCAGGGTGGACAGGACGAATTCCGCGACGATGCCCGCGCACCCGGTGGCGAAGAGCGCGACCTTCAGTACGAGACCGAAGTTCCGGGAATCAGATGCACCAGAGAAGGACAAGGGACGCCGCGATATAGGAAAAAGCCTCGATGTACGCCGCCCCCACGTTTGGGGTTTCCTGGCCGGCGATCTCGTCGGTCAGCTTGACGTTGGGAATCAGCACCAGGTCGGTGAGAAACCGGATGGCCGGCAGCAGGATCAGTCCCGCCAGGGCGATAATGACATAAGACCCCAGGCTCTCGGCCCAGGACTGGAACTCGTGCTGGGCCGCCAGTCCCACCACGATGCCGATGCCGATCAGGGCGCCGGCGAACCCTACCCCGGCGGCGACGTTGTCCTTTTCAATCTCGGCATGGACGTCATACGGGATGATGGCGGCGTAGACCCGGGCGGCGACCACCAGGATGAGCTGGCCCACGGCCCAGAAGGCCAGGGCGCTGAGCATACCGCCCCCCTCCCCGGACATGGAGCCGAAGATGATAAGGCCCGAGGCGAAACTCATGCCGAAGGAGATCACGCCCGTGCCGCAGTTCCGGTCCCGGATCAGTTCGTCGCTGATCTTGAACCGGTTGAGGATCGCCAGATCGCAGAGGAACCAGGAGATGTTGAGCAGCACAATCCCTACAAGGCCGTAGATCCCCAGATAGATCATGTCCATGATCAGGCCGTAGCTGGGCCCCACGATGGCGCCGCCGATGGCGAAAACCATTCCGATGTAGTAGCCGGTCAGCGCAATGGCCACGGCCGGGTTGTCCTTCTCCACCAGTTCCTTGCTCAGATCGTATTCCCGGTGCAGGAGCTGATGGACCAGTTTGCCGATGAAGAAGAGCGCGTAAAACAGAATAAGGTAAATGATTGCCGTCAGCAGTCTGTCAAGAACGATCATGGCTATTTCCCCCTGCTCCCGGAGCGGCCCCTGTACCCGGACCGGGACCGGCCGATGCTTTTGCTAACCTTGTCGGAAAAGGACGCATTCTTCATGCTCGCTTTGGCCTTTTGTCGCTGAAAAAACGTGGGTTTGGCTTTTTTGGTGTAGGATCCCCGGGTCCCGAACTGCCCCTTGCCGCCGAAATACGGAACCCCTTTGGAGTGGGACGACCGGTATTTCCGGTAGTCGCTTCGGTAGATGTGGGGAAAATCGTTGTCGATCTCGATTTCGTCGTACAGGGGGGTGTTGCGGTTAAACGCCCAGTATTCGCCGCCCCGGCCCGACCGCCAGCGGCCGTACCGGGGATCCCCGACGTACTGATAACCGGGCGGCGCCGCCGCCATCAGCGGCTCGCCTTCCTTCTTCCCGGCGACGGCCATGCCCAGGTACATGGCGTACCGCTGATAAAAGTCCTTGGGGGCTTCCAGCCACCCGGTGGCCCAGGTCTTTTCCGGGGTGGCGATCTGGTACTGGTGAAAATAGTTCTTGAAAAAGGTTCCCTCCTGCTTCATGTTCTCCAGAACGATGGAATAGGTCTGTTTGTCCGCCAGTTTCCGCTGAATCTCCGTCAGGGGCGGCTCGCCCGGTCCGCACCCCCACGGAACCGACAGCAGAAAGACCACCGTTAGGGTCAGGCGGGTCCGCAACTGCAATTTATGACGTCGTTCCATGGATGCTCCCCTCGATTGGTGAGGAACTTTTCAATTTATAATTACAGTCTAATATCAGAGAATCCGCCGCCGGTCAAGCCGAAAGGCGCTTTTATCCGCCCTTGACGCCGTCGCTTTAGTGGTGTAGAGGGTGCGCCCACGGCATCGCAACCGAAGAAAGGACGGCATGAACACAACGCACATCGAAAAGATTTCCGGGGAACAGGGGCTGGACGCGGCCAGAATCAAGGCGGTGGCCGACCTCCTGTCGGACGGCGCGACGGTCCCCTTCATCGCCCGGTACCGCAAGGAAGCCACCGGCAGCCTGGACGAAGTCGCGATCACGGCCATCCGGGACCGGTTGAACGGACTGGCCGAGCTGGACGCCCGCCGGGAGGCCATCCTCAAATCCCTGGACACCCACGGCCATCTCACCGAGCCCCTCAAAGAAAAGGTCCTGGCCGCCGATACACTGGCGGTTCTGGAGGACATCTACCTCCCCTACCGGCCCAAGCGGCGCACCCGGGCCACCATGGCCAAAGAAAAGGGGCTGGAACCCCTGGCGCAAGCGCTTTTTGAACAGGCCGGGTCCGACCCGGAGGCCGCCGCCGCGGATTTTTTGGACCCCGAAAACGGCGTGGAAACCATCGAATCGGCCCTTGCCGGGGCCCGGGACATCATCGCCGAGTGGGTCAGCGAAGACGAAACGGCCCGGGCATCCCTCCGCCGACTCTATGCGGAGGAAGGAACCATCCGGTCGGCCCGGGCCGGCGGTTCCGAAACAGACGGCGCCAAATACAAGGACTATTTCGACTGGGAGGAACCGGTCAAAGCGGCCCCCTCCCACCGGATACTGGCCATGCGCCGGGGCGAAAAAGAGGACATCCTCAACCTGACCCTTGCGCCGGACGAAGCGGTCGCCGTCGGCATGCTCAAACATCTCTTCATCAAAGGGAACGGAGCCGACGCCGACCAGGTGGCCATGGCTGTAGAGGACGGTTATCGCCGGCTTCTTTCCCGATCCATGGAGACCGAGATCCGTCTCATGACCAAGGAGCGGGCCGACGCCGAGGCGATCCGGGTATTCGCCGATAATCTCCGGCAGCTCCTGCTGGCCCCGCCCCTGGGGGCCAAAAGGGTCATGGGGGTCGATCCGGGCTTCCGCACCGGGTGCAAGATCGTCCTCCTCGATCGCCAGGGGAAACTTCTCCACCATGACGTGTTCTATCTCCACTCGCCGGACAAGGCGACCCGCCTGATCTCCCACCTGGTGGAAGCGCACGGGGTGGAGGCCGCGGCCATAGGAAACGGCACGGCCGGCCGGGAGACCGAAGCCTTCTTCAAATCCCTGACCTTTCCCCATCCCGTCCAGGTGGTGATGGTCAACGAAAGCGGCGCCTCCATCTATTCGGCCTCGGAGGCGGCCCGGGAGGAGTTCCCCGATCTCGATCTGACGGTCCGGGGCGCGATCTCCATCGGCCGGCGGCTCATGGACCCCCTGTCGGAACTGGTCAAGATCGATCCCAAGTCCATCGGCGTGGGCCAGTACCAGCACGACGTGGACCAGACGGCCCTGAAGGGTTCCCTGGACGACGTGGTGGTCAGCTGCGTCAACAGCGTGGGGGTGGACGTCAACCGGGCAAGCGCCCAGCTTCTCTCCTATGTCTCCGGCCTGGGTCCGGCCCTGGCCAGAAACATCGTAACCCACCGGGACGAAAACGGCCCCTTCGACGCCCGGACGGAATTGAAAAAGGTCAAACGGCTGGGCCCCAAAGCCTTTGAACAGTGCGCCGGCTTCCTGCGGATCAGGGACGGGAAAAATCCCCTGGACGCCGGCGCCGTCCATCCTGAAAGCTATCCGGTGGTGGAACGGATGGCCAAATCCCTGGACCGCGCCGTCTCAGATCTGATGAAAGAGGAATCTCTCCGGAAGCGGATTAAGCTCACGGATTACGTCACCGACGCCGTGGGCCTGCCGACCCTCGAAGACATCATGGCGGAGCTGGCCAAGCCGGGACGGGATCCCCGGGAGCGGTTCGAGGCCTTCGCCTTCGACAGCGGGGTTCAGAAGATGGCGGATCTGGAACCGGGAATGCGGCTGCCGGGGATCGTCACCAACGTGACGGCCTTCGGGGCCTTTGTGGACATCGGGGTCCACCAGGACGGCCTGGTCCACATCAGCCAGCTGGCGGACCGGTTCGTCAAGGACCCGGCCCAGGTGGTCAAGGTCCATCAGAAGGTCTCGGTCGCCGTCCTGGCGGTGGATCCGGACCGGAAACGGATCTCTCTTTCCATGAAGTCCGGTCCCGACCAGGCCGACGTGTCTCCCGGCGAAAAGGGCCGGGAGGCAGCGCGGTCAGGGAAACCCAAAAAGCCCCCCGTAAAATCCGACCGGCCCCCTAAGCGGCCTGAATCAAAGAACGCGCCCTTCAACAACCCTTTCGCCGACGCCTTCGGAAAAGCCAGCGTCCGCAAGAAAGGAGGCCGGTCATGATCGCTCTGATCCAACGGGTGTCGGAAGCCGCCGTAACCGTCGAAGGCGAGACCGTCGGCCGCATCGGCCGGGGGTTTCTGGTGCTTTTAGGCGTCGGCAGGGGAGATATCGAAACGGATGCCGACTACCTGGTGGAGAAAGTCGCCGGCCTCCGGATCTTCGAGGATGAAAACGGCAAGATGAACCGGTCGCTTTCGGATGTCGGCGGCCGGATGCTTGTGGTCTCTCAGTTCACCCTGCTGGGGGACTGCCGAAAAGGCCGGCGGCCCTCTTTCGGCAATGCCGCTGATCCGGAAACCGCCAACCGGCTCTACGGCTATTTCGCCCGCCGGGTCGCGGAAAAAGGCATCGGCGTGGAGACGGGCCGGTTCGGGGCCATGATGGCCGTCTCCCTGGTCAACGACGGACCGGTCACCCTCATCGTGGAGAGCCCATGACCCCCCCGCCTTTCCGCCGAAAGGCCGCGGCGCTTTTTCTGACCCTCATCCTGCCGATGGTCTGGGCCGCCGCATCGTCGGCCGACCCCTTTGCCGCGCTCCGCGCTCGAATCGGGCCCAAAGACGGCGTCCTTCTGGCCGACGAAACAGGAAAAGTGGTGTTTTCCCAAAACGGGGATACGCCCCTCATCCCCGCCTCCACCCTCAAGATCTTCACCGCCCTGGCGGCCCTCCATTACCTGGGGCCGGATTACCGCTTCGTCACCGAGTTCTACATGGACGGGGACGGGAATCTCAAGATCAAGGGATACGGCGATCCGTTGCTCATATCCGAGGTCATCGCCGACATGGCCCGACGCGCGGCGGCGGAAACGGCGGAATACCGGGACCTGGTGCTGGACAATTCCCATTTTTCAGACATCGAGATCCCGGGCGTCGCCACCACCCTCAACCCCTACGACGCCCCCAACGGGGCCCTCTGCGCCAATTTCAACACGGTCTATTTCCGCTGGTCCAACGGCCGGCTGGCGAGCGCCGAACCCCAGACGCCCCTGCTGAACTTCGCGGCGGAACGGATCAGGGCCCGGCGGTCGGAGGGCGGACGGATCATCCTCTCCAGGGAAGCGGACGAGACGGCGCTTTACGCCGGCCACCTGATCCGCCATTTTTTGGACAAAGCCGGGGTTCGGGGGGGAGACGTTATCCGCATGGGGCGGGTCGATCCAGAACGCGACCGGCTGGTGCTGCGATACGCCTCGCCGTACACCCTGACGGATGTCCTTTCCAAGCTCCTGGCGCATTCCAACAATTTCATCGCCAATCAGGCGCTGGCGACCGCCGGGATCGCGGCCTTCGGCCCGCCGGGGACCCTTGAAAAAGGCCTCCGGGCGGCCCGGCGATACAGCAACGACGTTTTGAAATTAAAGGGACTTCAGCTGGCGGAGGGGTCGGGGATCTCCCGGTCCAACCGGATCACGGCCCGGGCCATGGGCCGGGTTCTGGCGGCGTTCGCCCCCCATTACCGGCTCATGCGCCGGGACGGGAACATTTTTTATAAGACGGGAACATTGAGCGGCATCAACACGCTGGCGGGATACATCGTGTCGGCGAAGGGGACGCGCTACCGCTTCGCGGCCCTGGTCAACACGCCGGGCCGGTCAGCCCGACGTCTCGCCGCCGGTCTCGCAAAAATCGTAGACGTCCTGGATTAGCACCTTCCCCTTCAGCCTCTCGACGCTGGTAATGGAGGCGTAGGCGCTGTGGTTGTGGATCGATTCGAAGTTCTCGGCGCTGACGGTAAACCAGGTGATGTTGTCGTCGGCCTTGAGGCGGGTGGCGATGTCCCGGACGATGTCCTCCACGAACTTGGGGTTCTCGAACCCCCGTTCCGTCACGCACTTCTCGTCCACCCGCTTTAAAATGGAGTAGACCTCGCAGGAGGCGCACCGCTCCACCAGTTCGATCATGTCCTCCATCCAGATGAACCGGTTGAACCGGATGGACAACCGGACCTCCCCCCGCTGGTTGTGGGCCCCGCCTTCGCTGATCTCCTTGGAACAGGGGCAGACCGACGAAATGGGCACCACCACCTCGGAGATGAGATCGACGTTGCCGGCGGCGTCGCTGGACCCGATGATGGCGCAGGTGTAGTCCATCAGCCCCGGCGCCTCGCTGATGGGGGCCAGCTTTTCCATGAAATAGGGAAACGTCACCTCGATGTGGGCCGATTCGGCGTTGAGGTGGGACTTCATCTGGTCCAGGATCATGGCGAACTTCTTCAGGGAGACCTCCTGGCGGAAGAGATGGAGCATCTCCACGAAGCGGCTCATGTGGGTCCCCTTGTATTTGTCGGGGAGGTCCACGTACATGTTGATGGTGGCGACGGTGTGCTGCGACCCTTTGGCGCGGTCGAGCACCGTGATGGGATAGCGGAGGTTCTTGATGCCGACCTTGTCGATGGGCAGGTTCCGATGGTCCGGCAGGCTCTGGATATCGATCATGGCTTTAGCAGGTATTCCGGCTTGACATGGCGCATGGCCCTGAAGATGTTCCCCTTGATTTTTCGGTTTCTCCGGTAGAGACCGTTCAGCAACGCTTTGATTTCGCTTCGCTTTGAAACATCGGCACTGGGGCAAGGGTTTTGGAACGCGGGAAATCCTTCGCCCCGGGCAAAGCGCTTTATAGCATCTTCGTCGCAAAAAGCCAATGGCCTGATGACGGTAAACAGCCCTTTGAAAAACGATTGGGCCGGCAGCATGGTGGACACTTCGCCGGCGTAGAGGATGTTGATGAAGAAGGTTTCGATCAGGTCGTCCTTGTGGTGACCCAGGGCCACCTTGCCGCACCCCAGCCCGTCGGCGATCTCGAAAAGCCGCTGCCGGCGACGGCGGGCGCACAGAAAACAGGGATTTTCCCGGTTCGCCTCGCTGTGGGCCACGACCCCGAAATCCGTGGCCTCGACCCGGAGGTCGAGACCGAGTGCTTCCCTGACGAACCGGGACAACGGCTCGCCGTAGCCGCCGCTGAACCCCGGATCGATATAGACCGGGAAGATCTCATAATCGATGGGCGCCCGGGCCCGCCGTTCGGCCAGCATCCACAAAAGCGTGAGGCTGTCCTTGCCCCCGGACAGCCCCACCACGATCCGATCTCCGTGGGCGATCATGTCATAATGATGAATCGCCTTGCCCACGGACCGGTTCAATGCCTTGAACGCCGCGCCCGACACGAAGGATTTCCGGTCAGGCGTCTTTTTCGTCTCTGATCTTGACCTTGCCGGCCGCGATCTCCCGCAACGCGACCACGATGTCTTCGTTTTTCGGGGAACTGACCAGGTATTCCGAGCCTTCCCGGATCTGCCGGACCCGCTTGGCCACCATATGCACCAGCATGAACCGGTTTTCCACCTTCTGGAGGCAGTCTTCTACAGTGATCCGCGCCATGGCGCTTTCTCCTTATTGATTGTGATTGGAAGATCCTTCACTCGATCTCCACCAGTTCATAGGAACGGCGCCCGCCCGGCGCCTGGAGGACCACTTCGGCCCCCTCGCCCTTGCCGAGAATGGCTTTGCCCAGCGGGGAAGAGACGGAGATCCGGCCCTGTTCGATGTTCGACTCGTCCGGCCCCACCAGCTGGTACCGGACCTCTTCGCCGGTGTCGATGTTTTCCAGCACCACCCGGCACCCGAAGACCGCCTTGTCCTTTGGGACGGAATCAGGGTCGATGATGTCGGCGTTGGCCAGCTTGAACTCCAGCTCGCCGATGCGGCCCTCCAGAAATCCCTGGCGGTCCTTGGCCGCGTCGAATTCCGCGTTCTCCGAGAGGTCGCCGTGGGCACGGGCCTCCTCGATGGCCTTGATGTTCTCGGGCCGGGCCACGGTCTTCAGGTGGACCAGTTCCTGTTTGAGGTGATCATATCCCTGTTTCGTGATGGGTACGCGTTGCAATGGTTCGACTCCTAATTTCTTACTTTGGGTTTCGTTCTTTTGGGTTACAGATAATCGGAGGCCAGCAGCTGGGCGATCTGGACGGCGTTGGTGGCCGCCCCTTTGCGGATGTTGTCCGCCACCACCCACATGTCGAGGCCGTTTTCGATGGAGATGTCCTTCCGAAGGCGGCCCACCAGGGTCATATCCTGGCCGGCCCCGTCGATGGCCATGGGGTAGACGTCGTTGGCCGGGTCGTCCACCACCTTGACGCCGGGGGCGTTTTCCAGCAGCGCCCGGGCCGCTTCGGCCGAGAGCGGATCCCGGGTCTCCACATTGACGGCCTCGGAATGGCCGTAAAAGACCGGCACCCGGACGGTGGTGGCGGTCACGGCGATGCGGTCGTCCTCCAGGATCTTCCGGGTTTCGTTGACCATCTTCATTTCTTCCCCGGTGTAGCCGTTTTCCTGGAACTTGTCGATGTGGGGAAGGCAATTGAAGGCGATCCGGTGGGGGTAGACCTTCTCCTTGTAATCGAGAAAGTTGATCATGGCCCGGGTCCCGTCGAAGAGTTCGTCCACCGCCTTTTTGCCGGTGCCGGAAACAGCCTGGTAGGTGGCCACCACGATCCGCTTGATGCCGGCCTTCCGGTAGATCGGGTTGAGGGCCACCACCATCTGGATGGTGGAGCAGTTGGGGTTGGCGATGATCCCTTTTTTGGTGTAGCCGGCGATGGCGTGAGGGTTGACTTCGGGCACGACTAACGGCACGTCGGGGTCCATCCGCCAGGCGCTGGAATTGTCCACCACCACGCACCCGCTCTTTGCCGCCGCCGGGGCGAACCGCCGGCTGGTCCCGCCGCCGGCGGAGAAGATGGCGATGTCCACGCCCTTGAAGGAGGACTCGGTCAGTTCTTCCACTTCCACGTCGTTGCCTTTGAACCGCAGCCGGCGGCCCGCCGAGCGGGCGGAGGCCATAAGGCGGAGACCGTTCAGGGGAAAGTCGCTTTCTTCCAGGCAGGCGATCATCTGATTGCCCACCGCCCCGGTGGCGCCGACAACCGCCACATTCAATTTTTTCTGCGTCATGATGTTCGCCTTCCTTCCCGCGAAGATGTAAAGCCAATACCCGTGAACGAATTCTCAGTAGAACAGCCTTCCAGGCTGTTCAAACAGCCTGGAAGGCTGTTTTACGGGTAAAAAACCGACTGAATCTCATTCATTCACGGGTATTGGATGTAAAGCCTGTCCGAAAACCGAAAAAACTTCCGACGCCGGGCGGGGTCGCCCGCCGGCCGGAAGTTTTCAAGGACTGGCGTCGAATACCGTCTAAGGTCGGTCAGATAGAATCGATGTGGGCCGCGATCAGATCGCCCACCCCGGAAGTGGAATACCCCATTTTCCCGGCGCCCACGTCCTCGATGTCGTCCCGCAGCGCCTTGATCACGCCGCTCTCGATCAGAGAGGCGGCCCGGGTTTCGCCCAGGGTCTCCATCATCAACTGGGCCGCGGAGATCGCCGCTATGGGGTTGATGATCCCCTTGCCCGTGTATTTGGGCGCCGACCCGCCGATGGGCTCGAACATGGAGACCTTTTCCGGGTTGATGTTGCCGCCGGCCGCGATCCCCATGCCCCCCTGAACCATGGCGCCCAGATCGGTGATGATGTCGCCGAACATGTTGTCGGTGACGATCACGTCGAACCATTCGGGGTTTTTCACCATCCACATGCAGATGGCGTCCACGTGGGCGTAATCGGTCTCGATGTCCGGGTACTCGGCGGCCACCTCGTTAAACGTTCGCTCCCAGAGGTCGAAGGCGTAGGTGAGGACGTTGGTCTTGCCGCAGAGGGTCAGCTTTTTCCGCTTGTCCCGCTTCCGGCAGTAGTCGAAGGCGAACCGGATGCACCGCTCCACGCCCTTTCGGGTGTTGATGGACTCCTGGACCGCAACCTCGTCGGGGGTTCCGTATTTGAGGGACCCGCCGGCGCCGGCGTAGAGTCCTTCGGTGTTCTCCCGGACCACCACGAAATCGATGTCCGCCGGGCCCTTGTTTTTGATCGGGGTTTCGACCCCTTCATAGAGCTTGACCGGCCGGAGGTTGATGTACTGATCCAGGTGGAATCGCAGCTTCAGCAGAATCCCTTTTTCCAGGATTCCGGGCTTCACCTCGGGGTGACCGATGGCGCCCAGGAAGATGGCGTCGGCTTTTTCCAGGGCCTGAACGGTCCTGTCGGGCAGGATCTCGCCGGTGGCCTTGTAGTGTTCGCCCCCCAGGCGGTAATCGGTGAAATTGAAGGTCAGGTCGCATTTTTGGGCCGCGACCTTCAGAACCTTGATTCCTTCGGCCACGACTTCGGGGCCGGTGCCGTCCCCCGGAATCACCGCGATGTTATACGTTTTCGACATGATCGGTCCCCCTTAAATAGGCAAGTATGGATGTCCCCGCCCGGACTTTGTCTCCCACCGCGACCTCGGGATGGGCGTCGGCGGGCAGATAGACGTCGAGCCGGGAGCCGAGGCAGATCATCCCGAAGCGCTCCCCCCGGGCAACGGCGTCCCCTTCCCGGAGGCCGCAAACGATGCGGCGGGCCACCAGGCCGGCGATCTGCACAAAGACGATCTCTTCGCTCTCCCCGGTCCGGACATAGACGGCGTTGTGCTCGTTCTCCCTGGACGCCTTGTCCAGGTTGGCGGAGAAGAATTTGCCGGGATGGTACTGAATCCGGGTCACCGTCCCCTCGCAGGGGATGCGGTTGACATGGACGTTGAAGACATTCATGAAGATGCTGATCCGGAGCCGCTCCCCTTCCAGGTAGTCGGTCTCCGCCACCTCCGATTTGATGACCTTGCCGTCGGCCGGGGAGACCACCGCGCCCATGGCCGTGGGCGTCACCCGTTCCGGATCCCGGAAAAAGAGGCAGACGAACAGGGTCGCGACCAGAAAGACCAGGGCCGGAACGGCCATCTCCAGCAGGGCGAAAATCACCGTCACAAAGGCCAGGGCCGCGATGAGCGGGTATCCGGTCCTGGCGATGGGAACGGCGGTCTGACTCGGCGGCTGGGGCCAGTCGTACGGTTTTCCTTCTCGGTTTTCCATGTCGGCTTTCGTTTGGTCTGTTTTACCTGTCCCGGGTCGCCCCTCCGGTTGCATCGCGTGTAAAAAATCGGAGTGCAAAACAGTGGTTTTGCACTCCGTTGGGGTCGATCCGGCTATATATATTCGATTGACCCTAACAAAGGGCGGGAAAGCTGTCAATATCTATGTAGAATGAGGCGCGCCTTTTTTGCCGGGGACAGTCCCGGGCAGCCGGGCGTCGGACTTCCGGATATAGTGGGGCGCGAACCGGACCGGGTCGTCCGAGTCGTTTTTCGCCAGCCGTTCCAGCCCCATAAAGGCCAGGGTGGAGGCCCGGAGGACGTGGGCTTCGGGTGGCGCGAACCGGGCTTTGTCGCCCAGGGCCTCCCGGATGACCTGTCGGTAGAGCGCCGCGCCGTTGCCTATGAACAAACAGGGACCGTCCATGGCGGACAGGGCCGCGGCCGGCGGCAGGGCGTCCTCCGGCGTCTCTTTCCGAAGGATCCCGTCTTCGCAACGGTACCGGCAGCAGAAGACCTCGTTGCGCCGGGCGTCGATCCAGGCGCGGACCGCGCCGTCCCGGACCGGGGCCTGACGGGCCAGCCCCTCCAGGTTGGAGATCCCCGCCAGGGGTTTGCCGACCGCGGTGCAGAGGCCCTTCAAGGTGCTGATGCCGATGCGAAGGCCCGTAAAACTGCCCGGTCCCCGGGCCGCGACGAACCCGTCCAGATCGCCCAGGGACCAGCCGGCCATGTCCAGCGCCCGCTGGATCGTCTCCATGAGATGCCGGGAGTGGGTCTGCCGGCTGACGGCGGTGATCTCCGCCCGAAGGGTCTCCCCCTCGGTCAGGGCGACGCCGAGGCTTTCCGTGGCCGTGTCCACCGCCAGGAGCTTCATGGGGCGGATTCCGCCTCCGCTTCCTTGAGGGTCAGATCGAGCACCTCGTCCATGTTCCGGACGGAGACGAACCGGAGTTTCCGCTTCACGTTCATGGGGATCTCCGACAGATCCTTCCGGTTCTTGTGGGGTATTATCACCGTCTTGATCCCGCCCCGGACCGCGCCCAGGGCCTTTTCCTTGAGACCGCCGATGGGCAGTATCCGGCCCCGGAGGGTGATCTCGCCGGTCATGGCCACGTACTGGTCGATGGGGCGACCCGTCAGCGCCGAAATGAGGGCCGCGGCCATGGCCACGCCGGCGGAGGGGCCGTCCTTGGGGATAGCGCCCGCCGGCACATGGATGTGGATGTCCACATTTTCAAACAAACTCTCCTCGATGCCGAAGTCGGCGAGGTTTTTCCGGGCGTAGGAGACGGCGGCCCGGGCCGACTCCTGCATCACCTCCCCCAACTGGCCGGTTATGATCAGATCCCCCTTGCCGCCGATGAGGGATGCCTCCACGTAGAGAACCTCGCCCCCCACCTGGGTCCAGGCCAGGCCGGTGGCCAGCCCCACCTGGCTCTCCTCCTGGTCCATTTCGGGGATGTACTGGGCAACGCCGAGGTATTTGGAGATGTTGTTCTTGGTGATGGTGTACGGCCCCTTGTCCCCTTCGGCGATCTTCCGGGCCACCTTCCGGCAGAGGGTTCCGATCTCTCGTTCCAGGTTCCGCAGCCCCGCCTCGGAGGTGTACTCGGTGATCATCTGGTACATGGCCCCCGGGCTGATGGCGATGTTTTTGGGCTTGAGGCCGTTTTCTTTGATCTGCCGGGGCAGCAGATGGGTTTCGGCGATGATCTTCTTCTCTTCCTCGGTGTAGCCCGACAGATGAATCACCTCCATCCGGTCGTAAAGGGCCGAGGGGATGGTGTCGGTGAGGTTGGCCGTGAGAATGAACATCACCTTGGACAGATCGAAAGGCAGGTTGAGGTAATGATCGCTGAAAGCGACGTTTTGCTCGGGATCCAGGGCCTCCAGAAGGGCCGACGACGGGTCGCCCCGGAAGTCGGAGACGAGCTTGTCGATCTCGTCCATCATGAAGACCGGATTGTTGACGCCGCATCCTTTGACGCCCTGGATGATCCGGCCCGGCAGGGCTCCAATATAGGTGCGCCGATGGCCCCGGATTTCGGCTTCGTCACGGACCCCGCCAAGGGAGATCCGAACGAACTTCCGCTTCATGGCCGTGGAGATGGCCCGGCCCAGGGAGGTCTTGCCCACGCCCGGCGGACCCACGAAACACAGGATCGGCCCCTTCATGTCGGGGTTGAGCTTCCGGACGCTCAGGTATTCGAGAATCCGGTCCTTGATCCGGTCGAGGCCGTAGTGGTGCTTGTCCAGCACCGCCTTGGCCTTTTTGATGTCGAGCATGTCCTTGGTGGACTTGTTCCATGGGAGTTCCACCAGCCACTCGAGATAGGTGCGGACGATGGAGGATTCCGCCGAATCGGGGTGCATCCCCTCCAGCCGCTTGAGCTGCTTTTTGGCCTCCCCGTCCACCTCCCGGGGCATTTTGGCCTTCTTGATCTTCTTGCCGAACTCCTCGATCTCCTGGATCTTGTCGTCGTATTCCCCCAGCTCCCGGTGAATGGCCCGGACCTGTTCCCGCAGATAGTAATCCCGCTGGCTCTTGGAGATTTCGTCCCGAACGTCGGACTGGATCTTGGCCTGCATGGCGGACAGTTCCATCTCCCGGGAGAGGAGGTCGTTGACTTTTTTGAGCCGTTCGGCCGGATCGACGATCTCCAGGAGCATCTGGGCTTCTTCGATCTTGAGCTTCAGGTTGGAGCCCACCAGGTCGGCCAGCTTGCCGGGATCGTCGATGCTCTCCAGGATGGCCCCCACCTCGCCGGTCAGTTCCCCCCGCAGGGCCAGTATCTTCTCGGAGTGTTCCCGGACGTTGCGCATGAGGGCTTCGGTCTCCATGTCGGCCTCTTCCGGAGAAAACTCGGGAATCAACTCCACCTTTACCCGGTACCAGGACCGCTTCCGGGTGTAGGTGTCGATCCTGGCCTTGGAGATCCCCTGGACCAGGGCCTTGAGACGGCCGTCGGGGAGCTTGAGCATCCGCAGCACCCTTCCCACGGTCCCCACGCCGTAGATCTGCTCGGGCTTGGGATCTTCGAGGGTGGT
Organism: Desulfobacteraceae bacterium; assembly: GCA_011389855.1. GTDB lineage: Bacteria > Desulfobacterota > Desulfobacteria > Desulfobacterales > JAABSP01 > JAABTD01. The sequence goes on from JAABTM010000020.1 coordinate 18,490, forward strand.
GTCCTTCTGGGTGGCCAGAAAAATGTAGCTGTCACGGGCCACGGCTTCTTCCACCGCGCGCACCGATTTTTCCCGACCCACGAACAGGGGCAGCAGCATATCCGTAAAGATGACCACATCCCGGACCGGCATCAGGGGCATGTTGTCCGGGATGTCCTCTTCTTTGTCCTCTTCTTCGATGATGCTGATCAAATCGTCATTGTCCGTTTCAGCCATGGGCCCTCCATCCTTTCGATCTCTTCGCGTAAACCATAAACAATCAATAATAAATCATTCCTCGGATTTGACAACATGGACGCTTGATTTTTTTCGGTGATCCGCTTAAGATGCGGGCAAATACGGACGCAAAAGAGACCTCAACCGCGGGGTTCCCGGCCCGCCCGCGCAAAGAAAACAAAAAGGATCGCCGCACCCATGCCCCAACCGATCATCGTCGGAATTTTCGCCTTTTTCTTCGGGCTCTGCATCGGCAGCTTTCTCAATGTCTGCATCTACCGGCTGCCGACCTCCCGATCCATCGTCAGGCCCCGATCCATGTGCCTTAAATGCGGCCATCAGCTCTCCGCCGCCGACAACATCCCCCTCCTCAGCTACGCGGCGCTCGGGGGAAAATGCCGGAGCTGCGGCGTGCGGATCTCTCTCCGCTATCCCCTGGTGGAACTGCTGAGCGGGATCATGGCCGTCGCCGCCCTCTACCGGTTCGGCCTCACGCCGCAGGCCCTGATCTATTATATTTTTATCGCGACCCTGATCGTCATCACCTTCATCGACCTGGACCACCGGATCATCCCCGACGTCGTCACCCTGCCGGGGATCCCCGTCTTCTTTCTGGCGGCCCTGTTCCTGCCGGAGGTGAGCGTCAAGGATTCCATCACCGGCCTGCTGGCGGGGGGCGGGATTCTGTTCCTGGTGGCCTGGTCCTACGAACGGTTGACGGGCAAGGAGGGCATGGGCGGGGGCGACATCAAGCTGCTGGCCATGATGGGGACGCTTTTGGGGTGGAAAGGGGTGGTCTTCACCATTTTTGTGTCCTCGGCCGCCGGGACCCTGGTGGGGATTCCCCTCATGCTGTTCAGCCGGGCCGACATGAAGCTGGCGATCCCCTACGGCCCCTTTCTGGCCGCCGCCTGCGTCGCATATTTCTTCTTTGGACCGGAACTGATCGGCTGGTATTTCAATATGCTCCGGTAGGCGCCTCAGCCGGGATGACGTTCCGGGAGCATCCGCACCCCCAGGAGGAAGGCGACGGCCGCGCCCAGCAGCACCGCCGCCAGGATGGGCCGGACCACGAACCAGACCGCCGCGATAACGGCGAAGGAGAGGGCCGCCGCCACCAGAAACGCCAGCAGCCAGGGATCGGCCTTGGCGGCCAGCCCCCTGATGAAGGGTCCCCCCGTTTCCGCGCCCCGCATGATAGGCGCGAAGACCAGGGCCAATCCCAGAAACATCAGCGCGAATCCCCCCAGACGCAGCCCCCAGGTCAGGGCGGCATGGCCCTCCCGGGCCGAGGGAAACACCCCGTCGACGCTGTGGGCGCCGACCCGCAGCAGGGAGATCATCCCCTTGTCGGACAGGTACGGCAAGAGCAGGTTCCCGGCCTGTCGCCCCACCACGGTCACCGTCAGCGGCCCCGCCGCCTGGAAGGTCACCCGCAGATCCCCCACAGCCGGCTTTTCCGGGTCATCGCCGATAAAAAACCCATCCGATTGGCGGCGGGCGTCCCATCGGATATCCGCGGGCAGCCGGGCGAGAGCCTCCCGGTCGAGTTTCAGGGGGCGGAACCGGTCGATCTGTTCGATAAAGGGTTGAGAGAGGGTGTAGGCGCCGAGGGTCACCGTTTTGGCCGTGAATTCCCGGGCCGCATACGGGGGCGCCGGGGGATTCGGATGCTCGGCCGCCGCCTGGAATTCCGAGGACGGGATGGGTCGGATCGTTTTCTCCCGCCACTGATAGACCTCGACCCGCCGCCGCAGCTTGACGGCGTTGGCCGTCACCCCGAACACCGGATCCCGGAGGGTCTCGCCGGTGATGGCCAGGCCGCAGACGTGGACCAGCTTTCCGTTCATATCCGGATCGATATGGTCCATTCGCACGGGATGGACCTCCAGGATCCCTTCCCCGGATCTCCGATACTGGCCGAGGGCCCGGCTCTCGTTCCAGAAGAGCAGCGGGAAGGCGGCGAGGAACAACGCCATTCCCGGCAATACCCATCGATACAGGCGGCGCGGCCGTTCTGTTTGTGAAAGCGTGTGGGATTCCGAATCCAAAGTATCCGCCATCGCCCTGCCCCTTTGTGTTCAGGTTCACAAGGAATTCAGACGCATTGTAACAAAATCCTAAAAAGATGCAACCTTAAGTCGAAGCCTGTTGTCCCCCCGAAAGAGGGATCGACCCTTTGTCCGTGCGCGGTCATCGAAAATTGACATTTCGGGAGGGACGCTTACTTTGTCGCCAAACGATATCGGACACCGCAACGAAACCGCTAAGGAGGCGCCATGGGAACGGTAAACATCGACGACCTGAAGAATTATTTTGAAAACACCAAGGGAACCGGCGTGCTGGCCACGGCCGACAGCGACGGCAAGGTGGACGCCGCCATCTACGCCCGCCCCCACTTCATGGAGGACGGCACGGCGGCCGTGATCATGAACGACCGGCTGACCCACGCCAACATCCGCTCCAACCCCCATGCCGCCTTTCTCTTCATCGAAGAGGGCAAGGGCTACAAGGGGAAGCGGCTCTATATGACCATGGTCCGGGAGGAAGAAGAAAGCGAGCTGCTCTACGAACTGAAGCGGCGTCAGTACGCTTCCAATGCCGAGGCCTCCAAGGGGCCGAAGTTCCTGGTCTTCTTTAAGGTCAACGACGCTTTGCCCCTGGTAGGCGCCGGCGAATAGGCCGGGCCGTCAGGCCCGGGGATGGGTCCGGCGGTAGTACCGGAAGGAGTCGACCGAATAGATGGCCAGGGCGATCCAGATGAGGGCGAAGGCCAGGGCCTTGGCGCCGGAAAAGGGCTCCCCGAAGGCAAAGACCGCCAGAAAGAAACTGCACGTCGGCGCGATATACTGGAGAAAGCCGACCGTGCTCAAATGGATGCGGCGCGCGCCGATGGTGAACAGCAACAGGGGCAATCCCGTCACCGTGGCGGCGCCCATCAGCAGGATCGAAATGGCGGCGCCGGCGCGGAGAAACGCCCCCTGCCCCGTCGCATCCAGGAACACCAGATAGGCCATCGCCGGCGCCGACAACAGCAGGGTTTCAATGGTCAACCCCACGAGAGCGCCGACCGCCACCATCTTCCGGATGAGGCCGTAAAAACCGAAGGAAAAGGCGAGGATCAGCGCCATCCAGGGGATGCGCCCATAGCCGAACGTCAGGTACAACACGGCAACGGCGGCGATGACCACGGCCGCGCCCTGAATGGGCCGCAACCGCTCCTTCAGCACGAGCGTGCCCAGCAGCACGTTGACCAGGGGGCTGATGTAATAGCCGAGGCTGGTCTGCAAGATCTGATCGTGGTTTATGGCATATATAAAGGTGAACCAGTTGACGGTCACAAAGACGGTGGAAGCCAGCAGGCCGATCATCCGGCGCGGGGTTTTCAACGTGGCGATGAACTCCGACCACCGGCCCCGGAGCGCCAGAAAGGGCAGGAGGAACAAAAACGACCAGACCATCCGGTGCATGAGGATCTCGAAGGCGTCCACGCTTTTAAGGAGCTTCCAGTAGGCCGGGCTCAACCCCCAGATGAGAAAGGCCAGAATCGCGCAGGCGACCCCGGCCGACGCCCCGTCGTCCGCCCCTTTTTGAGTTGTCGCCATGTGTCGGCTCCTGTTCCCTGATGTTTGAATCTCGAAAAACAGATGACCCTATCCTGAAACCACCGCCCGTGTCAAAGGATTCCCCATGAAAACCGACGGCGCCCCATCGACATCGCCCCCGCCCCCAGGTCTCGTCGCCAACTGGGAGACCCTCCAGCGGATCTTCATCCGGCCGGAAAACGAGGCGGCCCGGGCCGTGCTGCTCAAGTACATGGAGCAGATCCTTTTCGGCCTCCACGACTTTCTGAAGCAGCACCTGGGTATCACCCAGGAGGCGAGCCTCAAGGATCTGGCCGACCGGTTCACCGACAGCCGGATCGGCGAGCATCCGGTGAGAAAGCTGGCCGACGTCATCAACGGCCTCATCGAGGAGGTCGCCCCCCATGCCGTCAACGTGGCCTCTCCCTATTTCGTCGGTCACATGACCTCGGCCATTCCGTTTTACATGGTCCATCTGGCCACCATCGTGGCGGCCCTCAACCAGAATCCGGTGAAGCTGGAGACCTCCAAAGTGGTGTCGGTGCTGGAGCGGCAGGTGCTGGCCAAAATCCACCGGGTGGTGTATGGGTTCGACGGCGGTTTCTACCACCGCCACATCCAGAAACCCGAATCGACCCTGGGCGGTTTCGTGGAAGACGGCACCCTGGCCAACATGACGGCGCTGTGGGTGGCCCGGAACACCCTCCTGGGCGCCAAGCCCGGATTCGACGGCGTTGAAAAAGAAGGCATGGCCGCGGCCCTGGCGGCCCACGGCATTCTGCGCTGCGTGGTCCTGGTCTCCCGGCTGGGTCATTATTCCCTCCGGAAATCGGCCGGCGTGCTGGGGATCGGCAACCGGAACGTGATCCCCGTGCCCGTGGACGCCGGCCAGCGGCTGGACATCAACGCCCTGGAGGAAACCCTCCGGACCCTGAAGCGGGACGAGCCCGGGACCCGGATCTTAGCGGTGGTGGGCGTCGCCGGGACCACCGAGACCGGCACGGTGGACCCGCTGGAGGCCATGGCCGGCATCTGCGAGCGGGAAAAGATCCATTTCCATGTGGATGCGGCCTGGGGCGGCCCCACCCTGCTCTCCGGGACCTATCGCCATCTCCTGAAGGGCATCGAACGGGCCGATTCGGCGACCATCGACGGCCACAAGCAGTTCTACATGCCCATGAGCTGCGGCATGGTCTATTTCAAAAACCCGACTCATATGGACGCCGCGGCCTATCACGCCCGGTACATCAACCGGCCCGGCTCGGTGGACCTGGGGATCCGGTCCCTGGTGGGCTCCCGTGCCGCCGCTTCATTGGTGCTGGGCTCGGCCCTGGACATCATGGGATCCCGGGGGTACGCCCTCCTCATCGACCACGGCATCGAACTGGCCCGGTCATTCGCCGGCGAAATCATGAAGCGGCCGCTGTTCCAACTGGTCACGCCCCCCTGCCTCAACATCCTCACCTATCGACTGCTGCCCGAAGGGACGGAAGCCGATACGGAAACGGCCAACAGGATCAACAAGACGGTCCAGCGGCTTCAGCGGGAAGCGGGTCGGAGCTTCGTTTCCCGGACCACCCTTTCCCTCCCGGAGACCGGCGAGACCGTGGTCCTCCGGGTGGTGCTCATGAACCCCTTCACGACCATCGGGATCCTCCGGGAGATCCTCGACGAGCAGGAGACCCTCTACCGCCGCGAGATCGCCGGCCGGCCTTGACATTTTCCATTTCGCGCCCATTTTATTGTTGAAAATTGAGCGCATATCCGAAAACGGATTTATTTTATCATTTTTAGAGACTTTATTCGACAAAGGAGCTATCCGCCTATGACCGCCAGGAAAGAAACCCATGAGTTTAAAACCGAGGTCAAACAGATCCTCAACCTCATCATCAACTCCCTCTACTCCAACCGGGACATCTTCCTCCGGGAGCTGATCTCCAATGGATCGGACGCCATCGACCGCCTCCGGTTCAAGTCCCAGACCGAGCCGGACATCCTCGGGGGCGACGCCGAACTCCGGATCCGGCTTATCCCCCACAAGGAAAACCGCACCCTGGAGGTCTCCGACAACGGCATCGGCATGACCTACGACGAGATCATGGAGAACATCGGCACCATCGCCAGGAGCGGCACCGCCTCCTTTCTGGCGGCCCTGGAAGCCTCCCAAAGCGCCGACGTCCTCACCCCGGAACTCATCGGCCAGTTCGGCGTCGGGTTCTACAGCGCTTTTATCGTGGCCGACAAGGTGACCGTCCTCACCCGGGCCGCCGGCGAGGAGAAGGGCGTGAAATGGGAGTCCGAGGGCGACGGGGCCTATACCATCGAGGAGATCGACCGGCCCTTCCGGGGCACATCGGTCATCCTGAAGCTCAAGGAGCATGAGGAGGGCGAAGCCGATTTCACCGACCAGTGGACCCTCCAGTCCATCGTCAAAAAGCACTCCGATTTCGTCCGCTATCCCATCGTCATGGACATGGAGAAGCAGGAGCCGATCCCGGAAGAAGAACAGATCAAGGACAAGGACGGCAAGCCGGTGGGCGAGACCATGCGCACGGTGGTCAAGGAGGAGACCCTCAACTCCATGAAGGCCATCTGGGCCCGCAACAAGAGCGAGGTCACGGACGAGGAATACAAGGAGTTCTACAAACACCTCAGCCACGACTGGAACGACCCGCTGACCCATCTCCACCTGAAGCTGGAAGGGGTCACGGAGTACAGCGCCCTGCTCTACATCCCCGGCAGCGCCCCTTTCGACATGTTCGACCGGGAACGGAAACACGGCATCCGGCTGTTCTGCAAACGGGTCTTCATCATGGACGACTGCAAGGAACTGATGCCGGAATACCTTCGCTTCATCAAGGGCGTGGTGGACGCGCCGGATCTCAACCTCAACGTCAGCCGGGAGATCCTCCAGCAGGACCGGCTGGTAAGGAACATCCGGAAAAACCTGGTCAAAAAGGTGCTGGAGCTGATCAAGAACCTGGAGGAGAAGGATTTCGAGACCTTCTACGAGGAGTTCGGCCAGGTTCTGAAGGAGGGGGTCCACACCGACTGGGACAACAAGGACAAGATCGCCGAGCTGATCCGGTTCAAGACCACCCGGTCCGAGGACAAGCTGATCTCCCTGAAGCAGTACGTGGAGAACATGAAGCCGGACCAGAAGGAGATCTACTACATCACCGGCGAAAACCTCACCACCATCGCCAACAGCCCGCTGCTGGAGCGGCTCAAGGAGAAGGACTACGAAGTCCTGCTCATGACCGATCCGGTGGACGAATTCGTGGTGACCTCGCTCACCGAATACGACGGCAAGCAGTTGAAGAGCGCGGAAAAAGGCGATCTGGACATCGAGGAGGGGAAGGAAGAAAAAGAGAAGAAGGACGCCTACACCGCCCTGTTCGGCTTCATCAAAACCAAACTCCAGGACAAAGTCAAGGACGTCAAGCCCTCCTCGCGGCTCAAGGACTCCATCGCCTGCCTGTCCGGCGACGCCTACGACATGAGCGCCTACATGGAAAAGCTGCTCAAGGCCTCCGGCGCCCAGGCCCCCGAGAACAAGCGGGTATTGGAGATCAACACCGGCCACCCGGTTGTGGACAAGATCAAGACCAAATTCGAGTCCAACCGCGACGACCCGTCGTTGTCCGATTACAGCGAGCTGTTGTTCGACATGGCGGTGATCAGCGAAGGCGGGAAGGTGGAAAACCCGTCGAAGTTCAATAAAATGATCGGGGAGTTGATGACGAGCGCGTTGTAGGATTTTGCGCTCCGCCCTCCCCTGCCCCTTCCTGTCCCTTTTGGGACGGGCAGGGGTTTTTTTCGCAATGCGTCTTCATGGGATGCGCCTTGCTGTCCCATGCGCCTCCAAAAACCCCCTCACCGTCTCCTCATACCCCGCCTGAGCCGAAGCGTCGCTGTGCCCCGCTCCCTTCGCCACCCATAGCTGGGCACGCCCCTCGGGAAAGCTCCGGGCCAGTTTTTCCGCATAAGATACGGGGAATGTGGGGTCGAGTTCGCCGTGGATCAGTAGCACCGGCACATCCAGGTTCCGGGCGAGGGCGGCGGGGCTGGTCTCTTCCAGTTCTTTTCCGTAGAGCGCCTTTTCCATCCAGAAGATGATGGCCGGGCCGAACACCTTTCCGAAAAAGCGGTTGAAGGAGCGATAGAGGCTCAGCAGGGCCGGTTTGGCGTCGGCGTAGCTTCCCTCCAGGAAGAGAAGCCGGATCCTGTGCGGCATCTTCGCCGCCGCGATCATGGCGCCGGCCGATCCGGCGGAGTGGCCGTAGAGCAGCACCGGTTCGCCCACCCATTTCAGCACCGTCTCGATGTCTTCGCCGAATCTGAAGGCGTTCATCATCCGGCGCCGGGAGGAACCGCCATGGTCCCGGGCGCTGTGGATGACCGTGGTGTATCCCCACGCGCCGAACATCCGGGCCCGGTTGACCATTCGGTCGCGGTTTCGGCTCCAGCCGTGGGCCAGCACCACGATGCCCTTGGATGGCCCGTCCGGTTCGATGCGCCAGACTTCCAGAAAGCCGCCGTCCACCGCCGGAATGGCGACATCGGTGACCGAACCCCAGTCGGGGGATTCCTTTACCGGCCGCCGGGGTTGGGCGTGGACCAGGTAAGTGAAAAGTATAGAGAGAACCCCGTAAACCAGCGCCGCGAATAGAATGATGTTCATGGCCGGTTACGCCGCTCCTTCCCGCTCCGCGGCCATTCCCTCCCAGGTCGCCGACCGGATGAACCGATTGGGCAGGGTCATGCCGTTGATGTCGCTCGTTTGAAACAGGATGCTCATGCTGGGGGCGCTCCTTTCTTTCCGGATCGAAAACAGGTTTTTCTCCAATTCTTCGGCCTCGAATATACCATTCGGTATTTTTCTGTCAATCCGCAACCCCGTATGGCCTCGAAAAAAGATAACCCTTCGCCCCCCAAATCGGGGACGAAGGGTTCGGATGAGGAGGGGGATTATGGGGGAAAAGGCGCAGAGGGCGTCCAGCCAAGGGCCTTGCGCCGGTGGGAACCGGAGAATCTTCTATAACTGTCGCATGAAAGCGACCAGGGCCGTCTTTTCTTTCTGTTCCAGATCCAGTTCCAGAACCAGGTTGAAAAATTCGACCGTATCTTCCAGGGTCAGGCAGCGGCCATCGTGCATGAATGGCGGCGAATCTTTGATTCCCCGGAGGGTGAAGGTCTTGATGGCGCCTTCGGCGTGGATCCACTGGCCGTTGATCATCTGGGGCTTGTAGAACCGTTCCACCTTCAGGTCGTGCATCTTGTCGTCCAGGTAGAACGGGGCCGGATGGCATTCCGCGCACTGCCCTTTGCCGAAAAAGACATCCTGGCCCATCATCTCTTCTTCAGTGGCCTTGTCGGGATCGAGTTTGCCCAGCCGGTTCAGCTTGGGCGCCGGCGGAAAGTCGAGCAGGTTCTGCATCTGGGCCATCATGGAGACCTGGCTGGACCGGTTGGGCAGATTGACGCCCTTTTTGGCCGCCGTCACATGGTCGCCGTCGAAATAGGCGGTCCGCTGTTCAAATTCCGTGAAGTCCTCCACGGAGCGCAGGGACCGTTTGGAGCCGTGGATCTGCTGGTTGTACAGGCCCCGAAGGCTCACCGTGTCCAGCCGCAGCCTGGCCGTGTGGGGCCGGGTGTCGGGGTTGAGATGGAACGCGCCGTTGGTGTGGCCGTTGGCGTGGCAATCCAGGCAGGAAATGCCGAGGGACGGCTCTTCGACCTTTCGGTCGTGAGTCTGGTTGAACTGCTGTTGGGGAAACGGCGTCAGGAGGAGGCGCAGTCCTTCCATCTGGACCGGCGTCAGGATGCCGTGCATGATGTCGTAGTAGTTTTTGATGGAAAGGAGCTTTCCCTGGGACACGTCGCCCAGCTCGGGACGGGTCGTCAGGAAGATCGGCGGCGGAAATTCCGGCAGGAGGTGATCGGGAAGATCGAACTCGACGTCGAACCGTTTCAGGTTTCGCTTTTCGAGCTTCATGATCTCATCGATGTGAAACTGCGGAATGACCTGCCCGCCGGTTTCGTGCTTGGCGTGGGGAAGGGGCAGAAAGCCCTTGGGAAACAGCCCATTTTCCTTCATCTTCATGGGATCCATCTTCGCCAGCTTCTCCCAGGTCATCTTCTCCGGGAGCTTGACCCGGACCCCGGCCTGGACCGGTTTCCGTCCGGCGGACATCAGAACGCCGTCGGCCGGGCGGTCGCTGAGGTCGTACCGTCGGGTCAGAAGTTCCTCATGCCGCTCCATGAACTTGTCTTTTTCAGCCACGTCCTTTTTCATGATCGTTTCAAAATCAGGCGTGACCACGGGGATGTACGTATCGTGGATTGTCTTTTCCGGGTGCATGGACGCGTCTTTCCCGGCATAGGCGTGAAGCCCCGCCGCCAGAAAGACGCCCAGAACGATGCACCCCCCGATCGCCAGCTTCTTTTTTCCAAATGTCGTCAAAATACCTCCTTTTGTTTTGTCCGTTTCGATTCGCACTTTTTTCGGACGTGGAGGTATTTTAGGCGAGAAGAGCGCCGGCGGTAAATAACGTCAAGTGTGTATTTTCCGCTTCGGAACCCGTTAGAGGGTTCTGCTCCACCTCTCTTTTATTGCAGTCCCCTCCCCTGTTCACCCCATCCCGCCCCAAAGAATCAGTCCCAACGCCGCTCCCCCGGGGCAGGTCACTTCTGGCAGTCGGGGCAGTAATAGGCCGACCGGTCGGAGATTTTGATCTGCTTGATGGCGCCGCCGCATTTGGGGCAGGCGTCGTCCGTGTCGCGGTGGGGAAGCAGGTAATCGTCGGGAAACTGGTTCACATCGGCCCGGCGGTCGATGGCCGTCCGGAGGACCGTTTTCATCTTGTCGAAAAGGGTTTCGAAGCGGGCATCGTCCAGATCCTTCATCTGGCGCTTGGGGCGGATGCCGGCATGGAAGAGGATTTCGTCGGCGTAGACGTTGCCGACGCCGGCCATTTTTTCCTGGTCCATGAGGGCGGTCTTGACCATGGCCTGGCTGCCGGCGAAAATATCTTTAAAGGCGCTGAAATCGAAGTCTTCGTCCAGGGCGTCGGGCCCCAGCCCCTTTTTCCGGATGAACCGGTCGACGCTTCGGGTCGGTTCGATCCGTCCCAGCATCCGTTTGGAGACATAGGCGAGATGGTAGCCGTTGGTGAAGGAGAACTGGGCTCGGTCGAAATGGGGCTGCTTGTTGCAATTCTTGAAGTATTTCAGGTAGCCGGTCATGCCGAAATGAAACACCAGGCAACTGTCGTCGTCCACATGGACGAAGAGGTACTTGCCGTGTCGCCGGGAGCCGGTGAATCGCCGTCCCTGGTGGTTGAGTTTCAGCTCTTTCTCGGTGATGCCCTTGAGCACCTGAGCCGGGTAGACCTCCACCTTTCGGATCTCCTTGTGGAGGGCGGTGACGTCGAAATATTGTTTGAACACTTCTACATCGGGAAGTTCCGGCATGGTCTGTCCCCTTTGCATCCTCTGGGTTTAGGGTCTTAATGCGCTGTATTCTTAACGCTTGACCGCTACTGGGATCAACGTATTACACTTGAAAAGGGGAGTCAATCCGGAAAAAGGATGGAGATTGATCCGCATCGGGGACAACGGCCCAATCGGTGGATCAGAGGGGAATGGGGGTTCGGAGGAAAAAGGATCCGGCGTCTTCATGGCGGACCAGCACCACCGACACATTGTCGATTCCGCCATTTTCCAGGGCCCTGGACACGAGCCCGTCCACCGTCTTCTCGAGCAGGTCTTCCCGCCGGGGGACGACGATGCCCGCGATGTCCTCGTCGGAGACCATATCCGTCAGGCCGTCGGTACACAGGAGAAGGATGTCCACGGGTTTGAGGTTCAACCGGTTGACCTCCGGCTGGATCGTCTCGGATTTGCCGATGGCCTGGATCAGGGCATGCCACGCCTTTTTGGGGACGTCTTCCGCGGCGACCCCCTCCTCCGCCACCATCTGGGCGCCCCTGGAATGGTCTCGGGTGATCTGGCGGATCCCCTTTCGGATGAGGTAGGCCCGACTGTCGCCGGCATGGCAGATGACGGCGAGGTTGTTGATGACCATGGCCATGACCAGGGTCGTCCCCATGCCGGACAGGGCCGGATTGTTCTGGGTGCTGAACTTGATGGTGTCGTGGACCCGATGGACCGCAGTTTTCATCGCGGCTTCCACATCGGGCAGCGGGGTTTCCGGCGTGACGGCGCTGATAAGATGATCGTAGGTGATCTCCACCGCCATCCGGCTGGCCATCTCCCCGGCACGTGAGCCGCCCATGCCGTCGGCGACGATGAAAATGGCCCGTTTGGCGTCCACCAGGACGGCGTCCTCATTGTTTTTCCGCCGTTTGCCGGCATCGCTTTTAAAGGCAACCTGCATCGTCATAAGTCCGACCGCCGGGGATAAAAAAAGCCCCCACGACGCGCATGAGGGCGGTTTTCGCAAACCGGGGGAAAGGCATCCATTGGATCCCTGTCAACCGGCAGCTACCCTTTGAGGGAATACTTGTCCGCGATCACGTTGTAGTAGGCGTTTTCCGAGACCGATCCCCAGACGCCCACCTGTTCCTTGAACTTCTTGAAGGCTTCATGCACCTTGCGGGATTCCTTGTCCTTATCCGCCTCCTCCTCCAGGGTCTCCATGGACAACTTGCGAAGCTCGTCCATCATCGGCTCGGGAAAACGGATCAGCTCCACCTTGTGCTTGGATATCAGTTCCTGGAGGGCCGCGCCGTTTCCGGCCTCGAACTGGGAAAGGCTCCACAGATTGGTCTCCATGGCCACGGCGTCGATAATCAACTGAAGGTCTTTGGGAAGAGACTCGTAAGCCTTCTTGTTGAAAATGACCTCCAGGCAGGTGCCCGGCTCGTGCCAGCCCGGGTAGTAATAGTAGGGAGCGGCTTTGTAAAAGCCCATCCGCAGGTCGTGCAAGGGCCCCACCCACTCGGTGGCGTCGAGCACGCCGCGTTCCAGGGAGGTGAAGATTTCGCCGCCGGCCAACAGCACCACGGTGCCGCCGGCTTTGGCGATGACCTTGCCGCCCAGGCCAGGAATGCGCATCTTCAATCCCTTGAAATCACCCAGTGTTTCCATCTTTTTGCGGAACCAGCCGCCCATCTGTACGCCGGTGTTGCCCTGGGGCCGGGGGACCACGTTGAAGGGGGCGTACACCTCCTCCCAGAGTTCCAGGCCGCCGCCGCCGTAAAACCAGGCGTTGATGCCCTGGGCGTTCAACCCGAAGGGAACGGAGGAAAACCACTGGGCCGCCGGCGCCTTGCCCGCCCAATAATACGCGGCGCCGCTGCCCGCCTCCACGGTGCCCTGAGACACCGCGTCGAAGACGCCCAGGCCGGGCACCAACTCACCCGCGGCAAAGACCTGGATGGTAAGCCGTCCCTCGCTCACCTCGCTCACCCGTTTGGCGAATCGTTCCGCGCCGGTCTGGAGCACGGGGAGATTGGGCGGCCAGGTCGTTACCATCTTCCAACGGTATTTCTTCTGCGCCAGCACGGCCGGCGCGGCAATGGCGCCGCCGGCCACGGCCGCGGCGGTCGCCGCCCCTGTTTTCTTCAGAAACTCACGTCGTTGCATACTCGCCGTCTCCTTTCCTGCTTAAGGTTGAGGGTTTCTTGACCAAGCGCCCAATAATTAATAAACATTATTCAGTTTGTCAAATGAATTCCATCTTTTCACCGCGCCTCAATTCCCGAAAACGACTTTGGGCAGCCACGTCACCAGGATGGGGAAAAAGACCACGATCAACAGGCCGATGAGCTGAAACAAAACGAACGGAATAATGCCCCGATAGATTTCGCCGGTGGTGATCTCCGGCGGGGTGACCGCCTTGAGGTAAAAAAGTGAAAACCCGAAGGGCGGCGTCATGAACGAGGTCTGGAGGTTGACGGCGATGAGGATGCAGAACCAGGCCGGGTCGAAGCCGAACTCGATCATGATGGGCGCCAGCACCGGGACGTGGATGAAGGTGATCTCGATGAAGTCGAGGAAAAACCCGATAACGAAAATCAACCCCATGACCACCGCCAGCACGAACCATTTCCCGTGGGTTTCGGCGATGCCCCCCAGAAAATGGCGCACCAGTTCGTCGCCGCCCATGCCCCGGAAGACCAGACCGAAGGCGGCGGCCCCCACCAGAATGATAAAGACCATGCAGGTGAGCTGCATTGTGGCGTGCATGACGTCGTTGAGGATCTTCAGTGTAAACCGCTTGTTGGCGATGGTCAGCGCCGTGGCGCCCACTGCCCCCACGGCGGCGGCTTCCGTCGGCGACGCCACGCCGGCGAAGATGGAACCGAGTACCGCCACCATCAGAAACAGGGGCGGAAACATGGCTACGAGAACCCGCCAGATGAGCGACCCGCCGCCCATGGCCAGTTCTCCCTTTGGAATGGCCGGCGCCCTGTCCGGCCAGATGATGGACGCAATGAGGATGTAAAGGATATAGAGGCCCACCAGTACCAGCCCCGGAAAGACCGCGCCCATGAAGAGGTCGCCGACCGAGACCCCCACAATGTCGCCGATGAGCACCAGGACGATGCTCGGGGGGATGATCTGCCCCAACGTTCCCGAGGCCGCCACCGTGCCCGTGGCCAGTTCGGGATGGTACCCCCGCTTGAGCATGGTGGGCACCGCCAAAAGTCCCATAGTGACCACGGTGGCGCCCACAATCCCGGTGGAGGCGCCCAGGAGCGCGCCCACCACCACGACGGAAATGGCCAGCCCGCCGCGCAATCGCCCGAAAAGCATGCCCATGGTATCCAGCAGTTCTTCGGCCAGCCCCGAGCGCTCGAGCATGACCCCCATGAAGACAAAAAGCGGCACCGCCAGGAGGGTGACGTTGGTCATGACGCCCCAGATCCGGAGGGGCAGCAGGTTGAAAAACCCCCATCCGAAGCCGAGAAGGCCGAAAAACAGAGCCGTTCCCATCAGGGTGAAGGTGACCGGAAAGCCGAACATGAGCAGAACCGTCAGGGCCAGAAACATCCATCCGGGAAGATAATCGATGAACCAGGGGGGAAGCCCTTCCAGTCCCGCCCCGGTCCAGCTCGTTACGCTGCGGAACACCAGAAACCCGACGACCGCCGCCCCGATGACGACGGGGTAAACAATCGCTTTTTTTTGGGTCAGGGTCAGCAGGCTCCGGATTCCCAGCGCGATGCCCTGGAGGGTGATGAGAACGAATCCGGCTGGGATGAATCCTTTAACGATGAACCGCAGCGGGATGCCGCCGGGGTCCGGTGAGCCCTCCATGATCGACCACGCGTTGTAGACGAACCCCCAGGAGGTGGCCATGATCATGTAGCAGCCGGGGAGAAGAAACAGGAGAACGCCGATCAGATTGACCCAGGCCTGGGCTTTGTCGCTCATCCGCTGATAAAAGATGTCCACCCGAACGTGGCCGTCCTTCAACAGGGTGTAGCCGGCGCCCATGAGGAAGATGAACGCGAACATATGCCATTCCAGCTCCTGGACGAAAACGAAACTGGTATTGAACGCATATCGCATGACCACGTCGATGAAGACCACCAGAACCACCAGAAAGGTCGCCCAGGCCACGATGTGTCCCGCCCATTCGTTGATGGTGTCGATGACGCAGCTGATCAACGGGAGAGATTTCATCATTCCTGTCCCTTTTCCACACGGTTTATCGGATCCGTTTCAGCGGCCGCCGGCCCCGGCGGGGCCGCGGGTCGGATGATCATCAGGTACCGGAGATCTTTTTCGAGGAAGAAATGCTGCAATCGATAGGATTGACCGGGCGCCAGGGTCATCGTCGCCCGGAACCCGGAAGGCCGGTTCGGCTCGGCGCGCATTTTCCGTATGGAACCGGCGGGCGTTTCCGGCATCTTCGCCGAAACGTCGAAGCCGGCCCGGGCCCCCGGAAAATCGCAGACCACCGTCGGCCCTTTTCGGCTTATAAACGACACATTAGGTCGCATCGGCCGGGTCAGTTCGAAGATCACCCGGGTCTCGTCGGCCATCGTCTCGATGCCGATATTCAGTATCCGCGGAACAGGCCTGGGTTTCCGGGCCGCCGGTTTGAGATGGGGGGAAAAGAGGCTGTAGTGGGCCCAGCCGGACCGCCCCTTGTCGTCCATGACGTGGTTCCAGTCGCCCCGGACCCCCAGAACGGACATCCGGGCCCCCTTGTCGACCCGAAAGAGGATTTCCGAAGACAGGGAGGGCCCGGCCCGGACCCGTCCCCGCCGGACCCGCACCCGGATTTTCCGCACCGGCTCCGCCGGCGGGCTCTTGAATTGTTTCTCCGGCGCCTTCCGTTTGATGGTCGGCGCGGCAGCCGGTTCGGCGAAAACCTCTTCCGGCTCGGCCGGTTTTGGGAGTTCCGTTTCCACCGCCGGTTCCGGCTCGGCCGGTTCCACGGTCGGCAACTCTTCCGTTGAATCGGCGCCAGCCGTCGGGGGGGCGATGTCCGCCGGGGCTTCGGCCGGGGTCGGGATCGCCATTTCTGAGGTCGCCGCCCCGGCCAGGGCCGCCTTCAGCTCGCCTTTGTCCGTCACCCGATGGTACCGGCCGCCGGTGTTCCCGGAGATGCAGACCATGCGGGTCTCTTCGGAGAGGGGGACCTCCAGCCCGACCACGTGGATCACCAGGGACCGGTAGATCCGCTTGAGACGCCGGGCCTCCTCGCAGGGATCGCCCAGGCAGGTCTCCTGGCCGTCCGCCACGATGACGGCGGTGGTGGGATCCCGGAATCCTTTCACCTTTTGCCGGAGTTGGGCCAGGGCCGCCGCCAGGGGCGTCATGCCCGTGGGGGAGACGGCGGCCAGCTTCTTCGCGAAGGTCCGGACATCGTGTTTGCCCACCGGCAGCGCCGTCGCCACATCGTCGCAATCCCCCTTGCGCCGCCCGCCGAAAACCATGAGGCCCGCATCGACGTCCCCGGGGAGGGTTTTGACCGCATCGATCAGGGCCTCCCGGACGGCCCCGATTTTGGAATCCCCGCCCAAGGGGCCGGACATGCTCGCCGAAGCGTCCACGATGAAGATAAGATTCTGTCCCGCCCAGCAGGCGCCCGCCGTCATCAAAACGGCGACGCCTATGATCGCGATTAGGATCGCCGAAAACAGGGCCGCTTTCCCCGTGCGATCCTTCCAGTCCTTCCAGCTCCCAATGCCGCTGCCTG
>JAABTM010000485.1 GCA_011389855.1 Desulfobacteraceae bacterium
AGATCCGACCGCCGGGCCAGCAGGTGGTCCGTCAGCAGCAGCGCCACCCGGCACACCAGCCGGGAGTGGGAGACGATGTGCTCCATCATGGCCATCTCCCGGATGAGGCGGTCGCATTCTTCTCGGGTGGGAATCCGCATGACGATGGGCCGGGCCTTTCAGTTGTTCAAACTGTGAATCGGCGCCGGCATCCGTCCGCCGAGGCGGATGAAGCGGTTGTCGCCGGTGGCGTTGTTGACCGGCATGATCACCGACTGGCCCAGGAGGCCGCCGAAATAGGCGTTTTCGCCGGCCTTCTTGCCCGGAACGGGGATGAGCCGGGTGGCCGTGGTCTTTTTGTTGATGACGCCGATGGCCATCTCGTCGGCGATGATGGCCGCCAGGGTGTCCTCGGAGGTGTCGCCGGGGAGGGCCACCATGTCGAGCCCCACGGAACAGACGCTGGTGATGGCCTCCAGTTTTTCCAGGGAGAGATGCCCGCCCGCCGCCGCTTCGGAGATGTTTAAATCCTCGCTCACCGGAATGAAGGCCCCGCTCAGCCCTCCCACGTGGGAGGAGGCGAAGGCCCCGCCCTTTTTCACCGCGTCGTTGAGCAGCGCCAGGGCCGCCGTGGTGCCGGGCACGCCGATGGCCTTGAGCCCCAGGCTCTGGAAGATCTCGCCCACCGAATCCCCCACGTTGGGGGTGGGGGCCAGGGAGAGGTCCACCACGCCGAAGGCGATGCCCAGCCGCTCGGCCACCTCCCGGCCGATGAGTTCCCCCACCCGGGTCACCTTGTAGGCGGTCCGCTTGATCAATTCGGAGATCCGGCCCAAATCCATGTCGGGATGGGCCTCCAGGGCCCGGTCGATGGCGTTTTTCACCACGCCGGGGCCGGAAACGCCGACGTTGATAACCGCGTCCGCCTCGCCGATGCCCAGGTAGGCCCCGGCCATGAAAGGGATGTCCTGGGGGATATTGGCGAAGACGCAGAGCTTGGCGCAGCCGATGCCGTCCCGCTGGGCGGTGAGGCCGGCCGTCCGCTTGAGGGTCTTGCCCATGAGGCTCACGGCGTCCATGTTGATGCCGGCCCGGGAGGAGGCCACGTTGACCGAGGCGCAAACCCGGTCGGTGCGGGCCATGGCCTCGGGGATCGCCTCGATGAGGGACCGGTCGCCCCGGGCCATCCCCTTTTCCACCAGGGCGGAAAAGCCGCCGATGAAATCGACGTTGACCGATGCGGCGGCGGCATCCATGGTTTCGGCCACCGCCACCAGGTCTTCGGGGGAATGAGCCGCGCCGAAGGCCGCGGCCGGGCTCACGGCGATCCGCTTGTTGACCACGGGGATGCCGTATTTGTCGCCGACTTCGTTGCAGACCGCCACCAGTTCCCCGGCGACCTGCGTGATCCGGTTCCGGACGTTTTCCCGGAGTTGCTCCGGGTCGTGGCTGGCGCAGTCGAAGAGGTTGATGCCGAGGGTGACGGTGCGGACATCGAGGTGCTCGCTCTGGAGCATCTCCAGGGTAGACAGGATCTCGCGTTGGGTCAGCATACGGTGCTTTCTTTCAGGATATCAGCCATAAGGCGCGGTTGGACAATTTGTTGACGAGGTAGTTGGAGACGCTGCCCATGAAAAAGGCCTTGTTGACGCCCCGGCGGCCGAAGACCACCGTGCCGTAGTCGCCCCGTTCGGCTTCGGCCTGGAGGGCCTTGCCGGCGCTGAGGCCGCCGGGCAGCTCCCGGATCTCGACCCGGTCTTTTCCGATGCCGGCGGCCGTGAATTTGGCGTAGGCGTGGACCATGAAACTCTCCACGCACCGCTTGTCGCCCTGGACGATCACCTCCTCCAGTTCTTTGGCATCATCGCCGAAATCGATCTCGCAGTAATCCTTGAGCTTGGGCGCCACATGGACCAGGGTGAAGGCGACGTCCGGGGATTTGGCGAAAACGAAGCTGAGGTGGTCCACGGCCCGGAGGGCGCTTTCGGAGCCGTCCACGGCCACCATGATGCGGTCGCTCTCCACCACGCCGTCCACCACCCAGACCGGGATGACCCGGGAGTGCTCCAGCAGGTTGGTGGTGACGCTGCCGGAAAACATCTCCTGGAGCTTGGAGACGCCCCGCCGGCCCACCACGATGGCGTCGTACCGGCCGTCCTCGGCGACCTCGATGATGTCCCTGGCCAGCCCCAGCTTTTTGGTCCGGGTTTTCACCTCGATGCGCGACGCGTCGATGCCCGCATCCGTCAGCAGGGTCTTGTATCCCTCCAGGACGGTGAGGGCCTTTTCCGCGTTTTTGGCCTTCATCTTCTCCAGGGCGGCCCGGGCCCGGGCGTCCTTTTTGGCCTCGTCTGCCAAAAAGAGGGAGACCGTCGGCTGTACCGAGAGCAGGGTGAACTTGAGGTCCGCGACCTTGGCGGCCATCCGGGCCGCGTATTGCACGGCGTGTTTGGAATGAAGCGAATCGTCCAGGGCCAGCAGGATCTGTTTTTCCATGGCGGCTCCTTATATCTAGGGGTTGCGGGTTTCGGGTTGCGAGTTGCGAGTTGGGTCTAATTGCGGAAAGGCCGGGCTATCGCCCTTGAAATCCACGATCATCTCCAGTATCCTATTATTTTAAACAAGACGCAATGATTTCGACGAAAGACAACGGACCTTATGACCGACGAACTCAACGAAAAAGACCTCCGCGCCGAAAAAACCGGCCTCGCATCCGAGTGCCGGGTGCGGACCGAAGACCCCCTGATCTGTTTTCTCCACAAGGTGATCCGGTTCGCTGTGCGCATCATGGCGGTGCTCATGGTGCTGATCATCCTCTGGGGCATCGGGGACATCGTCTGGGTGCTCTATCAGCGCCTCCAGGTGGAACCCTATTTCCTCCTCAACATCAGCGACATCTTCACCACCTTCGGCGCCTTCATGGCGGTGCTCATCGCCATTGAAATCTTCCAGAACATCACCCTCTATCTCCGGGACGACATCATCCACGTCAACATCGTCCTGGCCACGGCGCTGATGGCCATCGCCCGGAAGGTG